>CAIRNV010000461.1 GCA_903880005.1 uncultured Verrucomicrobiota bacterium | reverse complement strand
GCCGGCGTTGGCGAGGATGAGGCCGGGGTGGTCGGGGGAATAACGGCCCATCATGCAGCCGACGGCATAGGAGAGGAAGGCGGCCATGTCGCGGCGGGCCTCGGCGCGGGCGAGGGTGATTTGCTCCTCGGGCACTGCCGGCTCCAACTCGCCGTCGAGGCCGTAGGCGGCGATGAAGAGCCGGTTGTTCTCCGTCTCCAGCTCCTGCATCCGGCGGATGGCGGCGGTGCTCCGCGCCTCCCAATTCCGCCAGCTCGCCTCCAGCGTCGCGCCCTTCAGCCCCGGCCGCAGCAACGGCTGGTCGCGGAAGTCCCACGAGGTCTCGAAGTTGTCCCAGTCGGCGCGGGCGATGGAAACCAACTCGTTTACGCATTCGGAGCATTCGGGAAGTGCATTTGGAACGGGAATGGACTTCACGTCCACCGTGTTGATGCACATCGTCGGGTTAAGCGTTGGAAGAATAACCCCTGTGACTACTGAGTTCATCAGACCTAGTGCCTCAAAAACCTTCGTGTTGTCTTTTGTAAACAGCGCCAATCCCTTGGTGTCGAATGTAGTGTCTGCCGGGAGGTGTCTGAAGCCCGTTCCCGAGCCTCCAATAACGGACCAAGTGATGCCTGGCCTATACCAGAATCTCTCTTCGATGATGCGCGAAGCGTTGTTCTTGCGATAAAACAAGCGCGAGGAATCACTCCAATCCACAACATGTTCCAAGTTGCCCGCCCATTTTCTATTAGCTCCTCCTTTTGCATAGAGAAGCCACTTTTTGCCTCGGCCAAGCTTGTTTGACTCCACCTCCCAAACAAGCCTCAAGAATCGAGCGTTATCAGCGGTTACATTCTTTCCTTCCCCATCAGAAATATCTCCGAACTTTCTGAGCTGGAATACGTGCCTCAGTTTTTCATCAAGCCAGTATGCAAACACACACCTCGGCAATTTCCGGATGTCCGCGTTAGTGATGAGAAAACGATTTTCGTGTCGGAGCAACGCTCTTTCCTTCTCCGCTTCGTTTGAACCCTCGACGAGTCGGAAGCAAATTGCCTGAGCTTGGCTAGAAATCTTCTTGAGACAAAATGCAGCCGTTTGAACCACTTCTCCGGATATGGAGTCGAATGCGCGTGGTCCTAAATGTGCCAAAGTAACGAGTGACGACGAGTTTAATAGGTCTGACCGCAAATCATCATACGCACTCAAAAACATCCACGAATGCATGGTTATCATTGCGATAAATCCATGCCCTTTTACCAATTCGAGGTTTCTTTCTACGAACATCGCCAGCAAGTCAGATTTTGATTTTGGAAAGTTCTCTTCTGCAAATACGCGCAACCGTCCGTTCATCTGCCTACTCCCCATGTAGGGTGGATTGGCAACGACGACGTGATACCGCTGGGTGAGCGCCTCGGCTTGTTCGAGCACGCGCAGGACTTTGAGGTGCGTCTCGCGCAGGAAGAGCTGGCCGCCGAGGTCCTTCGCCTCGATGGCGCGGCGGGCGTCGGCGATGGCCCGTTCGTCGAGGCACGGCTGGATGAGGGAGCCGAAGTTCTTCGCCTCCTCGAACTGGTGGAGAAGCTTTACGAATTGCGGATTGCGGATTGCGGAGTGCGGATTGGAAGAGGCAGCTGGCTCGATGGCGTTGAAGTAAGCGGCGAGTTCTCCTTCATCGAAGTGCACGTCGCGCAGCTCGATGATGTGGGGCCGGACGAGGTGTTCGGGCTGGAAGAAGCGGCGGGATTTTTCCCGGGCCTTGAAGACGAGGGCGAGCTCGGCGAGCTGGGCGGCGCGGGGGCAGATTTCCAGCCCGTGCAGATTGTGCCGCAGGATGAGGGCGGGGATCTCGGTGGGCGCGTAGCCTTCCTCCTCGTAGATGAGGGTGAGGAGGTCGAAGGCGTAGGTGAGCATGTGACCGGAGCCTGCCGCCGGGTCGAGGAGTCGGATGTCTTCTGGGCGTTCGATCTTCAGATAGGTTTCGGGGGTGCCCTGTCCGGCGGCAGAGTGGTCAGTGGTCAGTGGCCAGTGGCCAGCTTGGAGCGCAGACTCGCCAGCATTTTGGAGATTTCCTCCCGCAGGATGAGGGCGGCTGAGGCTTGCGGTGTCGTCAGATATCCGAACCGGATGCCCAGCAGCAGTTGCGTCTCCACTTCGGCCAGCGATCCCTGGGCGATCGAGAGGAAGTTCAAGAACTCCGCCGTGGACTGCCGCGCCTGTCCCTCCGCGATGTTCGAGGGCACTGATACCGCCGCCCGGCGCAGTTGACTGGTCAACCCGTAGAGTTCCTCCTTTGGAAACGACCGGCTGAGTCGATGGACGGTTTCCGCCAGATCCATCGCCTTTTGCCACACGATCAGATCCTTGTAAGTTTGTATTTGCATAGCCTTCTTTCTGACCACTGGCCACTGCCCCCTGTCCACTGTCTTCGATGTAGTAAGGCATGTGCTCGCGCAACCGGGAGCCGGGCCGATTGAGGAGCCAGAGCCGGCCGAGGGAGTTTTCGACGAGGTAGCGGACGATCCAGTGCGGGGTGAAGAGCTGGGTGACGGCGGGGATGTCCTCGGTGGGCACGGCGCTCTTGCGGGCCATGACCTGGTCCTTCCGCTCGGAGATGTAGAACTGGTAGAGCCAGCCGAGGATCTCGACATTGGCCCGCTGCCCATCGCCGCAGTCGTCGTCGCTGATCTCGGTGCGGAAGCCGTGGACGAAGGAGTGCTCGGTGAGGAGGTCATCGGGCAGGAGCAGCTCGGTCTCGTCGTCGAGTTTCTCGAAGAGGTTCGGCAGCAGGGCGTGGTAGAAACGGCAGGCGGCGAGGACGAGGAGTCGATAGACCTCGCCCTGCGCATCTGGCGAGGG
>CAIRNV010000460.1 GCA_903880005.1 uncultured Verrucomicrobiota bacterium | reverse complement strand
AGTGATTGCGCCGCAGATTCTTTCGCAAGACGAGGAGTGAGCGAGGCGCGGGCCAGCTCGCGGCCCGTAACGAGCGAAGGACGAAGCTCTTGCGAAAGAAGATCAAGCAAGCACGACCGACCCAACTGAATCGTTCCGGCTAAGGCGCGGGAGCGGCCGGGGGCTTGATGGGTGCGTCGGGCTTGGGCGCATCCTTGGCACCTGCCGCAGGCAAGGGCGCGTGACCGGTTCCAGCCGGCTTCTTCGGATCCTCGGTGGGCACGTCGTTCGGCATGCGTCGTCGGTCACCGCCCACCACCGCAACCTCCCCGGCCTCGCTGATGCGAAGTTGGGGACGTTTCTCCGCGAAGACATAGGTCCTACGAGCCAGCAGCGTGCCGTCGGGTCCGATCTGGTGGTAGCGATAGGACGAGACGTCGAACTGGTGAAGGACGTGGAGACGGGACTGGCGATCCAGGGAGCAAGCGGGGCGGTTGAAGGAGACGGTGCTGCCGAGGGGGACGGTCCGGATGTTGCCGGATTCATCGGCGTCGGTGACGCGGATGTAGAGGCGCGCTTCGCGCAAGTGAGCGACTTGGCTGAGGAGGTATTTGCGGGCGATGGGGGTCTCGGAGCCGAAGGGGAGAACCCCGAAGTCTTTTTCCCAAAGCTTGGCTCCGCGCACGACCTCCAGGGTGGCCTCGGGGCTGGTGAACTCGGATCCGCCGGGCCCACGGATGGTTGCCGAGACGCGGTAGCGTCCGGGGCGCGCGAGGTCGAAGGAGGGTTGGATGTCGAGGCGAACGGTGCCCCGCGTGGAGGATTCGAGGGAGAATTCCCCAGGGTCGGGGCCGTCGCCGAGCCGATTGACGACGAATCCGTCATGGGCCTCGACGTTGAATCGGAGCCAGCCCGGCTCCTTGCCAAAGATGGCCTTGCTTCCGGTGAAGTTGGCGATGCGCAGGGCGGCCTCGATGGGTTCGCCCACGAGGAAGATCTCCTGGGGGAGCGAGACTTGCACCTCGACCTGGGCCAAGGCACGGGCGAGGGCCACGAAGGCAGACAGCAAGGGAAGGAATCGCTTCACAAGGTGCACTCTATGGGGACGCATCCCCGGGACAAGGACTTCACCGGCCCTCGGCGAGGCGCTTGGCCAGGCGCTCGGGCAGGCCCGCCTCGCGGATTTTCCTCTGGGCCGTGGCAACGTCGTACTCGATGCGGCGCAGGTCGATGGTCTGCCGGGCGAGGTCGTACACGACGTAGCCGGCGCGGGGGTCTCCATCGCGCGGTTGCCCCACGGAGCCGACGTTGACGAAGTACTTCTTGCCGGGCTCCACCCTCAGTCCTTCCGGATGGTACACCCCCCCGCGCACGGCGGTGTCCTTGATGAAGGCCAACGGCACGTGGGTGTGGCCAAAGAAGCACACCTGCGTGTTTTGGTACGTGAAGGAGGAGGCGGCCTGGAGCTTCTCGAAGACGTATCCCCAACGCTCGGGGACATCCAAGGTGGCATGGACGATGGAGAAGCTGGCGACCAACCGGCGATACTTCAGGTCGCGCAGCCACTTACGGTCCTCGTCCGTCAATTGGTTGCGGCTCCACGTGACGGCCTCGGCGGCGGCGTCATTGAACCCCTCCGGGTCCTCGGTGCTGCCGATGTATTCGTCATGGTTGCCTTTCACCACGGGGATGTTCATCCCCCGGATGATGTCGAGGCACTCCTTGGGGTTGGCGCCGTATCCAACGACGTCGCCGAGGCAGACCACGTGGGTACAGCCCTGCCCCTTGATGTCCTCCAGCACCGCCCGGAGTCCCTCCAGGTTGGCATGGATGTCCGCTATGATGGCGTATCTCATCAACGCACAATCTCGAACCCGCGGTACTCGCCGCTCGGTTCCGTCCAATGTTCCTGCTCGTCCCGTATCATCGGCCCTAGCCCGCTCCCGCGGATGGCCTTCCTGAATTCCTGCAACTCGTCGAATGCACCCTCCGCCACCAGTTCGACCCGCCCGTCCGGCAAGTTGCGAACAACCCCCGTGACCTCGTAGCCCGAGGCCACTTGGCGCGCCTGGTACCGGAAGCCAACCCCCTGTACCCGGCCGGAATAAAAGACCTGCATCCGGCGACGGCTCATGTGATCCGACGTCTCTTGCCCCCGAAAACATGAACCACGTCCCCGGCGGAAAACGGTCAGTCACTAAGCCATATCCGTGCCACAATGGGCAACCGTTTTGTCCCGAAACCCCGCCGCACGAATCTCCCAACCCCGTTTCCAAACACCCGATCCGCACCGTATCGGTCGCGCGAGGACAAGGACTTGCGCGCCGCGCCCCGCTCGGTCTAGGCCCCCGGCCCGTCCTCCGCGTGGATGGGGCATTCCAGGATGCGAATGATGGTGTCCCCATGGCGAAGCTCCTTCGCCTCGCGCCAGGTCGGGGGCACCTCCACTTGATCGCGCCGCGCATGGCCCACCACGCAACGGCCCCCGGCAGCCATCAACGCCGGCAGGTCGAGGTCGTCCAGCAACCGCTGGGCCAGCGATGTCGAACGCCGCCCCACGTTCTTTTCGCCGTAGGGCGGGTCCGCAATCACCAGGTCAAACCGTCGTCCGGCCTCCCGCAGGGCGCCCAGCACCGTGAACACGTCCTGCACCCGCAGCTCCACCCGCGCACGGTCGAGCCCCGTGGCCTCCAGGTTGCGGCGGTAGAATCGCGCGTGTCGCTCCGATCGTTCCACGCTCACCAACGCCGAGGCGCCCCGGCTCAGTGCCTCGAGGCCCAGCGCGCCCGTCCCCGCAAACAGGTCCAGCACGGCCGCACCCTGCGGCCGCGCCCCCAGGCTGTTGAAGACCGCCAGCTTGACCTTGTCCGGCATCGGCCGGACATCAAACCCCTCCGGCACGCCCAGCAACCGACCCTCCGCAAGTCCGCCAATGATGCGCATGATGCGGGCCGCGGCCGAATGCCTCAGGCGAACTCGCCGCAGTCCGCGATCACCAGCCGGGCGGAGGGGCGACCGTCACGCGTCGATGCCTTCTGCAACGCCGCCAGGACCGCCGCGCTCGACGCATCCGAGTCCACCTCGCCGAAGACGACGTGCTTCTGGTCCAGCCAAGGGCACGCGACGAACGTGACGAAGAACTGGGAGCCGTTGGTGTTGCGGCCGCGGTTGGCCATCGAGAGCAGGCCCGGCTTGGTGTGCAAATGGGTGAAGTTCTCGTCCGGGAACATCGACCCGTAGATCGACTTCCCGCCGGTGCCGTTGTGGTCCGTGAAGTCGCCGCCCTGGGCCATGAAGCCCGTGATCACCCGATGAAACGACGAACCCTTGTAGCCAAAGCCCTTCTCGCCCGTGCACAGCGCGCGGAAGTTCTCCGCCGTCTTGGGCACGTCGTCGTACAACGCAAACGTGATCCGCCCCGCCGCCTTGCCATCGACCTCGAGGTCGAAGAACACCTTCTTGCTCATCTCTGGAATGATCTCTGCCGTGTGTCGCGGACGGCCGCGGGAATCTCCCCGCGCAGGAACCGCCGCATGAATGCCGGGACGTGGCGATGGAACCCGTCGCGTGGGCCGGTCGTTTCCCGCCACGCCCTTCCATCAGCTCGTCCCGCCCAAGAGCCTTGCTTCCGAAGCCGTCGTCTTGCAACGACGCGTTGCTCACGCCACCCAGATCCACCACGCCGCCACCAGCACCCCCAGGCCCACGAGCCCCGTCCACAGGCCCGTCGCACGACGCCGTCGCACGTACCACAGCAGCCAAAGGCCGGAGGCCGACACCACGGCCAGCAACGCGCCCGAGACGTCGATCAACCACGCCCACGCCGGCCCGGCATGACGGCCCTTGTGCAGGTCGTTGACCACCGCCACCCAACCCTCGCGAATCCGCTCGCCTCGGTACTCGCCCGTCTTGCGGTCCACGGTCACGTCCGCGCTCGCGCCCGGGCCCTTGATGGCCACGGAGCATTCGGCGTCCTCGACGCGGAAGTCGTCCACGAGCCCTGGCAACCCGTGCTGGCGCCGCAGGTGCTCCACGACCTGGAGCTTGTCCACGGCGTCCTCGCCTCGTCCCAACGCGAGCCAGGCCACCTCCATGCGGCCCTCGACCTTGTCGGAGCGCCGCCGGGAGCCCAGCAGCCACGATGGATGGTTCAGGGTGATGCCGGTGACGCTGAAGAACAGGAGCGCACCCAGGCCGAGCATGGATGCGTACAAGTGCACCCAGCGGGCCCACGCGGGCAACGCCCGCCCACCCGCCGTGGCCGGCGTCAAAGCCGTCGCGACGCCCTCAGGGCCGCCTGGGTTGGACTCGATGGCCTTCAACGCGTGCCCCCGTGAATTCCTCGTTGCCCTTGAGATCCACGGCGAAGGCATCACCCCCGAGCGTGAACTCGTGCTTCATCAACTGATACGTCCCGTGCTCCCGCGCGGCCTCGAGGTACAGCGTGTACTTGCCCGGCTTCACCGCCGCGCCGTGGTCGTCCTTCCCATCCCACTTGACGCCGTACTTGCCCGGGTTGCGCGTCGCCCCCGAGACGGTCGCCACCAGGTCCTTGTCATCGACCAACCGACGCGTGTCGTCGCCGCGATGCCACCGTCGAAGGTCGGGCAGCCAGCGCTGGCCCTTTTGGGACTGCAAGACCCACAGCAACAGGGTCCGGACCGGGAATCCATCGGAGTCCTCGACCCATGCGGCGACGTAGGGACGCTGGTATCGCCCGCCGGTGGGCGAGCGCAGCTCGAAGGAAAGCGCCAGCTCAAACGATACGGCTGCGTTGGTTCCACGGGGCGGCACCACGACGTTGGTGTCGGCCACCCACTGCGCCATGCCGGGCCATCGAAGGCTTGTGGCCGTCCTTCCATCCGCCAACACCACGAGGCACGCCACGCCGGGCGTTGCATCCGCCAACCGCAGGCTCGCCGCGGGTTCCATCACGCAGAACGACGTGGACAAGGCGTCGGCCGTCGCGCCGTCCGGCGCGATGACCGTGGCCCCGAGGATGGCATGGGCGGGCACGCCGGTGCGCGGGTCGATGATGTGGGATCGCGGGCGTCCGGCCGACGTGCCGACGTGCCGACGATAGCCCCCGCTGGTGGCCAAGGCGGCATCACGGACGTCCACCCAGCCCATGGGCGCCGCGTTCTCCTCGTCGTGACGCGGGTCCACGAGCGCGATGCGCTCGGGCCAGGTTCCCCGGACGCGCAGGTCGCCCCCGATCTCCAGCAACAGGCCCTCCATGCCGCCGAGGGCCCAGGCCCGCGCGCTCGCCTGCTCGATGATCCAGCCCTTCGCCACCGCATCCAGCGTGACGGGGTAGTCCCCCAGCCGCTCGGCCGTGCCCGAGGCGGCATCCAGCCGCCAAGGTGCGGTCGCCAACCGGCGCGTTCCCTCCAACAGCACCGGGGCGGATGGCTCCCGACCGGCATCGGCCGCCTCACGCCAGAGGCGGGCAAACAAGGCGGCCCCGGGGTGGAACGCTCCGCCAGTCTCGACGCGCCAGCGATCCGCAATCCCCATGACCTCGGCCAGCTCGCGTGAGACCGGCGTGGCAACGTGGCGCGTGGCCTGCCAACGGCTGAGCTCGCTCGTGGGCGAGTACGTGCTGAACACGCGGGCCAGGCGATCGATCTCGGCGAGCACCACGGCCTCGGCTTGGGTGGCCGCAGCCGGCTGGCGGGAGCGAACCCGCAGCTCGAAGGACGTGCCAAGCACGTTCTCGTGCCGCATGACGCGCAGCTCCGCAGCGGGAGGCGTGACGCCCAGGAGCGTGGACGCCGCAATCAAGGCCGACGCGGCGGCAAGAAGGGCGAGGGATTTCATGGGAGGCAGCCGTGGAGGTGGGAGATCCCGGGAGGTGGCCCGACGAAAAGGGCGGCCGTGCACGGCCGCCCTTGCGTGCGGGACCGCTGTGCGGGGAGAAACGCGCTACTCGCGCTCGCCGCGGCCGCGCCGACCCTCCCCGCCTTCACCGCCCCGGCCTTGGCCTTGGCGTTGCGGCTGTTGCGCCATGAACGCCTCCAGCTCGGCCTTCGTGACGAACCCGTCCTTGTTGGCGTCGGCCCGGTCGATGATGCCCCGCATCCGGTCCGTCATCTCGTCGGCGGCGAGCTTGCCGTCTCCGTTCTTGTCCATGGCCATCATCTGGTTGACGCGCTCGGCCACGCTGGCCGCGCCGCCTCCCGGCCCACCGGGGCCACCGGGTCCGCCGCGCCCGCCCATGGCAGGGCGCAACTCCTCGGCGTCGAGCTTCCCGTCGCCGTTCTTGTCGAGCTTCTTGAGGGCGGCCGAGGCGTTGGCGATCTCCGCGGCGGACAGCTCGCCGTCGCCGTCGGCGTCCAGCGCCTGCATGACGGGCAGCATGCGCATCATGCCACCGCGTCCGCCCGGGCCGCCGGGGCCGCCGGGGCCGCCTTCACGCGACTCGCGGCGGGGACGCTCGCCCCCGGCCGGGGGCGAGGGCTCCTGGGCGAGGAGGGAGGTGGCGACGAGGGCGGCAACCCATGGGACGTGGAGGAACAACCGGTTTTTCATGTCCCTCTTGACTGGTTCATCGTCCCGGGGGTTACGGGCACGATTGCCGGAGCGGTATTACCCGGACGCGCGCCCCTTGCGTGCCGGCGGCTCGCCCGACAACGCGGCGGCCTGTTGACGCGCTACCTCGATGAACACCGCCTCGGGCAAGGAAAGCCGTCGCCCCCGCCAATGGGTGATCACCCAAGGGATGCGAAGCCGACGACGTCCAAGGGGGACCGGGGCAAGGCCGTGGTCCGAGCCTGGCTTCGGGGCCGCCCACGAAGGAACGAGGGCCACGCCGAGGCCCGCTCGCACCAGCGCCAGCGCCTGCACTGGCGTCGCCGCCTCGCATTGGACGTTGAGGCTGATCAGGTCGGCCCGGAAGAACTCGTCGATGTATCGCCACGCGGCGGTCATGAGACCGGGGGCCACGACGGGCTGGGGTCCGATGCCATCCAACGGGGCGGCAGCCATGCGCGCCCACGGATGGCCGGCCGGCACCACGAAGAGGTATTCCTCCTGGAACAAGGGCTCGACGGCGAAGCGCTCGTCCGGCTTGCCCGCCGGGCCCAACACCAGGTCCGCCGACCGACGCTCCAGCAGCTCCGTCGCGTGCAGGTCGTCCACGGCCTCGATCCGAAGCAAGGTCTTGGGCTCGCGTCGGCGAACCTCGGCCATGACGCCAGGCAGGAGGGCGTCGCCGAGGGGCGCGGGGGAGGCAACGCGAAGGCGGCCGTAGCCCCATTGTCGAAGGCCATGGATGCCTTGCCGGGCGTTCTCCATTTCCCGCAGGACGCGTTCGGCATGGGGCAGGAGTTGCTCCCCGGCCTGGGTCAGCATCACCGTCTTGCCCACCCTGTCGAAAAGGCGACACCCCATGTCCGTTTCGAGCGCCTTGATGGAATGACTGACCGCCGACTGCGTCAGGAACAGTTCACGGGCCGACTGCGTGAAGCTGCCCGTGCGCGCGAGCGTGAAGAACGCATGGAGCTGGCGGCTGTCGATTGGCGACTTCATCAGGAAAAGGTCCCTGCAACGGGGATTCCGACGGCGAAGCAGGGTTCAGGCCAAGGGCGTGGCGGCTCCGCGGAGGATGCGTCCCCGGATGTCACGGGTCGCGCTGGGGCCCGGGCCACCACGCGTCAAGGGAGGCCTTCATCGAACGGACCCTGCGCGCCTCGGCCCCGGCCAAGTCCCGCGTTTCCAGCGGATCGCGCGACACGCGGAAGAGCTGGGCTGCCCCGTGGGGTTCCTGGGCCGGGTCGGGCACGATCAGCTTCCATCCATCCCGGACCATCCAACGCCAGCGCAGGCCGCGCTCGGGGTGTTCGAGATCGGGGATGTCGTGGAGGAAGCAGGCCCCGAACACGCCCTTGCGGGAGCGGACGGCCCGGGCGTCCGCGAGGTCGATGCCATGGTGGCCGGCCGGGGGCTCGATGCCGGCGCATCGAATCAACGTGGGGTAAAGATCCATGGAACTCACCGGTTGCTCGACCCGCCCGGGCCGGATGTGTCCCGGCCATCGCAACAGGATGGGCGTCCGCAGGCCTCCGTCGTACGGCGACTGCTTGGACCTGGGCGCGTAGCGCGGGGAGTCAGCGGATTGGATCCACCCATTGTCGGCGACGAAGGCCACGACCGTGTTGTCGGCAAGGCCACGGCGCTCGATCTCGCCGAGGATCTCACCGCATGTCTCGTCGAACCACTCGACCATCGCCCAATAACGGGCGACGTGGATCGACGGGGCCAACGGCTCGTACCGCCTCAGGATTCGGTCCGGCGGCGTGTGCGGGTCATGGGGCAACATCGGCGCATACCACACCATCCACGGCTCCCCGGTGCGCCCCGTGTCGTCGAGGAAGTCGCGGATCGGTTGCAGGGTTTCCCGTCCGATGCGCAGGCCTTCGTCCCCATGGCGGCCCGCCTTGGCCTCCTCGCCGAGCGTCATGCCATCGGTGAAGCCGCCATGGCGGAAGTGGCCTTGCCACCATTTGCCGGTCTGGAGGCAACGGTATCCCTGCCCGGCGAGGATGCGGGGCAAGGTGGGCAGGGCTTCCATGCGTGCGTTCATCCGGGCCCGGCCGTGCAGGAACTCGGGCGACGCATACCGGGCGGCCCCGGACAGGCCGGGGGGCAAGGGCGGATCGTTGCCCGTGATGCCGTGGATGTGCGGCGGGCGGCCCGTGAGGATGGACGCCAAGCTCGGGCAACACAGGCTGGAGGGGACGTAGCCACGGGTGAAGACGCGTGATTGCCGCGCGAGGCGGTCGAGGTTCGGCGTGCGCACGATGGGATGGCCCATGTGGCCGTAATCGGTCCACGCCTGGTCGTCGGCGATGATGAGCAGGAGGTTGGGGCGCTGGGGCCGGGAGGCCGGCCGGGGCTTCGCGAAAAGCGGCAAGGCACCGGTCACGGCAAGGGCCAGGAGGCAGGCAATCCAACGGGGCAGGCGCATGGGTGGATTTGAAGCCGCCTTGGCCACGGGTTTCAACGCGTTCTGGCGGCCCGTGGCGGGAGACGGCACGGTGGGGGCCGCATGTTGGAACGAGTCATCACGATCGACGGCGGCGCGGCGACGGGGAAGAGCACGGCCATGGTTCGCCTGAGCCAGCACCTGGGCTGGCGCGGGATCTCGACGGGGCATGTTTACCGGGCCGCGACGATGCTGGCGATGGCGGAGGGCGTGGGGCCTGCGGACGCGGCGGAGAAGCTGGCGGCACGATTGCGGGCCGGGGCGTTGGATTACGACGTGTCGGCGCAGGCCTACGGGTTGCGCGGCCCGGACGGCACGCTGCGGTTGCTCGACGTGGCTGAATTGACGTCGCCGGAGGTGTCGGCGTTGACGCCGCAGTACAGCCGTGTGCCGGAGGTGCGGGCGGCGTTGCTGGAGTTTCAACGGGGGATGTTTTCGGAGCCGGGCCTCGTGGCGGACGGACGCGACTGCGGGACGGTCGTGTTCCCCAGGGCGGCCTTGAAGGTGTGGTTGGAGGTCGATCCCGTGGAGGCGGCGCGGCGCCTGGAACGTGGGCTGGGGATGACGTTCGCCGCCGCCTACGCGGACGTGCTGGAGCGGAACCTGGCCGACCGAAGCCGCTCGAACCCGATGCGGCCGGCGGACGACGCCTTGGTGATGGACACGACGCGCCTGACCCCGGACGAGGTGCTGCGGGTGTTGGTGGAGCTGGCGCGGAGGCGCGGGCTGGTTCGCGGGTCGTGATGCCCACGCCGGGGAGGTTGCCGTCGGCGACGCGGATGGGATAGCGTCGTCGAGGTTGAAGATGGGGAGCCGACCAGAGATTCCGCGCAAGACCGTGTACCGCCTCAGCGTTTACCTGCGCTGCTTGCAGCGGCTGAAGCAGAACCAGCTTCAGACGGTGAGTTCGGAGGCGTTGGCCCGCGCGGCCGGCGTGAAGCCCACCCAACTGCGCAAGGACCTCACCTACTTCGGGCAGTTCGGCACGCGCGGACTGGGGTACGACGTGGAGCAGTTGGCCCGGATGATCGGCGACTTGCTGGGCACCTCCCGGCTCCAGCCCGTCATCCTCGTGGGCGTGGGCAACCTCGGCGCCGCCCTCCTCCAGTACCGGGGGTTCGAGCAGGAGGGATTCGAGATCGTCGCGGCGTTCGACGCCGACCCGCCCCGGGCACGCGAGCGGACCCAGAAGGTCACGGTCCATGCCATGGACCGGGTCGGGGATGTCATCCGGAAGCACCACGTGCGCATGGCCATCGTGGCCGTGCCCGGGTCCGGGGCGCAGGAGGTCGTCAATGCGCTGGTGGAGGAGGGCATCGTGGGGATCCTCAACTTCGCGCCGGTCATCCCGCACGTGCCCGAGCACGTGACGGTCAACAACGTGAACCTCGCCATCGAGCTGGAGAACCTCTCCTACTTCGTGCAGGAGTGAACCCATGCTGACCGACATCCGACACGAGACGCGCGAGACATTGCTGGCCAGGCTGCCGGGGGAGCCCGCGTATCGCGTGGACCAGGTGCTGGGCTGGGTATGGCAGCGCCGGGCCGCATCGTGGGACGAGATGACCAACGTCCCGCGGGCCTTGCGCGAGACCCTCGCCTCGCAGCTTTCCATCGGACGCCTGGAGGTCGCCCGGGTCCAAGGCGCCCAGGACACCACCCGCAAGTTCCTCTGGCGCCTGCCCGATGGCGCCATGGTCGAGTCGGTTCTTATCCCGGCCAACCCCGCGTTGTACGGCGACGCGGCCGACCGCCACACGCTGTGCGTCAGCACGCAGGTGGGCTGCGCCTATGGCTGCCGTTTCTGCGCGTCCGGGCTGGACGGATGGAAGCGCAACCTAGCCCCGTGGGAAATCGCCGGGCAGGTGCTCGCCGTCGAGCGTTGGGCAGCCACGCACGACGTCGATCCCGCGCCGCCGGCCGCCAACTCCATTGCCCCGGGTGCACCCCTCCCTCCAGGCCGCGCTGCCGCCACGCCGGGCTCGCGTCGCCTCGTCAACAACCTCGTCATCATGGGCATGGGCGAGCCCATGGCCAACTATGGGAACCTCATGGTGGCCCTCCGCGCCCTCAACGCACCCTGGGGCGGCGGCATCGGCGCGCGGAAGATCACCATCTCCACCTCCGGGGTCGTCCCCGGCATCCGCCGCCTCGCGTCCGAGCCCGAGCAGTTCCAGCTCGCCATCTCGTTGCACGGCGCGACCGACGAGGTCCGGGGCCGCATCATGCCCGTGAACCGCAAGCATCCGCTCCAGGAGCTGGTGGCGGCGTGCGCCGAGTACGTGGCACGGCGCGGGCGCATGATCACCTTGGAGTACATCCTCATCGAGGGCGTGAACGACGACGTCGCGCAGGCCGAGCCCTTGGTGGCCATCGCCCGGCAACTCCGCGCCAAGGTCAACCTGATCCCGTACAACACCGTCGAGGGACTCGAATGGAAGCGCCCCAGCCCGGAGGCATGCCGGCGGTTCGCCGACGCGGTCCAGGCCGGCGGCATCACCGCCACCCTCCGCATGGAAAAGGGCCACGACATCGACGCCGCATGCGGCCAGCTGCGGCTCCGCACGGAGCGCGACCTCGCCGCGGCCACGACCGGAGCTTAGCCGTAACGATTCAGTTGGATCGGTCGTGCTTGCTCGATCTGCTTGCGCAAATCCTTCGTCGTTCGCTCGTTACGGGCCTCGTACCGGCCCGCGCCTCGCTCACTCCTCGGCTTGCGCAAGCATCTGCTTCGCAATCACT
>CAIRNV010000459.1 GCA_903880005.1 uncultured Verrucomicrobiota bacterium | reverse complement strand
GCCCCGCATGGTTCACCACCGCCCCCGTGCCCAGACTTCCCGAAGTGCCGCCACCGCCCACTTGCAGTGTGCCGGCGGACACCGTTGTGGCTCCCGTGTAACTGTTCGCCCCGGTCAGGATCGCCGTCCCTGCACCCGATTGCGTCAGTGTACCCGTCCCGGAAATCGCGTTCCCCACCGTCCATGTGTCACTCCGGTCGAACACGAGCGCGGCGTTGTTCACCACCGCACCCGTTCCCAGATCCCCCGTCGTTCCTCCCGACCCCACCTGCAAGGTGCCCCCCGTCACGGTCGCCCCCCCACTGAACGCATTGGAGGTGTCCAGAATCAACGTCCCCGAAGACACCATGAGGGACGAGGTGTCCAGAAAGCCCGACGTCGCCACCGAGCCGGTTCCCGACTTTTCGAACTGGGGTGACCCTGCTTGGGTCAGGGTCCGAGCGTTCCCGCTCACATCCGCCAACACGCCCGCCCCCGTCGATCCAAACGGATAGGCCGCCACCAAACCCGCCGCCGCCCCGGTGATCGATCCCACCGACATCGCCGCCTGAATCTCTGCCTGGGTGCGGGCAACGCTCCAGATGCGAACATCCGCCACAGAGGCATCCAGCAGGGGGTCGGTATCATAGAAGCTCTTGCCGATATAATTGGAAGACCGGGCGACATCCGCGGGATAGGCGGTCGCGGCTCCCGTGGCTACCAATTGTCCGTTCACATAGAGATATCGTTTCCGGCTGGAATCGATGACTGCGGCAACATGCGTCCACGTATTGAGGGGCATCGTATTCGGGGCTTCCATTGCAAGCCATTCGGAACCGGTGCCCAGGTATAATGCGGGCTTCCCGTTCATGGGCAGCAACACGATGTTGTCACCAGACGTCCCAGCCAGTTCGATGAGGCGCGCGGTGCCCTGCAGCGTGCGGGCCTTCACCCATATCTCCATCGTCAAGGGAATGGTGGTGGCCGGCAGCGTCGGTAATGCAAAACTGCCCTGCCCATTCAAATTCGCCGCGATCAGGTTGTTGGCCCCCGTCACTGTCTGCAAAGCGGCCACCTTCACATACAACTCGCCTCCGGTGATCTCCGCCGAAACCTGAGTCCCGCTCGCCAAACCCGAGCCTTCCACCTGAACCCCCGGAGCCACCCCGGCCACCGTCCCACCAGCACCCCTTGCAATCACCTTGTACGTACCCACGCCCAACGCAGACCCTGTTTTGTTCAGCTTGAGCGCGGTCCCGGCACCGACCGTCAATGTCCCGCCCGACACCGTGAAGGCCGACGAAACGCCGTCGGACATCAGCGAGAGAATCCCCGCCGAGGCGTCGAGATCGCCGTTCACAAGACCGTTCGCCCCGGAATTGGCGAGCACCTGTGACGCTCCCAGAGAAAACAGGGTGGAACGCCCGGAAACATCGAGCTTCGCCCCGGACGCCACTTGGATCGCCGGTGTTCCGGCAAGGGAGCCGGATCCACCCAACGCTAGCGTCCCGGCACCGATGATCGTCGTCCCGCTGTAGGTGCTCGCGCCGGTGAGCGTGAGGGTGCCCGTACCGGATTGGGTCACCGAGCCCGTGCCGGAGATCGCGTTCCCCACCGTCAACGCATCACTCCGATTGAACGCCAGCCCCGCATGGTTCACCACCGCCCCCGTGCCCAGACTTCCCGAAGTGCCGCCACCGCCCACTTGCAATGTGCCGGCGGACACCGTTGTGGCTCCCGTGTAACTGTTCGCCCCGGTCAGAATCGCCGTGCCCGAACCCGATTTCGTCAGTGTGCCTGTCCCGGAAACTGCGTTCGCCACCGTCCATGTGTCACTCCGGTCGAACACGAGCGCGGCGTTGTTCACCACCGCACCCGTTCCCAGATCCCCCGCCGTTCCTCCCGACCCCACCTGCAAGGTGCCCGCAGCAATCGTGGTGGGACCGAAATGCGTGTTGTTGCCGGAGAGAACCATCGTTCCGGGCCCGTTCTTGCGGATGTTGCCCGCGGTGCCCAGTCGTGTCAGCGAGGCGGTGACGAGCAGGTCGATGTTCGCGGGGCCGTCAGCGACATCGAAGGACATGGTGTCGTTGACGTTTGCTTCCCTGAGGAGGATCCGCCCGCTGATCACCGCCGGGGAAGAACTCGCCAACGTCGTGACGGACGATCCACCGCCGAAGCTAAACCAAGACGGAGTGCTTGCAGAGGATGCACCGCCATTCGATCGGAGCTCGCCGCCGGTCATCTGATAGGCGACACCCCATCCGTTGTCGCCGGAGGCTGTTGTTTCCACGAGTCCACCCTTCACGATCAGAGAATTCACCTTGGTGCCATCGCCCCACCCCAACGCGTTGACTGCGGTCAACCGAAGCGTGCCGGCCGACTCCACGGTGACTGTGCCGCGCACCGCCCCCTGCTCCCCGCCTGCG
>CAIRNV010000458.1 GCA_903880005.1 uncultured Verrucomicrobiota bacterium | reverse complement strand
GGTGATTTGCCGTCATGTGGTGGAGCACGTTCCGGCCATCGGGCCCTTCCTGGCCGAGCTGGGCGCGATCGCGCGCGCGGCCGGCGATCCGTTGGTGGTGGTGGAGACGCCGAGGTTTGAGTGGATCGTCGAGAACCGCTGCCTGTGGGACGTGTTCTACGAGCATTGCAACTACTTCACGGAGCCGACGCTGGCGTGCTTGATGCGACGGGCTGGCTTGGTGGTGCGACGGCAGGCGGCCGTGTTTGGGGGCCAATACCAGTGGCTCGAGCTTGGCGTCGCCCGAGGGGCCGGACGCCGGCCCGCGCGGGGCCCGGGCATCCCGTCGGGTGGCTCCCTCGCGCGCTTCAGCCGGGCGGCGGAGAGGCAACGGGAGACGTTGGCGCGCCGGATCCGCGAGGGACGGGGCGGCGGTCGATGGGCGATCTGGGGCGCGGGCGCGAAGGGCGTGGCGCTGGCCAACCTGCTGGGCCGCATGAGGCCCGCGTTCGTGGTGGATGCCAACCCCGCCAAGCAAGGCGGCGTGATCCCGGGCACGTCGGTGCCCGTCGTGGCCCCGTCCGACCCCGCCCTGCCCAAGCTGGGCATGGTCGTCATCGCCAACCCCAACTACGCACGCGAGATCACCGATGCCCTGTCCCGGGCCGGGTTCCGCGGAAACATCCTCTGCCTTTGAACCCGATTTGGATAACCTCCCCGTGCTTGTCCTAGCGATCGCATGAAAATCACCATCGACACCGAGTCCAGGACCTTCGTCGCGGAGGGGCCGGACGGGCGGCTGGAGCTTCCGCTGTATTCCGACCGGGCGTTCGAGTTGTTGTCGGACGCCTGGGTGAAGGTGGGGTGGAGCCAGCGGTATCCGTACACGTTCAGTTGGATGGGCCGGCCGATCATCCAGTTGCCCGAGGACATGGTGCGGACCCAGGAGGTGCTGCATGCCGTGCAGCCCGACGTGATCATCGAGACGGGCGTGGCCCACGGCGGGTCGCTGGTGTACTACGCGAGCCTTTGCAAGGTGCTGGGCCGTGGCCGGGTGGTGGGTATCGACATCGAGATCCGCCCCCACAACCGCGCCGCCATCGAGGGGCATCCGCTCGCCTCCTACATCACGCTCGTCGAGGGATCCTCGACGGACCCGGCCGTGGTTGATCACGTCCGCGGGCTCGTGAGGCCCGGCGAGAAGGTCCTGGTCCTGTTGGACTCCAACCACACCAAGGCCCATGTGGCGGCCGAACTGGAGGCGTACCACGGGTTGGTCACGCCCGGGTCGTGGATCGTGGCAACGGATGGAATCATGAAGGACCTCCACGACGCGCCACGCGGGCAACCGGAGTGGACGTGGGATCACCCGGAGGCTGCGGCCCGGGAGTTTGCGGCGGCGCATCCGGAGTTCGAGTGGGTGCAACCCCCGTGGCCGTTCAACGAAAGCGGCCTGCGACGCAACATCACGCATTGGCCCGGGGCCTGGCTGCGGCGGCGCTAGGGCTCCCCGCCATCCGTCCCAACCATGGCCTCGACAACGGCAGCGCCTGTGGTCCTCACGGCCATCCCGACCTTCAACGCGGCCCATTTCCTTCCCGCGACGCTGGAGGCCCTGGCGTCCCAAACCCGCCGTCCGGACCGGGTGGTCGTCCTCGACAACGGATCCACGGACGCCACCGAGGCGATCGTCCGCGGGCATCCCACGTTGCGGATGGAGTTTCGTCGCCATGCGGAAAACGTGGGGGTGCTGGGCAACCTGAACCGGTGCCTCGCGCTCGCGCCGGAGGCTGACTACCTGCACCTGCTGATGGCCGACGACCGGGTTCGGCCCACGTTTTACGAACGATGCGTGCCGGCGCTGGAAGGCATGGCGGGCCAGGCGTTCTCGTACGTGCCCGACGACAAGATCAACCAGCATGGGCGGGTGGTGATCCCCGCGCCGGCGCCGGTTCGCCCCGGTCCCCGGGTCGTCCCCACCGGGGAATTCCTGCGTCGTCAGGCGACGTTGGAGACGGTGCTGCTGCCGGGGGTTCTCTTCAGGACGTCGCGGCGGCCGATGCCCGCGACGTTTGGGGCGTTTCCCCAGTTGGCCGACGGCGTGTTCCTGGCCGAGTTGGCGCACCTGGGCCTGGCGGTGGTGGAGGTGCCCGAGGTGCTGTGCGAGTACCGGATCAGCAACATCAACGCGTCGGCGCGTCACCGTTCGAGCCTGGAGACCTTCGTCCGAGACGAATGGCGGGCGATGTCCCGGGTGGCGGGCTGGATCCCGGAGCCGGCATGGAGACGACCCTGGACGCGGGCCGTGCTGAGGCTGCGGTTTGCCGCCCGCACGGAGGTCAAGCGCCAGTTGTTTGCCGCCGCCAACCCGGCCTACGCATCCGAGGTGGATGCCGTGCGGCGCGAGGTGGCGGGCGTCGTCCTGGGAACCCTGGGCGTCGCGGCCGTCCGTGCGCGGGACATGGTGCGTCGCCTGCGCGGTCAACCCACGCGCCTCCAACAGTTCGAGTCGTTGCAGGAATCCTGACGACGGCCGGTCTGCATAGTGGGTCGGACGCCCTCACCCGGCGGAAGCGTGGCAGGGCCGTCTCGGCTCAGGATGGGTCACGACCAGCGGCGGGACGCCGCTGCCACTCTGCCCCCGGCGCACGGAGGCGCGGCATTCCTGCCGCCGCGTGAGGGCACGCGGCCTACATCACGGGCGAGGCGTTCCACTTCACCGGCGGGTTTGGTTGATCCCATCCTGAAGTTCCGTGGTGAGGCCCGCCCCTCGGCTTTCGGAAGCATCAGCTTCGCAATCACTTCCCTCCCAACTGAATCGTCGCGGCTTAGGGCAGGTAGTACTTGCGGGTGTATTCCTGGACCATGCGCCAGGTGGTGTACTCGGGCGCCAAGGTGGCCATGGCCCTCCGAATCCGGGCAATCCAACGACGGGGGATGCCGTCGGCGTCGAGGTGGAAGAACTCCGGGATGACGTGGGTCGTCAGCGCCTGGTAGAGGTTGAGGCTGTCCACGCGGTCTTGCTCCGCGACGTCGGAGGGGTGTGAGTCGGGGCCGATGGCGAATCCGTTGGAGCCGTCGAAGCCCTCGCGCCACCAGCCGTCGAGGATGCTGAGGTTGAGGCATCCATGGGCGGTGGTCTTCATGCCGCTGGTGCCGGAGGCCTCGAGGGGACGCCGCGGGTTGTTCAGCCAGATGTCGCACCCGGAGACCATCATGCGGCAGACGTGGATGTCGTAGTTCTCGATGAAGACGACGTGGCCCTTCAGCTCGGAGTACTTGGACAGGTGGATGACCTTCTGGATGAAGGCCTTGCCGGCGTCGTCGCGCGGATGGGCCTTGCCGGCGAAGATGAACTGGACCGGGCGCGCCGAGTCGCGGACGAGTCGGACCACGTTCTCGAACTGGTCGAAGATGAGGGGGGCGCGCTTGTACGTGGCGAATCGACGGGCGAAGCCAATGGTGAGGGCGTCGGGGTTGAGGAAGCTGTCGAAGGTGATGAAGTCGCCCGGGCTGAACGTGTGGCCCTGCAGGAGAAGGCGGCGCCGGGTGAACTCGATCAACTCCCGCCGGAGTCGATACCGCAACGCCCACAATTCCTCGTCGGAGACCACGGACGGATCCGACACGCTGGCCCAGAACTCGCGTGAGTTGGCGTCCGCGATCCAGTCGAGGTCCGTGCGGTCCGGGTGCAGCTCACGGTGCTTGTTCCGCCAGAACTTGCGGACGGTGCCCTTCATCCAGCCGACGAGGTGGATGCCGTTGGTGACATGGCCGATGGGGACCTGCTCCTCGTGCTGGGCCTGGAACAGGTCCCGCCACATTTCGCGCGAGACCTCGCCGTGGAGGGCCGAGACGCCATTGGCAGCCCGGCTCAGGCGGAGGGCGAGGACGGTCATGCAGAAGGGCTCGGCGGCGTCGTCGGCCCGGACGCGCCCGAGGTTCATGAGGGCGTCGTGGGAGAGCCCGAGGTCCGACGCAAGCCCGTGGGCGGCGTAGGCCATGAGGTCGCTGGTGAAGCGGTCGTGGCCGGCCTCGACGGGCGTGTGGGTGGTGAAGAGGCACTCGGCGGTGGTGCGGCGGACGGCCTCGTCGAAGGGCAGCCCGGCCGCGAGCTTCTCCCGCACGAGTTCCAGGGTGAGGAAGGCCGCGTGGCCCTCGTTCATGTGGAACGTTCCCGGTTGGTGCCCCAGCATGCGCAGCAGCCGCACGCCGCCCACGCCGAGCACGATCTCCTGCAAGACGCGCGTCGTGCTGTCGCCCCCGTACACGCGCAGGGTGAGGTCGCGCAGGTGCGGCTCGTTCTCCGGGCGGTTGGTGTCGAGGAGATAGACGGGGACGCGTCCGATGTTCACGCGCCATGCGTGGAAGCGGACCGTGGTGGACGCGACGCGGACGGTGCAGACGAGGGGTTCGCCGCGCGCGTCGAGGACGGGCTCGACGGGGAGGTTCCTGGGGTTGAGCTGGGTGTAGTACTCGGTCTGCCAGTTCTCGTGGTTGATGGCCTGCTGGAAGTATCCCTCGCGGTAGAAGAGGCTGACGCCCACGAAGGGGATGCCGAGGTCGCTCGCGGACTTGGCGTGGTCGCCGGCCAGCGCGCCGAGGCCGCCCGCCGCGATGGGCAGGGTCTCGTGGAAGGCGAACTCCGCGCTGAAGTAGGCCACGGGCCTTGCCGCCAAGCCCGGCGCCTCCAACGCGGCCCACGTCCTGTCGTGCCGCAGGTAGGCGTCGAACTTGCCCAGCACGGCCCGCACCCGGGCCGCGAACGCCGGCTCCTGCAATCGCACCCGAAGCTCGTAGGCGGACACCTCGTGGAGGATCGCCACCGGGTTGTGGTACAGGTTTTGCCATCCCCGGGGGGAAAGCTCGTGGAAGATGTCCTGGGCGTCCTGGTCCCAGCTCCACCACAGGTTGCGGGCCATGCGCCCGAGCCCGTTGACCAATTCTTGGACTTCCGATGCCGTCAGAGGAGATGTCGCCATAACGATGCCGATGCGGTGCCGGGCCGGCGCGATTGCCACCCCGTGCAGGTTGCATCCAAGCACGGGATTCGACGCCGGTTCCAACGGAATCGCCGCGCCAACCTTCCGCCGCATCCCACGGCTGGCGTGGCAGGCGCCCATGGCGAGCCGGGATGTTTCAATAGGGAGGGAAGTGATTGAGAAGCAGATCCAGCAAGCACGAACGGCCCAATTGAATCGTTCCGGCCTAGGCTTGTTTGCCCCGGGCGTTTCCATAGGGTCGGCTTCCTTTGAGATGAGCGAACCTGCAATCACGGCGGAGTTGGTGGCGCGTCACAACCTGACGCCGGACGAGTACCAGAAGATCCTCGGGATCCTCGGCCGCGAGCCGTCCTACACGGAGCTGGGCATCTTCTCGGTCATGTGGAGCGAGCACTGCTCCTACAAGAACACCCGGCCGGTCCTGAAGACGTTCCCGACCAAGGGCTCCCGCATCCTCGTGGGTGCCGGCGAGGAAAACGCCGGGATCATCGACGTCGGCGACGGCATCGCCATCGCCTTCAAGATCGAGTCGCACAACCATCCCTCGGCCGTCGAGCCCTTCCAGGGCGCCGCCACCGGCGTCGGCGGCATCATCCGCGACATCTTCACCATGGGCGCACGGCCCATCGCCGGGCTGAATTCGCTTCGGTTCGGTTCGCTGGCCAACCCCGCCGTCCGCCGCCTGTTCTCGGGCGTCGTCTCCGGGATCGCCCACTACGGGAATTGCTTCGGCATCCCCACCATCGGCGGCGAGGTCTATTTCGACGCCTCCTACGAGGGCAATCCCCTGGTCAACGCCTTCTGCATCGGCGTGTTGCGCCACGAGCAAATCACGCGCGGCGCCGCCCACGGCGTGGGCAACCCCGTCTTCTACGTGGGACCCGCCACCGGGCGCGACGGCCTCGCCGGGGCCGCCTTCGCCTCCCAGGACCTCACCGAGGAATCCGCCGAGCAACAGCGCGGCGCGGTGCAGGTGGGCGACCCCTTCATGGAGAAGCTCGTCTGCGAGGCCTGCCTCGAGCTCCTCGCCACCGGAGCCGTCGCCGGCATGCAGGACATGGGCGCCGCCGGCCTCACCTGCTCCACCTGCGAGACCGCCGCCCGCGCCGGCACCGGCATCGAGATCGAGCTCGATCGCGTCCCCCAGCGCGCCCCCAACATGTCCTCCTACGAGATCATGCTCTCCGAGTCGCAGGAACGCATGCTCGTCGTCGTCAAGAAGGGCCGCGAGGAAGAGGTGAAGCGCATCTTCGACAAGTGGGACCTCCCCTGGTCCGAGATCGGCGTCGTGACGGACTCGGGCCGCATGGTCGTCCGCCATCACGGGCAGGTCGTCGCCGACATCCCCGCCCGCCAGTTGGCCGACGACGCCCCCATCTACTTCCGCGAGTTCAAGGAGCCGGAGTCCATGGCGCGTGTCCGGGCGTTCACGCTGGATGGCTTGCCCCCGTCCACCGAGCCCGCCGCCGTCCTCCAGCGGCTCCTCGCGGACCATTCCATCGCGTCGAAGAACTGGGTGTATCGCCAGTACGACCACATGGTCCGGGACGGTTCCGTGGTGTGTCCCGGGAGCGACGCCGCCGTGGTGCGCATCAAGGCGGACTCGTTGCCCGTGTTGCCCCCGGGACATCCGGCCACCGGGAAGCCCGTGCCCGAGAAGTACGTGGCGATGTCCGTGGACTGCAACGGCGCGCACGTGGCCCTGGACCCTTACGAGGGCGGCAAGGCGGCCGTGGTCGAGGCTTGCCGCAACATCGCCTGCGCCGGTGCCCTGCCGCTCGGCGCCACCGACAACCTCAACTTCGGCAACCCCCACAACCCCGCCATCTTCTGGCAAATCCGCGAGTCCGTCCGCGGCCTGGCCGACGCCTGCCGCGCCTTGGACGCCCCGGTGACGGGCGGCAATTGCTCCCTCTACAACCAAAGGGGCGCCCTCGGGGCCATCGACCCCACCCCGACCGTCGCCGTCGTCGGCTTGGTCGAGGACCCGGCCCATGTCACGACCCAATGGTTCAAGAACGAGGGCGACGTCATCCTCCTGCTGGGCGAGCCCGTGGACATGTCGGACCCGTTGCAGGGCCTGGGCGGGTCGGCGTGGCTTCGCGTCGTCCATGGCCTCAAGGACGGGCTTCCGCCGCGTTGCCCGCTCGACGTCGCCAAGACGCTTCACACGACCTTGGTGGCATGGATCCGGGAGGGCGTCGTCCGCAGCGCCCATGACTGCTCCGACGGCGGCCTCGCGGTGGCCCTCGCCGAGTGCGCCATCTCCGAGCTCGTGGCCCGCGAGACGCCGCGCCTCCTCGGGGCCCGCATCGACCTCGCCGCGCTTGCCGTGGCCGGGATGCGCCCGGAGGCCCTGCTGTTCGGTGAGACGCAAAACCGCGTGGTCATCACCGTGGCTCCCGACGACGCCGGCCGCGTCCTCAAGCAAGCGTCCATCCTCGGGGTGCCCGCTGCGCGCATCGGCGTCGTGGGCGGCGACGCGTTGGTGGTGAAGACCGCCGATGGCGAGTGGTCCGCCCCGCTGAAGCCCCTCCACGACGCATGGTGGAACAGCATCGCCCGCGCGATGTCGGCCGACTAAGGCGTTCCTCGCGATGAGCCACGAACCCAACGCCGGCGAGGGCCGGATGATCGAGCCCACGCACCCGCACTTCGCCGGGTTCATCTTCAAGATCCAGGCCAACATGGATCCGAGGCATCGCGACCGCATCGCCTTCGTCCGCATCGTCAGCGGCAAGTTCGAGCGCGACATGGTCGTCACCCACGTCCAGTCCGGCCGGAAGGTCCGTCTTTCGTCGTCCCACAAGCTCTTCGGCAACGAACGCGAGACCGTGGACGAGGCATGGCCCGGCGACATCATCGGCCTCGTTGGCCATGACGGGTTCGGGATCGGGGACACGCTGACGACGGATCCTTCCGTCCGGTTCGACGAGATCCCGCGGTTTCCGCCGGAGGTCTTCGAGTACTTCCACAACCCGAACACGGCGAAGTACAAGCAGTTCCGCCAGGGGCTGGACCAGTTGCTGCTCGAAGGCGTCGCGCAGGCCTTTTACCTGAAGGACACGGCCAGCCGGGTCCCCTTGTTGGCGGCGGTGGGCCCGCTGCAATTCGAGGTGCTGCAATACCGCCTTGAGACGGAGTACGGGGCCGAGACGCGACGCGAGGCCGCGCCGTTCACGGCGGTCCGGTGGCTCCCGCAAGGGATGACGCCCGAGGCCCTGGAAGCCTTGCCCCTGCCCACGGGCTCGCGACTCGCATTCGACCAGGACCAGAACCCGGTGGCCCTGTTCCCCACCGAGTGGTCCGTCGGCTACTTCACCCAGAACAATCCCGGCGTCCCGCTGGCCGTCCTCGCGCCGAAGCCGTAATGATTCCGTTGGATCGGTCGTGCTTGCTCGATCTGCTTCGCCATCGCTTCCCTCCCAACGGAATCGTTTCGGCTTATTGCGCCCTTTCAGGGCTTGGGTGGGTTGTGGTCGGGCCAACCCGGGGCGTTGCCCCGGGCTGGCGTATGCCGCGCCGTTGGCGCTCCCGGGTCATGCAAGGCTCGCATATCCGGGTCCACGGTTGAATGCCTGCGGCGTACCCTCTCGCCGGAACCCACAGAAAACGTCTAGGGACCGGATGG
>CAIRNV010000457.1 GCA_903880005.1 uncultured Verrucomicrobiota bacterium | reverse complement strand
CTCGCTCCTCACAGACCTCTGCGGGTCTGCTCGTCACTCGCGCCTCGTTGGACACGAAAATCCCTCGCGGCGAAACACCAGCCATTTGTGAGACACGACACTAGCAAGGGTTGTAGGCCGGGTGCCCCCGCCCGGCGGAAACGTCGCCGAGCCGTCTCGGCTCTGGCTGCATCATGTCCAGCGGCAGGATGTCGCTGCCACCTTCCATGAAGGCCAAGTGAAAGTGGAAGCGGCTTCCAGCCGCTGGCCCCGCATGGATCAGCGGCAGGATGTCGCTGTCGCTCTGCAGCCGCCGCACGGAGGTGCGGCATTCGTGCCGCCGCGTGAGGGCACGCGGCCTACAGAGCGTGGGAAGCGGGGGAGCGCTCACTCCTCGGGTTGCAGAAGCATCTGCTTCGCAATCACTTCCCTCCCAACTGAATCGTTCCGGCTAGGCTCTGGCCCTCGTCATGACCTGCGGCGGGACGCCGCAGGCAGGGTCAATTCCCGGGCAGCTTGAAGTCGGGGAGCCCGGGGAGGGCAGGGGCGGATCCGTTGGCGCCTGGGGCGGCATCGGGTGCCTTCTTGTCGGGGAACAGGTCGCCGCGGTTCTTCAGGAGGGCGTCGATGCTCCACTTGCTGACGAGGTAGGTCCACTTGGAGAGGGCCTGCTCGGACTTGAGCTTGGCCTCCTTCTTGGACAGTTCCTCCTTGAAGGCCTTGTCGAGCTTCTCCTTGTCCTCGGGCTTCTCGTCCTTGCCCGCGACGCGTTGGCTTTCGAGGGCCGCCGTCACGAAGACTTGGACCGGGCGATCCTCGTTGGCCTGGGGCTTCCCGATCTTGATCTCATAGACGAAGCCGGAGGCCGTGGTGATGCGGGCGACCTCGGGCTTGTCGAGCCCCAGGGCGGCGAGGTCGGGGTTCACCACGACGTCGTTGAACGTGGGGGAGGCGAGCACGGAGGAGAACAAGCTGGTCTTGCCGGGGTCGGCCTTTTCATCGCCCTTGGCGTCCGCGAGGAGCCACTCGGCGGTGTCGTTGGTGCGGACGAGGGTGAAGTTGTTGGTGGCGGCGGGGCGGACGAGCTCGATGCGGCGGGGTTGCTCGACCTTCAGGAATTCCTTGTCGAGCCAGTCCTCGGGGCGGACATCGACGTTGGACAACGCGTCGGAGACGAGCGCGACGGTCTTGTTGTCGCCGCCCACCATGACGTAGCGGCCGGAGGCGAACCCGCCGCCGAAGGGGGAGTTGTCCTCGCCACCCTTCATGTAGGACTTGCCGAGGAGGATGGAGCGGAGGGTCTTGCCGGAGGCATCGACGAGGTCGAGGCGGATGCCCTTGCCCTTGGAGGGCTCGACGAGGTCGAGGGCGGGGAGCCTCGACGGGCCGGCCTCGACGGGGCGCGTGACCTTGAGGTCGGCGAGCTTGCGAAGGAACTCGGCGAGGGTGTTGAAGCCGGCGGGGTAGTTGCCGCGTTGCTTGACGACCCAGGCGTCGCCCTCGCGCGCCACCACGAGCTGGTTGGTGCCGGACTGGACGCGGAAGGAGGCGATGGCGTTGACGTCGAGGTCGCCGAGGAGCTTGCCGCCCATGCCGACCTTGGAGGTGGCGAGGCGGGAGGATTCCTTTTGGCGGAGAAAGAGGCCGGCCGCCCCGAGCACGAGGAGCGCGGCCACCAGCGTGAGGAGTTGTTTGCCCTTCATGGCGGATCAGGTGGTTGAGAAACGTTGCGTGGAGGCGAGGACCTAGCGTGCGGCGGTCTTGCGCATGCGGATGACGGCAAGGGCGATGCCCACGCCAGTGACGACCAACGCCATGCCCGCGATGTTGAGGAGCTTGGTGTTGAACTCGAGGGCCTCGACCTCCTGCCGGAGATCCTTGCGGACCTTGCGGAGCTGGCGGTTCGCGTCGGCCTGCTTCTTGACGAGGTTGTCGTACTCGGCCTTGGCCTCGGGGGAGAGGATGAACTTCTGGTTGCCCTCCTTGCGGCTCTGGATCTGGGAGATCTTGGAGCCGGCCTCGTCCACCTCCTTCTGGAACCGCGCGATCTCGACCTGGAACTTCTTGGCGGCCTCGGCCTGCTTCTCCTGGATCACGGTGAACGGACGGCGAACCGTGGCGCGGCTGCGGGCCCCGATGAGGCTGGAGTCGCCGGCCACTTGCTCGACGAGGTTTTGGCCGAGGGAAAGGTTGCCATTGAAGGGCACCGCCACGCGGAACATGCGGTCCACGCGCACGCAGTAGGGGTCGTAGAGGAAGTCGGAGTCGCCCAGCAGATACACGATGCCGTCCTCCTTGGACTCCTTGAGGACGTCTGCCTTGGGCTCGTCCTTCTTCTCCTTGTCATCGGGCTTGCTGGCGGCGGGCTTCCCGTCCGGGAAGGCGGTCTTGAACTTGCCCGTGAGGCGGATGGCGAGGGCGTACTCGACGCCGGAGGGGCTGAAGTCGTCGAGGACCTTGCGACCATTGAGCTGGGAGGTGACGCCATCGACGAGCTGCGAGTCCTTGCTGGTGTGGAGCAGCACGTCCTGCTTGAGGCCGTCGGCCGCCTTGCCGGTGAACACGCCGGAGAACGGCAACAGGATGTTGTCGGTCTGGCCAAAGACGACGTCGGCCTGGGACACCGCGTCGCGGTTGAGGAAGAGGAAGGAGGGAGCGGGTTGCGAGCCGCGGCCGAAGTCGATCTCGCGGGAGAATCGGGCGTCGGCGGCGACCTTGGTGGTGTCGAACTCGATGCCCCATTGCTTGAGCAGCTTGGGGAGGGAGGAACCGCCGCCCATGTTGAAGCCCATGGGATTGGGGTTGCGGTTGTCCGCGAGGCACAGGCCGTCCAGCATGGCGACGAGCCGTCCGCCCCGGAGGACGAATTGATCGAGCGCGAACTGGGCCTTGTCGCTGATGTCCTTGGGATGGATGACGAGCAGGACCTTGATGGCGGGGTCGATCGACTCGACGTCCATGTTGACCTGGCGGACGTCGAAGTCGCGCTTGAGTTCCCCGATGAAGACCCAGGGCTCGGATCCCTGCTGGCCCATGCGCATCATCATGGGGTTCATGGGCGTGCCGAAGGCCGGCAGCGGGGTCATGACGCCGATGACGGGCTTGTTCGTCTGGAGGACCTGGGCGATGGCCCGGGCGAGGTCGTATTCGAGGAGGCGGTCGCGTTGGACCGACAGGGCGGGCAACGCGGCCTTCTGGGGATCCAGGTTGATGGAGAGACCCAGGTAATAGGGCTCGCCATTCTGCTGGTTCATCTGGGGCTCGACCCCGTCGATCTTCGCGGCGTCCTCCTCCTCGGAGTCGGGCTGGGGATCGAACTTCTTGACGACGAGGAGCCCATTGGCGGCGGAGGCGAATTGGCTGAGGAGATCCTCGACCTGCCTCGCGTAGGCCTCCTCCATGGGGGGGAGGCGGTTGCCCTTGAGCGACGCGTAGAAGTTGACGGTGACGGGGGTGTCGCCCTGGCCGACGCGCGACAGGATCTGCCGCGTGCCGGGCGAGAGCGAGTGGAGGCCGTCCTCGGTGAGGTCGAGCCGGGCGTTGGCCCGGGAGAAGACGAAGTTGAGAAGCACCACGATGGCGAACGCGATGGCGACGCCGAGCGTGGAGAACAACAGGGCCTGGGACTTGGACTGCTTCATGGTCGTGTTGTCGTGAGGGTTGCTAAATCAGGCGCCGCGAACGCCGCGGAGCACGACGCTCGTGGCAAACAGCGAGAAGCCGATGACGGATCCGAAGTAGAGGAGGTCGCGCAGGTCGATGACGCCGCGTTGGAAGGCGAGGAAGTGGTACCAGGTCGAAAGTCCCTTCACCAAGTTCACGACGGAGTCGGGCAGGTGGTTCACCAGGAACTGAGTGACGGGCTCCCATCCGCAGAGGATAAGGAAGAAGCAGACCACCACGGAGATGATGAACGCGATGATCTGGTTGCGGGTGATGGCGGACATCAACTCGGTGACGCCGAGGTAGGCCCCCGCGAGCAGGAAGCTCCCGAGGTACCCCGAGACCACGGCGCCGTTGTCCGGGTCGCCGAGGAACGAGGTCGTGATGACGATGGGGAAGGTGAGGACCAGGGCGATCCCGAGGAACAACCAGCTCGCGAGGAACTTCCCGACGATGGCCTGCCACGGCGCGATGGGCATGGTGAGCAGCAGCTCCAGCGTGCCACTTCGACGTTCCTCCGCCCACAACCTCATGCCCACCGCCGGGACGAGGAACAGGTACAACCACGGATGCCAACTGAAGAACGGCTCCGCCAAGGACGCTTGCCCGCGCTCGAAGTAGTACCCGAGGCTGAACGTGAAGAACCCGTTCAGCAGCAGGAAGATGACGATGAACACGTATGCCACGGGCGAGTTGAAGTAGCCTCCCAGCTCGCGCCGGGCGATCGCCCACATGTTTCTCAATCCTTCGCTCATGTTCGTTGGATGCTTTGCCTGGATAGAATGTCGTTGGACCGGGATCGACGCCGTCATCGGATCGACGACGGGCATTCCCCGGGGGAATGGATCTTCAGGAACGGACCGAATCCGGCCGGGTGATCTTTCGGAAGACGTTGTCGAGGCGGCCTTCCTCGGTGTGCAGCTCGTCGAAGCGCCAGTGCTCGCGATGGGCGACGTCGGCGATGGCACTGGCGAGGTCGCCGCCTTGGCCCTTGGCGCGCGGCTCGACGCGGGCCCACACGCGTGCCCCATCCGCTTGGGCGGTGACGCGACCCGCCTCGACGACCTGCGACAACTTGGCCTGGACCGTGGCCGGATCCACGCCGTGGACTCGCAGCGTGACGGAACCGGCGGTGTCATCCTTGGCCTTCAACTGGGCAGGCGTCCCGTCGGTGACGACGCGGCCGCGGTCGATGATGATGGCCCGGGAACAGCACGCCTCGACCTCCTCGAGGATGTGGGTGCTGAAGACGATCGCCTTGGTCTCCCCCATGCGCCGGATCAACTGCCGGATCTCGTGCTTTTGGTTGGGGTCCAGGCCGTCGGTCGGCTCGTCGAGGATCAAGACCTCGGGGTCATGGATGAGGGATTGCGCCAGGCAGGTGCGATGGCGAAAGCCCTTCGACAGCGTGTCCACGCTTTGGTGGAGGACGTTCTGGAGGAAGCAAAGCTCGGTGACGCGTTGCAAGGCTGATTGCTTGGCGGCTCCCGAGAGGCCCCGCATCTCGGCGGCCCACGCCAGGAATCCGGCGACCGTCATGTCCGGGTAGCTCGGTGCGCTCTCGGGCAGGTAGCCCACCAGCTTCTTGGCGGCGATGGGGTTCTCGGAGACGTCGTGCCCGCCAATGGTCACCCTGCCGGATGTGGCGGGCATGAAGCCCGTCACGATGCGCATGGTGGTGGACTTGCCGGCTCCGTTGGGCCCGAGGAAGCCAAGGACCTCGCCTCGCTTGACCTCAAAGGAGATGTTATCGACGGCGCACTTGGCGCCGAACCGCTTCACAAGGTTTTCGACCGTGATCATGCTGGGACGGGTGGGCCAGCCTCCCTCGCATCACGGGCGGGACCGAGAGAAAAGTTGGTCCCGTCCCGTCACGCGAGCGGCCAGCCGAAGATTGCGTCGCTTCTGCGAGGCGCGACTAAACAGCAGAACGGTTTCTTGTCCAAAGGAAATATTTTCGCGTCGCGAGGCTCGTCTGGCACCCCGGCCGGGACGACGCGACCCGCGTCATGCGGCGCGTCGAGCCAAGGACGAAGGTGCATCCTTGGTTCAGCGTTCCTCGCCCGCCGCTTGATGAAGCCACCGCTCCACCGTGTCGCCCGCCAGGTCGAGCCGGAGCATCAGTTCCTCGTGCGAGACACCGTGGACCACCATCAGGGCCGAGCCATGTCTGCAAGCCGCGTGAAGCTCTTCCACGTCGCGGGGCGGCGCGATGACGTCCGCGTCCGACGCCACCAACAAGGCCCGAGGCGGGCGTGGCGGGAGGGAGGCGATGGTGTCGAGCACCTGCGGCGGCACGGCGAGGCTTCGCGGGATGGAGGCCATGGCTTGTCGCAGGAGGAAGCTGGGGAAGGCCGGCGCGAAGTCGGCCCGCATCCGCTCGGCGGCGGCACCCAGGCGTGGATAGGGGGCGAGGGCCACGGCGGAATGGATGGCGGGATTCGATGCCGCCCAGCGGAGGGCCAGGGCTCCGCCAAACGACATGCCGAGGACGACGATGGGGCGAGGCAGTGGCTCTGATTGGTCCAGGTGTTCCAGCAGGGCCTGGAGCTCCGCCACCTCGACGGGACCGAACGAGATGCGGCGGCCCGTGGATCGTCCATGGCCGCGCAGGTCCACGAGGATGGAGCGCCAGCCGCGTTCGCCGCACCAGAACGCCCAAGGGAGCATCGATCCCTGCGACAGGCCGTAGCCGTGCAGCAACACCACGGTGCCGCGGGGATGCTGGAGCCCCGCGATCGGCGGGGCCGGGACCGTTCGGTCGAATTGGTACTCCGGCCTGGAGATTCGGCCCTCGACGTGGTTCGTCACGCGCGCCACGAGGTGGTACGCGGCCGGGGGAACGACGCGGTACGAGAGTCGCGCGGCATCGTCGGCGAGCGGCGCGAGGCCGGGCGCATCGAAGGAGCGCCGAGGCAGCCCCTCGACGAAGCGCGGGTTGAAGTCCAGGTACACGCGGGGGTCCGGCGCCACCCACTCGGGCTGGCGATTGGGCGCGCGCAGGATGCGGCCCGCGATGAATCCCGCCGGGGTGCATCCCGCCGCGAGGCTGGCGAGAAAGGCGAGGAGAACCGACGTGAACGAACGACGCCCGATCATGCCTCGGGGTCTTACGCCCGTCGGCGTCCTTGGCAAAGCGTTTGCTGTCTATAGCGTGGTGCAACGCATGGAACGACGAGCGCTGGTTGGGCGGTTTTCCCGGGGATGTGCGCGCGCCATGGCCGTGATGGCATGGGGCGCGTCGGCGCTGGGCGTCGAGGTGTCATGGCTGGGGACCGGCGCGACGTGGCGGTTCCTGCCCGGGGCCTCGGAGGCCTCGTCGCCGGACGCGGCGGCGTGGCGAAAGCCCGGGTTTGACGACGCCTCGTGGGCGGCCGGTGTGTTGCCGTTGTTCTATGGCGAGGCGTTGTCGGGCACGGTGATCCAGGGAATGCCGGGGGCCTATTCGACTTACTTCGCCCGGGCGCGGTTCACGGTGGGTTCCGTGGATGACGTCCGGTCGGTGACGTTGCGGGCGTCGTGTGACGATGGGTTCGTGGCGTGGATCAACGGCAAGGAGGTGGCCCGTTACAACGTTCCGGATGGCGAGCTGGGATTGGGCAGCTTCGCGCTGGGCGCGGTGCCGGAGCCGGCGGCGACGTATGACTACGTGGTGGGGGCGCCCGCGACGGTGTTGCAGCCCGGGGCGAACGTCCTGGCGGTCCAGATCTTCAATGCGTCGTTGGGGAGCAGCGACCTGGTGTGGGACGCCCGTTTGGTGGCGGACGTGGACGACGGGCCGCCGACGGTTTCGGGGATCGTGCCCGAGCCGGGCGCGGCGGTGTCGGAGCTGACGAGCGTGGAGGTGACGTTCAGCAAGCCGGTGAAGGGAGTGGATGCGGGCGACTTGAGGGTGAACGGGGCGGGTGCGGCCGCGGTGACGCAGGTGGCCCAGGGGCAGTATGTGTTCACCTTCCCTGCCTTGGCGCCGGGGCCGGTGCAGGTGGGCCTGAGGGGCGACGGCGGGATCGTGGATCTCAGCGCCGCGGCCAGGCCCGTGGCGGCCACGAACTGGGCGTACACGGTGGTGCCCGGGTCCCTGGGGGTTCGCATCAACGAGTTCCTCGCGAACAACAACCGGGGTCTCCGCGACGAGGATGGCGACGAGTCCGACTGGATCGAGATCTACAACTCGGGGGCGCGGTCGGTGTCGCTGGCGGGATGGTCGTTGACGGACGACCCGACGCGGCTGCGCAAGTGGGTCCTGCCGGGGCTTTCGGTGTCACCGGGGGGGTATGCGTTGGTGTGGGCAAGCGGCAAGGATCGCACGAATGCCGCGGCGCCGCTCCACGCGAACTTCCGTCTCGCGGAGAACGGGGAGTACCTGGCGTTGGTGTCGCCCGGCGGCCAGGTGGCGACGGCGTTCGCGCCCTCGTACCCGCCGCAGCGCGCGGATGTCTCGTACGGCTTCATCCTGGGCACGGCATCCTTCGGCTACCTGCCGACGCCCACGCCGCGTCGGGTGAACGCGACGGGCGGGCCGGGATTCGCGCCCGACGTGGAGTTCTTCCCGCGCAGCCGGACCTATTCGGACGCGATGGAGGTGCAGTTGACCGTGTCCACGAATGAAGGGCCGGTGCCCGTGGGGACGACGGTGCGATACACGACGGACGGGAGCCTGCCGACGACGAACTCGGCGAGGTGGCCGGGGGTGTTGTCGTTGACGAACCAAGCGGTGCGGTTGCGGGCACGGGCCTTTGCGCCGGGGCTGCTGGACGGCCGCCCGCAGTCGGAGATGTACCTCCCGTTGTCGCCCACGATGGCGCGGTTCACGTCGGACGTGCCCGTGTTGATCATCCACGACTTCAACCGTGGGCGCCCGCCGGCGACGACGCGGATCCCGGCCTTCTTCCAGGTGTTCGAGCCCGGGACGAACGGGATCGTGACGTTGACGAACGCGCCGGCGTTGGCGGCGGCGGCGGCGATCTCGGTGCGAGGTTCGAGCACGGAGGGCCTTCCCAAGGCGAGTCTTCGCGTGGAGTTCCAGGACGAGTTTGGGCAGGACAAGGCCCGCTCGTTGTTAGGGATGCCCGAGGAGGCGGACTGGGTCTTGTATGGCGCCAACGCCTTTGAGCCGGTGCTGATTCACAACCCGTTCATGCACGACCTGAGCCGCGACATCGGGCGCTACTCACCGCGGACGCGGATGTGCGAGGTGTTCCTGGTCACGTCTGGCACCAACGCCGTGCAGTACTCGTCCTACAACGGCGTGTACGTGGCGATGGAGCGGATCGAGATCGGCAAGGAGCGGACGGACCTTGGGTCGTTGGAACCCGAGAACCTCACACCGCCGGCGTTGACGGGCGGCTACCTCATGAAGGTGGACCGGCTGGACCCGGGCGACTCCGGCATCTTCGCGGCGGGATTGGTGTTCGGCATGGTGGAGCCCAGGGAGTCGGAGCTGAGGGACCCGGCCCGGGCGCCGCAGCTCAACTACCTCACGGGCTACATGAACTCCTTTGCCAACGCCCTGAACGGGTCGGCGTACACGGATCCCGTGGTGGGCTACCGGGCGTTCGTGGACGTGCCGTCCTGGATCGACCATCACCTCTTGAACGTGATGGCGTTCAACGTCGATGCCCTGCGCCTCAGCGCGTACTTTGGGAAGCGGCGGGGCGGCCTTCTGGAGTTCGGGCCGCTCTGGGACTTCGACCGCGCCCTGGGCTCCATGGACGGGCGCGACGCCAACCCCAGGGTATGGCGCTCCACGGTGAGCGACCGCGGGACGCCCTTCTTCACGTTCCCTTGGTGGGACCGGATGTTCACTGACCCGGAGTTTTGGCAGGCCTACATCGACCGTTACCAGGAGCTGCGGCAAGGCCAGTTGGGGACGCTGGCCCTGCTGGGTCGCGTGGACGCCCTGGCCAACGTCGTGCGTCGCGCCGCCGTGCGGGATTGGGGCAAGTGGGGGGCGTCGTCGCGCGTTTCCTCGTACCAGGGCGAGGTGAACCTGATGAAGTCGTGGCTGCGGACGAGGGTGGAGTTCATGGACTCCCAGTTCGTCGCGCCGCCGGTGTTGGCCACAACTCCAGGGCGGGTGGAACGGGGGACGACGGTGGCGATATCGGGGCCCACGAACGCCACGGTGTATTACACGCTGGACGGCAGCGACCCGCGCGCGCGCGGCGGTGGCATCGCCGCGTCCGCCCGGGCCTACACGGGCCCGATCACCGTCGCCACCAACACCCGCGTCCGGGCCCGCGCATGGAACCCTGCGCACAAGCCATTGGTGGGAGGCGACAACCCGCCATTGACCTCCGCATGGTCCGGCCCCATCGACGGCGCCTTCATCACCGACCTGTCGCCATTGCGAATCAGCGAGGTCCACTTCGACCCCGTGGATGGTCCGGACGGGGCTCCGCAGGATTTCGAGTTCGTGGAATGGCTCAACACGGGCAGCAGGCCCCTGGACCTGAGGGGCTGCCGCCTTGCGGGCGCGGTGGATTTCGTCGTGGCGGCAACCAACGCCGTGAAATCCCTGGCTGCGGGCCAACGGTGCGTGGTGGTGGCGGACCGCGCGGCGTTCGCCTCCCGATACCCGGGCGCGACCAATGTGGTGGTGTTGGGGGAGTTCTCGGGACGCCTGGCCAACGAGGGCGAGCTGCTGGTGTTGAAGGGCACGCTCGGCGAGACCATCCAGGCCATCGCCTACTCCCCGGGATGGCGTCGGCCCGGCGCGGAGCCTGGGACAAGCCTGGTGCCGGTGTTGGAGCGGCTTCCCGTGGAGACGTATGACGGTGCCGAGGGCTGGCGTGCGAGCGCGTGGGTCTCGGGATCGCCCGGCAGGATCGATGCGGCGTCCTTGCCCCAGCCGCCGTCCCCGCGAGTGGGCTTGGACGGTTCCTGGTTGCTATTTTCGTTGCCGCTCGACGCGGGCATCGCCGCGGAGCTCCAGTGGCGGGCGTCGCCGGTCTCGGGCACGTGGCAACCGGTCGTGCGATACCCGGCGGGGTCGCCGCGCACGGAGGCCTTGCGGGTGCCTGTTGGCGACGCGGCGCGTTTCTTCCGGTGGGTCGCCGCGGAGTAGCCCACGAGTGGGCCATGGTGCGCGCCAGGGGCACGGCGGAAACGTGGCAGAGCCGTCTTGGCTCCGGTTGGGTCGCGTCCAGCGGCAGGATGCGGATGCCACGCTGCCACCGGCGCACGGAGGCGCGGGCCGGCACGAGGCCCGTAACGAGCGAAGGACGAAGGATTTGCGCAAGCAGATCGAGCAAGCACGACCGATCCAACTGAATCGTTCCGGCCAAGCCGGGACGATTCAGTTGGGAGGGAAGTGATGGCGAAGCAGATGCTTGCGCAAGCCGAGGAGTGAGCGAGGCGCGGGCCGGCACGAGGCCCGTAACGAGCGAACGACGAAGGATTTGCGCAAGCAGATCGAGCAAGCACGACCGATCCGACTGAATCGTCCCGGCTAAGGAGCGTCGAGCACCTCGACCTCGTGGGGTTCGATGCGTACCGAGGCGGCGTGGCTGATGAAGTCGAGGCGGAGGACGACCTCCGTGAATCCCTTCGTCTTCTCGACGAGGCCCTGCATGCCGCGTAGCGGGCCCGAGACGATCTCGACGCGGGTACCGGGTGGGAGGGAGCGCACCGGCGTGACCTCAAGGCCCGCCGCGATGGCGGCAAGGATGACGGACAATTGGTCGGCGAACTCCGACTGGTCGGGCGGCACGAGGAGACGGGCGACCTGGTCGTGTTGCTGGACCTTGCGCGCGTCCGCCGTGGGGATGTGGACGAACACGTACCCGGGAAAGAGGGGCTTATGGAACTCCACCCGTTTGCCCCGGTACTTCTTGATGGACCGATACAGCGGCAGCTCCGCCCGCCATCCCTGCTGCCGGACCCAGTCCGCCACCTTCTTCTCGCATCGGGCCAGCGTGTGGGCCACCCGCCATTCAAGCTCGGAGGTCCTTCCCTCGTCTCGCATGTCCATCATGAGCGCGGCGTCGATAACGGCAGGGGCATGGGCTCGGCAAGTATGAAGGTCAGGCCGCATGGGCTATTCCCGAGCGCTTCCACGGATAGGGCGGGGCCCGTAACGAGCGAAGAACAAAGGATTTGTGGAGGCAGATTGAACAAGCAGGACCGATCCAATTGAGTCATCCCGGCCGAGAGGCGGATCACTGGCTGGGCCGCTGGCCGATGCGCCAGAGCTTGCTGTCGCTCCGTACATAGAGGGCGCCGCCCGCGATGGCGGGGGACCCCACCACGGGTTGGCCGAGGTCGAGTTCGGAGAGGATGCGTCCGTCCTTCATGGAGGGATCAATGACCTGCACCAACCCAGCTTCGTTCACACAATAAAGAAGCCCGTTGGCGGAGACGGGGGTGGCGCTGAATGGGCCCTTGAGCCGGAGCTGCCACTGGCGGGTGCCGTCCTCGGCCGAGGCGCACGTGAGGATGCCGCCGTCGCCGAGGACCAAGACGCGGTGGTCGAGGACGACGGGGCTGGGCGTGCCGGGGCGAAGCTGGCCGGAGCGCCATGCCTGGCGCGGCGGCTGACCGTTGGGGGATGGCTCCAGCGCGGTGAGGCCCATGGAAGGCACGAAAAGACGGCCGTTGGCGACCGTCGTGGAGGGGACCGTGGAGGCACCCTCGGGATAGTTCCATGCAACCTTGCCCGTGGCGGGCCAGACGGCCGCGAAGCCCTTGGACGACTGAAGGCCCACAAGGGTCTTGCCGGATGCTGCGTCGAGGAAGAGGACGGGGGACGTCCAGTTGGCCTTCTTGGGGCGGTCGATCTTCCACTTGTTGAGGCCGGTGGAGGCGTCGAGTCCGACGGCGAAGGACTCGGAGTCATTCTCGACCTGGGCGACGACGACGCCGTCGGCGACGACCAGCGAGGAGGACATGCCGAGGGAGTTGCTGGCGTTGGGGTAGTCACGGCCGAGGCCGCGGAACCAGAGGAGGTTGCCCTCGAGGTCGAAGGCGGCGCAGTCGTTGGAGGAAAAGATGACGTAGAAGCGTTGGCCGTCGCTGACGGGGCTTGGTGTGGCAGGGCTGATCTTCTCGTGGGTTTGGGTGCGCCCGGTGGCCCAGAGCCGTCGCGACCACCGGGGCGAGCCGTCGGCCGCGTTGAAGCACAGCACGTGGAGCTGGTCATGCCGCGCTCCGACCGATGCCGTCACCAGCACCCGTTGGCCCACGATCACGGGCGTGGAGATGCCGCGCCCGGGCAAGGGGACGGCCCAGGCGATGGAGTTGGTGGAAAACTCGCGGGGGAGTTGCTCCCCGTGGGCGATGGAATTGCCGTGGGTGCCGCGGAAGCTGGTCCAGTCGGCGGCCAAGGGAAGGACGGACGCGGTGGCGAGGGTGGCGAGGAGGGATCGCATGGCGATGGGTGGGCTTGGGTGTTCGGTTCGTCAGCGTGCGGGGCGGATGGGCGAGCCTTGCGGGTCGGTGATGCGGAGCTGGAACTCCCATTCCTTGGTCCAGTCCTCGGTTTGCTCGTTCTGGCAGCACTTCACCAGGATCTCGTTGCGGCCGGCCTTGAGCTGGAAGGGAAGTCGGTATTGGTCGATCTCCATGTTGCGGTGGTACTCGTCGCGGCCGAACAAGAGCTGCCCGTTGACCCACACCTTCCAGCCATTCTTGCAGCCCAGGCGAATCTCGGCGTCGCGTGCCTGGGAAGCCCAGAACTCGGCGTGGGCGTAGCCGGTGACTTCCTTGAGGGATCCAAAGGGCTTGTTGAAATCCACGAGCCCGTACTCGTTCGGGGTGGTGGACTCGGTCCAGCGCACGGGGCCTTTCTTGCCGTCGAAACGGGCTTCCAAATTGAAGCCGGACTCCGGCGGGAACGCGGTGTTGAAGCCCGCGCCGCCGGTGTTGTCAAAGGGACCCACCAACTGCCACCGGGTGACCCATCCGAAGACCTGTTGCAAGTCCACCTTGCGGCCCAGGTCGGCGAGGCGCTTCGCAATGGCGTCGATCTGGTCGGCCTCGCGCGCATGGGCGAGCGCGGACTCGTATTGATCGATGCCCTGTTGCTTGTCCTGGGCGGCAGCCGTGGCGGCGAGCTGCACAAGGCGATCGACGGCGTCGCGGCGGAGGTCGTTGGAGGGATCGTTGACCAGCCCGGGAAGCAGGCGTTCCGGGGCGGTGGAGTCGGCGCGGTGGATGATCTGGAAGGCGAGGTGGCGCGCCCGCGGGTGGTGGCGGGTGTCCTTGAGGAAGGCCTCCAGCTTGGACACGGGCAGCGGCCGCGCCTCGGCGTGCGCGCGTTGCTCGACGGCCTCCACGGCGGTCCGCATCCAGTTCAACGCGTAGTCATTCGCGCCGTCCATCGACGCCAACAGGTCCGGCAACGCGGCCGGCGGCGCGGCCGCGACCTTGCGCCAGGCCGCCCCGGCGGCGGCGTTGCCCAGCCCCTCCTTGCTGATCGCCCGCAGGTGTTCGACGGGCTTTCGCAGGTCACGGGGCAAGGCGGCCTCGGACAGGGAAGGAACGAGAAGCAACGAGGCGACAAGGCCGTGCAACGACCGAAACATGAGGGACAGCCTACCGGGCCGCGCAGGGAAGGCGAGCCTCGGGTGGGACCCCCGCCGGATCCGGTGCGTCCCGAAGTTGGCGTGGCTCTCGAAGGCGTCGTGTGCGCTCAACCCTGGGAGCGCGGCCGTCCCCGGCCGCCACTTCATGGTCCTGCCCTGCGGCACCCGTCCGGTCTCCGCTGCCCGTCCAGATCCCGCCGGCAACTCCGGGATGCGCGGGTCGCCTGGGCCCCGCAAATGGGTGCTTTCGCCCGTTGGCCGGATTGGGCATGAAGGGGGCGGCATGGATGGATTGCTGAAGTTGTTGCGGGAGGACGCGTCGTTGACGGCCGCGCAGTTGGCCGCGCTGATGGGTTTGAGCGAGTCCGAGGTCGCGGCGCGCCTTCGGGCGCATCGGGAGTCGGGCGTGCTGCTGGGCGTGCGCGCGGTGTTGAACGAGGAGAAGGCCGGACGGGACATCGTCCGCGCCCTGATCGAGGTGCGCATCACCCCGGAGCGTGGCGGTGGCTTCGACAAGTTGGCGGAGCGGATCGCGCGGCATGACGAGGTGCGCTCGTGCCACTTGATGTCGGGCGGATACGACCTGTTGGTGGAGGTGGAAGGCGCGAGCCTGCGCGAGGTGGCCGCCTTCGTGTCCGAGAAGCTCTCCACGTTGCAAGGGGTCCTGTCCACGGCCACGCACTTCGTGCTGCGCGCGTACAAGGAGCAGGGGATGCTCATGACGCGGGAGACGGCGGACGAGCGACTGGCCGTGGCTCCATGATGGGGACGTCGGGCGTGGCAGGCATGGGGCCATCGTTGGGCTGGGCGGCGCGGGGATTGTCGGCCTTGTTTTGGGGCCTCCCCCTGGCGTTGCTCGCGTGCGTGAAGACGGCCTTGGGCGATGGCTGGCGGGCGTTTGGCTCGTGGGGCGCGCCCGCCGTGCGCGGCGCGGGTTGGCCTGGGCTGCTCCTCGACACATTGCAGGCCTGCCTGCCCGCCGGCGCGGCCGTGTGGCTGCTGTTGCACGGGCTCCGCTTGCTGGGGCGCTTCCAGCGACAGGAACGGGTCTGGGCGGCGGCCGTGGACCGCGCCAAGGTGATGGGGGGACTGGTGCTCGCGTTGGTGCCGTTCGCGCACTGGTGGAGCCTGCGGCCCACCGAGCCATTGTTCATGGAAAGCATGGTGTTGCTCGTCTTCGGGGGGATCGCGCTGATGCTGTCGCTCAACCGGGTATTGCTCCGGCTTGCGGCCATGTTGCCCGACGTGGTGCTGAGGTCGGACACGGCGTTGTTCAGCCGGGTGAACGCCTGCTTGATCGGGCTCCTTGCCGCGTTGATGGCCCTGGAAGCTTTCGCCATGCGGCGGCCCGGCACCCTGCCGGCCTACCTGGAGGCGCTCCTCATGGAGTTGGGGGAGTCTCGCAACTGGCTGTTCGTCATGCTCGCGCTCGTGCCACTGGCCCTCACGATGACCCTCCTTTGGAAGGCCAAGGAATCCATCCACGAGCGGGTGTTCAGCGACCCCCATGGCTGACCCCGACGCTCCATTCGCATGCGTCCATTGAACCTAAAAACGGCAGTGGGTGTGGGGATCCGTCAAACCCTCCTGTGAAGCCAAAGGCTTGGCCGCTGCTGTAGGCCGCGTGCCCTCACGCGGCGGCAAGGATGCCCCACCTCCGTGCGCCGGGTGCAGAGAGTGGCAGCGGCATCCTGCCGCGGGTCCCTGCTGGGCAAGCGGATGGAAGCCGCTTCCACTTTCACTGGGCCGGTGGATCAGGGCTTCTGCCGGAAAACCACGGATGACACCGATGACACGGACAGGTCCAAGCCGGG
>CAIRNV010000456.1 GCA_903880005.1 uncultured Verrucomicrobiota bacterium | reverse complement strand
GGGCAGGAACGGGTCTGGGCAGCTTGGGGACGGGACGACGGAGGAGCAGGCCGCGCCGGTGGAGGTTGCGCGTGGGGCGATGGAGGCGGGGGTGGTGTTCGTGGGGATGTCTGCGGGGTGGCAGCACAGCGTGGGGCTGGGAAGCGACGGGCGTGCGTACGCGTGGGGCGGCAACGGGAGCGGGCAGTTGGGGGACGGGACGGTGGACGAGAAGCTGGAGCCGGTGTGGGTGACGGGATTTGCGAGCGGGGTGGTCTTGAAGGCGGTGCACGCGGGGGCGCTGTTCAGCGTGGGGGTTGGGTCCGGAGGCGAGCTGTACGCGTGGGGCGCGAACGAGTCGGGGCAGTTGGGCAACGGGGGATCGGCCGCGAGGCTGGAGGCGACGGCGGTGTCGGCCGGCTCGATCCCGGTGGGCCTGACGGCGGGCACGGCCGGGGTAGGCGCGGCGCACGTGCTGGTGTTGACGTCCGGACCGGAGCCATTGCTGGCGCCCGTGGTGTTGGGCGGAGGCATCGACGGGACCTATGGCGTCGCGATCAGCACTGCGGTGCCGGTCGTGGGCTCGGGGATCACGTCCTACGAGGCGACCGGACTTCCGCTCGGGCTGGAAATCGACCCGGCCACGGGCGTGTTGGCCGGCACGCCAGGCCAGGTGGGAACCTTCACCGTGCAGGTGACGGCCCGGAACGCGGCTGGTGTCGGCTCTGGCTTGGTCACGGTGCAAGTGAGGCCCAAGGCGGCCAGGGTGATGGGGATCGTGGTGCGGACCAAGGTGTACGACGGGACCACGATGGCGACGTGGAGCGGGAGCTTGACGCTGGACGGTGTGGTGGACGGGGACGTGGTGTCGGTCACGGGGCAGCCGACCGCCCGGTTTGCGGACAAGCAGGCTGGGACCGGCAAGGCTGTGACGGTGACGGGCCTTGGGATTGGGGGAGCCGACGCGGCCAAGTACGTGCTGTTGGCGACGGCGGCGACGGGCGACATCCAGCCCAGGACGCTGGGGTTGTCCGGGCTTGTGGGCTTGAGGAAGACCTACGATGGCTCGCCTTCGGCGAGTTTCGATGGCGTTGGATTGACCGGGGTTGTGGCCGGCGACGCCGTGGGATTATCCGGGCTGGTGCAAGGGACGTTCGCCACGGAGGCGGCCGGGGTGGGCTTGGGGTTGACGTTGCTTTTGCCCGAATTGAATGGGGCGGACTCCGGGAACTACGCTTTGCCGTCGCCTGGGGCCTTGACCGGCACGATCGACGCGAGGCCGGTCGTGGTGACGGGCCTCGCCGCAGTGACGCGTTCATACGACGGGACGCGCCAGGCGGACTTGTCTGGAACGCCGGTGTTGTCGGGGGTGCTTGGGGGCGATGACGTGGGGCTCGCTGGGACGGCCCAAGGCGAGTTCGAGACCGCGACGGTCGGGGAAGGCAAGCGGGTGAATGTGATCGGGTTGGCGTTGGTGGGTTCCGGGGCGTTGAATTACGAGCTGCGCATGCCAGATCTCACGGCCAGCATCCGGAACCAAGCGCCGACATGGGAGGCGATGGGGCAGGTGGTGATCAGCGAGCTGGCTCCATGGACGTTGACGTTGGCAGCCATGGATGCGGACGTGCCGGCGCAGGCCTTGGGATACCGGCTGGTTTCAGGGCCCGCAGGACTGACGATGAGCGCGGAAGGAATCGTGGAATGGACGCCGACGGAGGCTCAAGGACCTTCGACGAACTCGGTGCTCGTGGCCGTCACCGACGGCGTCGCCAATGTCACCAACTCCTTCACGGTCATCGTGAGCGAGGCCAACGCCGATCCTGTGCTCGCGACCGTCTCGGACCTCACGCTCGACGAGCTGACCCCTCTCTCTTTGTCGT
>CAIRNV010000455.1 GCA_903880005.1 uncultured Verrucomicrobiota bacterium | reverse complement strand
CCCACCGACGCCGTGCCATACGACCCGCTCGCCGTCACGCTCACCACGTCGCCGCTCACCACCCCGGACAACGCCCCCGCCGTCGCCGCAGCCGTCAGCGTGCCGTCATACACCTTGCTCAGCGTCACCGTCGCCGTCCCCACCGTCAGCGCCTTCGCCGTGATCACGCCCGTCGTGAACGTCTGCGACCCGGGCGCCGTGTAGTTGTGAGCGACCCCCCCGACCAACGCGTATGTCACCGTCACCGTCTTGCCCGTCCCAACCAGTTCCGTGTTGTACGACCCACTGGGCGTCACGCTCAATTCATCCCCGGCTACCACACCCGACAATGCTCCCGCAGTCACGGCAGCCGTCAGCGTGCCGTCATACACCTTGCTCAGCGTCACCGTCGGCGCCCCGATCGTCAGGGCCTTCGCCGTGATGTTCGCCGCCAACGTCGGCTTCGTCAGCGTGTAGTTCCCCGCCGAGGCGCCACCCAGCGAAAAGCCGGACACCGTCACAATCCTCGGCCCGACTGAGGAGGAGTTAAACGAGGGGTTCGCCGTCCCCAGCAATGACACCGTGTCCCCCGTCACCGCACCCGAAAGCACCGGCGTCCCGCTCACCGTCGCCGTGTCCGTGCCGTCGTACACTTTGGAGGCGGCTGTCAGGCCTGTTACCGTCAACGCCTTGGCCGTGATGCTTGCCGTCAAGGTGGGCAATTGCACCACGTAGTTTGCGGCCGAGGCCCCCGTCAGCGTCACGCCGCTCACCGAGACAGATTTCCCCGTCCCGACGTTCTTGTTGGCAAACGTGCCCGTCGGCGTGCCGCTCAAGGAAACCGTGTCCCCCGCGACCACGCCCTGCAATGAGGGAGTTCCCTGAACGGTCGCCACCACGGTCCCATCGTACGTACGCGACGGCACGCTCAAGCCGGCCACCGTCAGCGTGCGCCGGAACTGAATTTGGATGATCAGGTTCCGGATGTTCGATGGGTTGTACAGGGACCGGATCTTCCAGACGTTGCCGCCTGAGGTGGAGTAGGCTGCCGGAAGACCCGCGACCTCACGAGCCGCGGAAACCCAGGTGTTGCCCGTGCCCCCAGAAACCCAGTTCAAGCTGTACAACGTGGTGCCGTTGAGGACCACCTCGTTCGCGGCGGTGGCAGTGGAGGTCCAGTAGGTGCTGTACTGCACGGACATCGTCACCTTGTCCACCACCGCTCCGGAGGGCAATTGCGCGGTCTGCGTAAAGCTCGCCTCGCCGTTTGCCGAGATGGCGGTAGTGACCGACGACGAGATGACCGTCAGGGTTTCCGCCTGGAGGCGGGCCGTCATCCACCCAAGACCCAGCAGCAGCAGCAAGGCCCACGCGACGCCCCGCGGCGCAATGGCCCGACCGGTCCATGATCGCAGTCCGGAAGCCATCGGATGCCTAGTTCACCTGCAATCGATAGAACTTCGGCGGTGTGGCCTGCCCAGGGTCCGAGACCACCACCCGCACCCGGGTCATCTGGTTGGTCGTGAGGAAGCTCACCGGCTGGGCAGACGCGCTGTTGACCCCGAAAGAAACGTCCTTCCATGTCTTAAGGTCTTCCGATCCCGAGATCGTGTAGCTCCGGCCCCGAAGCGCCGTGAACTGAAGCACCGGGCGGGCTCCTTCCATGGAGGCGATGTCCAGCCTGAACCCATCCTTGGGATCCCATGCATACGTTCCCGCCACATAGGCCTCCATCACCGTCAGGGGATTTCCGTTCACCCGATGGGTCGGGGAGAACTCCGCAAGGCTTAATCCCAGCCTCCCGGACTGGATCATCATTCTCTCCCAGGCATCCGGGAGGCCGTCGCCATCCGTGTCCTCGCCCAAGGTGAGGTCCACCCGGGACTGCTCCGCCGGTTGCCCCAGCCGCGCCCAGTCCACCTTCATCTCCATCGGCACGTAGGTCCGCGTCCCCAGCTTGACCTTCATTCGGAACGGCGCCGTCGGCTGCATCGCCGTCGGCAGGTACGCGTCGGTCGTGAGCCCCGCGTCGATGGGCACCTCGATCCGGTAGTTGACCCCGGCGCCCGCCCCCGGCGACACCCCCGTCATCAGGATCGTGCCCGACAACGTCTCCAGCGTGATCTCGCCGCCTGCGGCGGTGAGCGGGGTGCCCAGTTCGTCGCGCACCAACCCGTACACCGTGTGATGCGGCAAGGGCGGGAACGCCGTCGCAAGGGGGGCCCATGCCGCTGCGACAAGCCCAAACACCCAACCCAATCGTCTTGATGTGTTCATGTGAGTGAGCATCCCCTTAGTTGCCGGAATACGAGTAGGAGACCACGTGAAGCTTGATGTCCTTCACGCCTTGGATGAACCGGTTCAACCCCTCCTCCGGATTGTTCAGGAGCGTGTTTCCAGGAATCACGAGCTTCCACCGGTTGTTCCAGACCGACCGACCGATCAGACGCGAGTTCGTGAACTGCGATCGTTGCAGCCCGTTGAACCCGCCGTAGATGTTCGCCGTGAACAACGTCGCCGAGGGCACGGGCCTGAACGCCTGGTGCTTCCTCAGGGCAAACAACGGCTCCTGCAACGAATCCGACGATTGCCAATACTTCTTCGATGAGAAGTCCGACGCGCCCACGTTGAAGGGCATCGGGATCGTGACGTCCTCAACGGCCCACGAACGAACCACTCCTTGGTCTCCCAACGGCGGGCTGCGCATCGTGTCGAGCCCCGTCGGGATCACGAAGACGTACGGCGTCGCAGACATGGCGGTCGGGTCGAGGAACGTGACCCCGGGATCTGTCGGCGTCGTGCCGCCCGCACCGGTCACCGCCCCCGTGTTGAACCCGGGCGTGTCCATGCCCCGGTACCCCTCCAAGGCCACGCCCAAGGCGAACACCTTCGTCGCAAACGAGCTGCTGCTAAACGCATGGTCCCCGCCCGCCAACGGCTGCCCAAACAGGTTCAGCCCGTCCTCGATGATCGTCGAGAACTCCACCACAAGGCCCGGAACGGGCAACCCGTCCGTCTTGTTCATCCCAAGGCACATCCGCCGGACGTCGAGGTCGTCCATGATGTTCGCCACCCGCGAGTTCTCCAGCACGTCCCTCCATGCCGAGTCACCATCCGTGCCCGGCAGGATTCGATGCTTGCCCATGCGCAGCGAAACCGTCGTGCCATAGGCGTCCGGGTTGTTGAATCCAAGCCGCCCCTTCAGCACCGACCAGTCCGCATACAGCTCGGCCAAGGCACCGGACAAGCCCGAGTCCCCGACCCTGCTGCCCGTGAACTGCGGGACGCCATCCTTGATCACGCCCAAGGCCCGGGCCTGGATGATGCGGTCGATGAACGCGCTTCCCTCCGCCGTTCCCAGCAGGCCGGTGTCATAGTCATAAGCATTGGCTGCCACCAATGAGTATTGGGAGGCCAAGTCCATCAAGGTGCGGTACCGGTCCAGCTTCTCGCTGCGGAACAGGCGATACGCCACGTCGCGGGTCCGGTATCCTTGGATGCGCGCCGCCGCCTTGCGCCGGAACGCGAGCCGGTCGGTCTGGAGCCTCTCCCCTTCCGCGACCAGCGACCGCAGCGACATCCGCGCGTCTTCTTGGTCGCGCTCGGCCGCGTTGATCGTCCAAAGGATTTGCGTCAGTTCATCAATCTGGGTCCCAAGCTCCATCAGGGACTGCCTGAGATCATTCCGCTTCTCCCTCGGTATGATCTGGTCGAACTCAACCCAGTCGACCGCCATTTGCGTCGAAAACTCCAACGCCTTCCTCACGGCCGCCCTGACGATCATGGATGAAGTCAGGCCTGCTTTAACCCCGGCGGATCCGGCCGCGAACGCCCCGCGCGCCGAAGACGTAAGGTCGCCTCCGCTGGCAAAGCCGGCGATGAAGCTTTGCGGCAACGACTCCACGAGGCTCGACAACGTGTCGTCAGCCGACTCCATCTGGCTCGTCACCGTTTTGTCGAACAAGTCGCCTGCGAACAAGACGGCCTCCGTGACCTGCTTCGCAGCCTTGAGCTTCCGGTTCAGGTCGTTGATCTCCACGGAGGTACTCCAGTTGGCCTTGAACAGGCTCATGGAGCCTTGCCATTTCTTCAACGACCTATCGAGGTCGTCCCACGACGCCATCAGCTTGCGGTCCGCCGCGATCACCCGCGAGGCGGCCACCTGGATGGATCCGGGCGACCTGCGCTTGCCCGACCAGGATTGTGGCTTCCGCGTGTACCCATCGGAAGTCACTTGCACGGTGAGATTCATCAGGGTGGGGAAGTTCATCCCGTTGACGAAGTTGCTCAGGGAATTGTTCCTTAGGTCCCAGTTCTGGAAGAAGTCCATGTCCCCCCAATTGTCATTGATGACGTTCGGGATGGTGACCGCATACGTCACAGGGGAGCCCGGCGTGGCCACGTCCAGGTTCTGAAACTGATACTCGGGGATTTCCACGTACAGGTAGTGCAGGAGATCAGGGCCTTCGTAGTCCTGCGGGTACGTCTTCCCGGGCCCCATGTCGTCCGTGTACGGCGTGCCATAGATCTCGATGAGCTTCGCGGTCATCGCCCGCTCGGAGTCCTCGATCTTGTGCCGGTCCTCCTCAAGGCTGTCGGACTCGCTCGCGAGGTCCGTCGTGAGCCGCGTGGCATCCGCGTAGGCCGAGGCGGCGTTTTCAAGGCTTTCCACCGCCCTCCGGTACAACTGCTCGAAATGGGGCTCCGGGTTGGCCCCGGTCACCGTGTTCGGGTTCAGGTCAAACGCGATGCTGCCCCGGGACAATCCCAGCGGCGTCAGGCCGGCCTCGGCGGCATCCATCAAGGCCTGGATCTCCTCGTGGTTCTGCGGGAGCTGGGTCAGCTCCGGCACCGTCGTCCGGTCGATCTTCTGGATCCCCTCGTGCGTCGGGTCTGGGTCCACCTGCGGCAACATGGAGTTGCCCACCATCCAGTTGATGTAGCCCCCCTGCCCAGCGCGGCTCACCCAATGGTCCAACCCCCAATGCCTCACCGAGGCCACCACACGGTTGGTATTCGCCCGGGTCGCCTCGAACCGGTCCCAGCCAAGCCCCGACTCGGACCTATAGGACTGGCGAAACACCAGCTTCAAGACCTCCAACGCAGTCTGGCTTAGGTTGCCCGCCGCCGAGGCGAACTTGCGCTCGTCGGTGTAGTCCACCGAGACAACCTTCCCGAGGATCGACACGGCCTCGATCCGGGGAACCCAGTCAAACTTCTGGTTCAGCAGCAACTGGTAGTACCCCTTGAGCGCAGTTAGATAATGCCCGTATGCATCCCCGTGTCCCTGCGGATAGGCCACGGCGGCGTCGGAGGCGTCGATGACCCCGTCGTTGTTGAGGTCCCTCATGTTGTAGTTCTCGGCATACGTCACCTCGCCCGAGGCAATGCCCCGGGTGTAATTCCACCACAGGCGGTTGTATGCGGGCGCGGCCTCGACCCCGGGTTGCATGAAGTCATCGCGGCCGCGGAGCAATCCTAACTCCTCCTCAAGCAAGGAGCTGACTTGCCCTGCAAAGGAAAACCGGGCCGTCGCGATGCTGTTCTGGGCCCCGGCGGCCGTCGCCGTGGATATCGTGGGATCCGCGGCGTCCGCCGCCGCCTCGCTTCCAAGGATGGAATAGAGGTCGTTGAGGTAGCCGGTGACCAGCAGCAAGGCATCGTTCGCCGGCCCGTAGTTGATGCCCGCGTTGATGCTGAGGTCCTTGGCCCGGCGCGACACGGTCTCGTAGATCTCGACCAACCCGAAGCGGCTGATGTTCTGCAGGTTGAGCGCGATCGCCCCCTCCCATTTCTTGCCCGCCTGGGTGATGGAGCTCACGTCCGTGTTGACGGCATTGTTGTACAGGTCCTTGACCCGTTGCTGGAATGGGTTGATGCCCGCCAGCACCCGCTTCACCCAGCCCTCGGCCAATTGCGGCTGGGACCACGGCGACCACTGCGTCAGCGCGTCCGGGCCGCTGCCGGCAAGCCGATACCGGACCATGAGGTAGTTGTCCGAAAGGACCTGGACGCCCGCGCCGCCCAACGTGTAGCGCATCATGCCGGTCCCGTTCTGCAAATCCAGCCATTGGCTCATGTCATTCATGGAGGGCGGCATGCCGTCCACGGGCGGGGCAATCTTCCATTGGTACTCGAATTGCGATTGCCGCCCGCCAAGGTCCGGCGTGTGTTCCAAGGTCAATTGCTCGTTCAACGGGTTCGCCGAGGGAACGGCGCGCAGCTCTCCCGGCCACAACGGCCCGCCCACGCGGAACACATGCATCGACACGGGCTCGCCCGGCTGGGTGAAGGCTCGCCCATTCCCCACCATCAGCGTGACAAAACCCATCCCCGGCCCCATCGCGCTCAGCGCATAGGAATCGACGGCCGTGTCGCTGCTGCCGATCTCGACCACGTCGGAAACCCCGACGGTTTTGGTGAGCAACGGATCCACGACGAATTGCCCGGGAATCTCCTTGTTCTCCACAAACGTCTCCACCGAGGCGGCGAGACCGTTCACCATGTTGTCCCATTTGGCCTTTTGATCCGCCGGCGACGCAGGGCACAAGTCCAAGACCGACTGCAAGTCCTGCTTCGTCCCAAGCCCCCTCAGCACGTTGATCCGCAGATACTGGCCCGTGGCGGCGTCACCCGCGAACTCGCCGCGCAGGATGAGGGCCCCCTTCTTGCCGACATTTGGGTCGAAGAAGACCCGTTGGGCAAGGTGAGGAGGGAGGTTTGGAAAGTAATAGCGGCCTTGGTAGGCCTCCCGCACGACGCCTGCGGGAAGGTCGCTCAGGCTATAGGTGTCCAAGGGGGCGACCTTGGCCCTCGTCGGATCGATCAACGCCACGCTGGCTGGCTTGCTTGCAAAATTGGTGGCCACCGACTGCTGGTACACCAACGCGGCGCTTGTCTGGCTCGTCAGGTCAGGCAGGCCGGCCACCGGGGTCGTCAGCGTTTGCCCCACCTGCATCAGGGCCGGCAACGCAGGCCATGCGGGGCGATACACGATGCTCAAGGATGCCGTTTGCTTGGAACTCGCGTCCCCCACAAACGAACCGGGCGTCGTCCCCAATGGCCGCAGGTAGGGCACGATCGTCCCCACCGGAACCTCGCCACGAGGCCATGCAAAGCCCTCCTGGGTCTTGTAATAGAATTGCATCACGAAGCTGTTCGTGCCGGTGGGCGTCTCTGCAAGGAACGGAGGCCTGCCCCGGTAAGTCACCTGCGATCCGTCGGGCAGGCTTCGGCTCAATGCCAACGGCGCCTGCATCACATGTGCACCCGACGCAACGACGGAAATCGTCAAGGCGAGGGGCACCCTCACGCCAATGCCCACGTCTTCCAACGTGAGGCTGTAGCTCGTCGCTACGTTGGTCTTCACGGGCGTCCCGGAAAGGAAAACCCCGTCCATGTCCGAGCCGATCGAAAGCCAATCCGGCAACGCCACGTCCGTAGCGGCGCGCAGGACGAGTCCTTCGGGCCGCCGCGAGGCGTGGATGTAGTTCGTGAACGGCCGCCCCACCACGGCGGTGGCGGCGCTTAGGGTTGTAAAGCCCTTCAGACTAGCCACGTATCGGCCGGCGGACAGGCCCGGCTCCCGGTGCTGGCCGCGATATACCCAGAAGGACTCCTTTCGATCACGAAGGCTAAAGCGTCCATAATGCCCATACGGCCCGCTGGAGTCCCGCGCGTCCTGCCAGCCCGTCGGCAGGTCCGCCGTGCTGCCGCCGACCTCCCTGTTGTAATTCTTGAGGTTCACGCCCTCCCCCTCGGTCGGGGGCGGCAGCAACGGCAAAGGCATCGGCGACTGCAAGATCGTTCCCGCGTCCACCACGTAGTCGAACAACCAGCCTGCCTCCGGCTTCTCCCTCAGGACCTTGAACACGGCCATGCTCGGCCGGTTGTCCTTTCCAAAATGGCTGATCAAGACATAGGGGAGCGAGGAGAAATCCCCCCCGCTCGTGATGTTCAGGTCGTCACGCAAGGCCCACCCCTGCCCCCCGATCATCATCGCGTGTTCCTCGTTGGGGTTGTACCCTGTTTGGTTGCGATCGTTCTGGTAGTAGATCGAGCCCTTGGCCTCAAGGCTGTCGAGCCCGCGCGTCCCCGCGTTGCTCGCGAGCACGATCTCTCGCGCATCCGTCGGATACTGGATTGTGTAACGGGCCACCACCGACGGCCAACTGAGCGGGACAATGCCTTTGCTTGGTTGGACTTTGTCCCGGCGAAACCACCACACCTCAAGCCGATTGTCGCCGGGGATGGCGTTGACCGGGATAATGGCCCCCTTCGCGGCGGCATCAAACCCCTGGTCCAGGGGATCCATGTACGCGCCAGGATGGTAGGAATTGCCCACGGCCGTCCGGATATGTCCCGCGAGGTACTCGTCTGCCGGCGAGGCGCCCTGCTCGCCGGAGGGAGCCACCAGCCGCTGGCCCACCACGACCGCTTCATCAACAATCCGCGGCGCGGCGAGCGCATCCGTGAACACAAGGGTTTGGTTCGTTCGATTCCAGGCCACCAGATTCGTGACGAGCGTCCCGGACCAGTTCGTGGCCTTGAGGTTGGCGTCCAGCCATGAGAAGACCCTCTCGTAGGTGTAGCCCTTTTCATTTCCGTATCGGAGGAGGCTTCGATGCGCGGGCTGCGCGGGCGTCAGGAACGTGTAGAACCGAAGGTCGGCCGTGACCTTGGCGCGCTCTTGGTCCAGCGGGTCTTGGTACATCAAGGACGGGATGTTCTTGGCCTCCAGCTTGACCGCCGTCAGCATCGCCTCGTCCTCGTTGGCCACCACGGGCCTTATGTAGTGACTGTATTCGGCGGCGTCCGTCGGCCACTTCATGTCATACCGGGCGAAGACACGCGGCCACCGGATTCCCTGCTCGCCCGGTTCCATCCAAAAAACCAGCACGTCGTTGAGGTTCTGCGTCTCGCGGACCGAGTAAAGGATCATGGGCTTCTCGTCACCAGCCAGCATGGAATCGACAAACTGCGGGCCAAGGACCGGCACCACCTCGGGGAAGAGGCCGGAGTCGCCGCGGGTTGGGTCCGCGTAGGCGCGGATGCGGTCGCCGACGTCCACCTTGACGTCCTGCGGCAGAGGTTGCTGGGAAATCTCAACCAGCTCGTACCCAAGGTGCTGGCGCGTCCCGTCGGACTTGATGTCTCCGAGAATCTCCATGAAGACCCGGCCCTCGCGGTTGTACGCAAGGATTTGGGACGTCGTGCGATCAAACCACAGCGTGCGGGTCTCGGGCACCGGGTTGGTGCGGGTGATCAAGTTGGCGCTCCCATATTCCTCCGCGACGCGCTCTGGCACGATGTCGTTGTACACGAACTTGATGTCCCCCACCCGGCTGGTTGGCACGGCGACGGGCTTCCCGACCTTCTGGAAGTCGCCTTGGGTCCAGTAAATGGGACGGGATGGCTTAACAAGGCTGCCCGAGACCACATAAGGCGTCTCCAGCAAGGGATACCATATCCCCGCTTCCTGGACAGCATCAGGCTCGCGAGAGTCCTCCGGGTCCGTCAATTGCTCGACCGTGAACCCGCTAAGGTAGGCCATTTTGTTATCGAGTAGCGGGACGTCGGCCCCCGCGCCGTCCAGCTCGACGGTCACCGTGCTGCCCGTTGCCTGGAACGCGTGCGTGACGACCACGCCTGCGCCCTTCTTGGTTTGGTCGGTTGTGACGGTCTTGACGTAGTCGCCCGGGACCACGTTGTCGGCCACAACCTCGTTGTTCACAACGACGTCGAACCCATTCCTTAGCGTATGGCGTGATGCGAACAAGAGCTGGATCTTGTAGCGGAGGCCCTGCGTCACATTGAACCGCAACACGACCTTCGCGGGTGAGAAAGAGTAACGAATGGAGTCATGAATCGCGGCCAAGGCCTTGTCATTGTCGGTATTGCCGAAGTTGTGCTTGAGATAGGAGGCCATCATAGCTGTAGAGGTGAGTTCCGAGCCTGCTTGGTAGGCCAGGGTGGCCAAACCATAACCGCTTCCATCGCCCTGGAACGTGACACCTCCCACCGTCACGTTGCTTTTGCCATAAGCATCGCCCGCGTAAACAAATGTCCCTTGCAGGTCCAAGCCTTCGTTCGGGTCGCCTCCCGTGAAAACGCCCACGGTGGTGCCGGACGTCCTGGGCCCAGGTCGCGTCGTCGAGCCCACGGTCCGGCGCCATTTTACCGAGATCCCGCCCGCCTTGGTTGCGAACACGGCCCTCGCGTTGGGGCTCCAATAGTACGGCGCGTTCGTATGGCCGACGGACGAGTAAGGCTCGGGATACCAATAATCCTCGGGGCGCACCCCGGGGGGCAGCATGAAACCAAACTCGTCCGTCACAGGCGGTTTGATGATGTCGCCAAACAGGTAGTCCACGTTCCGGCTGATCACGGGGGACCCCACCCGGGCGCGAACCAAGACATACGATGGGTTCGCGCCCCCTACACGTGGCAAGTCCAGCCGAACCGCGTTCTTGGCCAACGACATCGTGCCGTCCAGAAGCTTCGCCACCGGGCGGACCCCGCCGCCAAAGGTGACGACGGACTGGAACTGGGAAGGTGTCGGAAGCCCCGAGGGGAGGGGAGGCAACTGAGCGCCCTGGACCGGAGCGCGGCCATCCGATCCCGTCGTGCTGTTGGTGACGCTCGAGATGGGCACGCCGCGGCGGGTCGAGACGTTGTAGGTCGTCACTCCTTGCTGCAACTGCGCCGGTCCCTTGGCCTGCTGCGCAAGGAGCATGGCCGATGAAGCCAAGCCCATGACAACGGCACGCATTCCCCTCATGATGTCCATGGTAGGTCCTTAGGATTTCTTCAGGATTCCAACGCCATCATTGGACGCGCATGATGAAGGCCAGCGTGTAGTACGAGGGCAGGATGGAGAAGCTCTGGCCGTCGCCGGTGCTATTCAAAGTCAGCGTAGAGGCATGCAAATGATCACCACCTGTGCTTGTTTGCATCCACCTGTACCACAATGGGTTGTCTGAATCTACGGTGGCACTTGTTCCCGGCCAATTCTTCTCCGCGTTGTTGTAAGCGCCACTATTGTAGCTGCCGAAACTCCCATTGCCCGAGAAGAAGTGGTCATCGTATGAATGCGAGTGGTTCCCGGCCGCTGATATCGTCGAGGTGCCAGTGTGGGTATGCGTGGGCAGTTGGCTTGTCGTGAGCTTCATGGTGTCCGCGCCGCCGGTGCTACCGATGACAAATGTGGCATTCGTGCCACCCCCGCCGCGGATGAAGCGGCCACGCAGGTCTGGGGTCACTTGGCCGAACACGGTTTGCCCATTGCACAACGCCCAGCCCGTCGGGAGGGTTGCTTCGCTGCCAGACCACATGACGATGGCGCCGATGGGAACCGATCCAGCGCCCTTGACGTTGGCTGCGGTTAGGGTTGTGACCGTCAGGTCGCCGATCTCGGCGGAGTCTGACTTCACTTTGCCCGTGACGTTGAGCGCCACCCCGGTTGCCGGGGTGGAGTTGATGGCGACGCCGCCCGCGGCGCGGACGACGAATTGGTTGTTGCCGGTCGAGGCGACCTCCGCGTCCTGGCTGTCGCCCCAGACGAAGGAGCCTTGGTGCGCGGCGTTGGCGCGACGGCCGGCGCCCAGGGAATACGCGCCGGAAGCCTTGTTTTGCCGCCCGCCGACCGCAGTGGAATAGTCGCCGGACGCCGTGTTTTCGCGGCCGCCCAGGGCGGTTGCACCGAGGCCCGAGGCCGTGTTGTTTTGGCCGCCTGAGACGACCGCCGTGTCGCCGGAGGCGATGTTGTTTTCGCCGCCAAGCAGGGAGCTGGCGCGGCCGCTGGCGACCTGGGTGGGTTGGCTGTTCTGGCGGAGCACCTGCAAGTCCACGGCACCGTCGCCACGCGTGTTGCCACCGGTGGTTTGGATGGCTTGGCTCAGCCGGAGCCGACCGGAGTCTGGCACCAGCAACGAGGTGCCGTCGGCCGCGACCAAGCCGTTGGCAGAACGCGCGAGGAAGGCGTAGGGCGAGGGCAGAAGGCGTAGGCGCGGGCTCATCTCGGGGTCGCCTCCCGAAAGACCCTTCACAGTGATGCCGATGTACCGGTCGGACGCGGTCGCGCTGGCAAACACCGAGGACAAGGTTGGACGTGGCTCGCTGCCCTCCGCCACGCCCTCGCCGAGGACCACGGAGAAGTTGCCCTTGTCCACCGTGACGGTCTGGGACTCCGCCCAGAGGCTGCTGCCGCCCGATGAGGCGGCATAGATGCGAAACACCACGGTGTAGTTGACCGGGTTGGAGGACGCGAGCGCGGCGCCGTTCGCGTCCGCGACGAATCCCTGGTAGGACATGAGGTCGGCCGGGGCGGCGGACTGGGCCATGACGACCGATGACACGGGTCCCTGAAGGAGCGCAAGGGCCATGGCAAATCGCAGCGCGTGAGTCAGGATGTAGCCGGCGGGCCGGCGATGGATTTGATTGGTTGGCATGTTATGAAAAGGGTTGGGTGAAGAATGGGCGGGGATTCGGACGGCGCGGCATGGGGTCATGGACATTACTTGGTCAGGGTGGGGACGGTGCTAATGCGGGTCAGGGAGTAGGAGCCTGCCGAGCGGAAGGTACGCACGTTGGCGCCGGATCCCTCAAGGGTCACGGTTTCCTCGTAAATGCCCACCCGCCTCTTGTGGCCGACGGTCTGGCTCTCGAAGTCGGAGCCCACGGTGGCCGGGGTGAGGCGGATGGTCCTCGTGATCCCATAGGATTCCTGACCCTTGGGAAGCGTTGAGCTAAAGGCGGCGTTGAGGTTGTCGTGGTCCGGGTGGTACTGGTGGACGAAGGGATTTGCGCCGGCGGAGTCGTAGGGGGTGGACACCGTCACGAGCATGCTCGTGCCATTGGTGCCGCCCGTGGCAAATGGCCACGGGGCATTGGCCTGGGACCATGGGAGATGGGCCGCCGTGATGCGACGGGCGCCGGCGAGCCTCGCGGGAGCAAGCATGGACTGACGGGTGGCGACGATCGTGTTGGTGGCGAGGTCATCCCCAATGAACACGTGTTGCAAAAGGAAGGCGTTGGTCCCGTCGTCATGGACGATCAACCTCAAGGGGAAGGCCTTGGGCACGCCCACGTTCTTCTCGGTCGTGCCCTCGAGCAGATAGGAGCCCTCGGTTGCCTTGAGTTCCGGGGGAAGGTTGCTTGCGTCGATACGTTCCAGGGTCAGCCCGTTCAGGAATGCCATTTTGAGCTTGATGTCCGTGGCGGTGGCGCCCGCGCTGTCCAATGTCACCACGAGCTTGTTTGTGGATGCCGTAAACTCATGGGAGACGACCACCCCGACATTGGTCTTTTGGGAGGCGAAGGTCCCACCCCACGTGATGTACTTGCTGGGGATCAGGTTCGGGACAATGACGTTGTCACCCACGAGCACGTTGAAACCACTCCATGGCGCCTCCGTGACGTCTCGCTCGGCAAACAACAGTTGAAGCTTGTAACGAACGCCTTGTTCGACGTTCAAGGTGGCGGTGAGGGTGCCGTTGGTAACGTAGGCTGCGGAGCGCAGGACGTTTTCAAGGGAGTCGTCGGCGGAGGAGGTGCCAAAGACCATGGTGGGCGAGAACGTGGCAAGGTTGATGATGGTTCCGCCCGAGGAGAGCGCGAGGCCCGTCGTTGATGAGGCCCGTTGGAACACGGCGTCGCGAGTGGTTTGGCTCGTGCTCGATGTGGTTCCGAGGTTCACGGCGTAGGCAAAGGTGCCCGAGAGATCGAGGCCCTCGTCCTGGTCGCCACCAAAGAAGGTGTCCACGGAAGTCGTCGTCCATCGGCGACCGATCGCCCGGGAGCCGTCGCCCGATACGGCAAATTGCTTTAGGTACTGGGTGACCTGCGTGACCTGGGCATCGCCGACCCAAAGGCCGACGCCGGACTGCGTCGTCACCGACACGGGCAGGTCCACGCGGATGCGGGAATCGCCGTCCGTCAGCCTGAGGATTCCGGCCAAGATCGTGCCAGGCTTCGCCGTGATTTGGGACCGGGCGACGCCGAGCACGACCTGGTAATCAGCGCCGGGCTGCCCGGCCGGGGGCAATGTCCACTCCATGGAGCTGGAGCCGCCAGAGGTGGACGCGATGAGCGGATCGGTCTCGACCATGGCGATGCCATCGTATTGGAGGGTGGTGCCCTGTTGGATGTTGCCGCGAACCATCAGGGGCGGCATCGAAGGGATCGATGGCTGGCCCGCCGGGGGGAGCTCGGATCGGATCCATTCCATGCGGACGACGTTGGTCTGGTCCGACGTGTTGCGAATCCTGAAGGAGAGCTGCGTGCTTTCGGTGCCAAAGTCGAGGCCGCGTTGGTTGACCCCGCTGATTTCAAAGGAGCCGAAGAACCGGTTGAAGCCTCCGTCCACGCGCATCCAGACCGCCTCGCCCCGCTGGAGCACGTTGCGGGTAAAGTCGTAGATGCGGATTGGATTTCCGGCGCCGAAGGCGCCCCCGGGCGATGCATACACCTCGGTGCCCTGCAAGAGTTCGGGCGCCGGGAGGAAGAATTGCTCGTAGGACAGCTGCTGGGCGAGGGGGAATCCCACGAAGTTGAGGCCCGTCGTCGTCCAGCCGTAGGCGGGCGGGACGGGACGCCCTTTCAGGAGCCATGCGTAGGTGGCGGTGGTGTCCTTGACCTTGACGTAGTACGCGGCGTTGGGCGCGAGGAGCTTGAGGGGTGACGAGTCGCCGAGGTTCTTGGTCCAGCGCGTCCAGCGCGACCCGCTGGACGATGGAACCTGCGGGCTTTCGACAAACTGTTGCCCGAGCACAAGTGGGTTCCAAAGCCACACCTCCTCGATGTCCGGCGCCGCAGCCATGATTTGGCTGATGGGCGCATGGCTGGCGTCCACGTGGAGGTACACGGCGTTCCACCCGGCCTTGAGGTTGTTGGTTTGGGTCAGCCATTGGGCCATGGCCGCGCCCGAGGCCCAGGCCCATGCCACCGCAATCCAAACCGCCCTCCACGTCAAAGAGTGACTTCTCATGGACAATGTTTGCTTAAGCATCGCTAGTTCCCGCTTCGTCTGAAGAAATGCCACGGCATCGACGCCGCGATCCGCTGGGGCTGGGCGATGGGCCCGGCGCCCGAGACGCCCTGCCCGCCGAACAACAGGAATTCCGTGCCGGTCCATGCGGCGAGGCCGCCTGATCGCGGCACAGCCGGCGTCGAGGTCGGCAGCACGCGCCACGTGCCCGTGGCACGGTTCCACGCATGGCCCCCTCCCTCGACCCCCGCCGATGACTGGCCGCCGAACACGATCAATTCCTCGCCCGTCCATGCGCCGTGCGCCTTGTACCTTCCGCTGGGCGCGCCCGACGCGGTGATGGGCGTCCACGTGCCGCTGGCAGGTTCGAGGACGGCACCGTCCGCAAGAAACTGCTGGCTGGCGCTTCGCCCGCCCCAAACGATCAGCCTTTGGCCATCCCATGCCGCAACATGGCCCGAACGACCTGCAAAGCCGGAAAGCGCGGGCAGGGATTCCCATGTCGTGGGATTGCCATTTGAATCAAAGCGAAGCAGGGCCCCCGTGGCGTCGCCGCCCTCGATCGTCTCGCCACCCCAAACCAGGACGCCGGAGCCGGTCCACAACACGGTCGCACCCAACCTCGCGGAGGGTGCCTGGCCCGTAGGCAACGCCGTCCACTGGTCGAGGGTGGGATCGTAGAGGCCACCATCATTCAGGAGTCCCGTGGCGGTCTTTCCGCCGAAGACAACCATGTAGCGTCCCGTCCATGCCGCCCCATGTCCTTGCCGGGCTGACGGGGCGCCCGCCGTGGCGACCGGTTCCCATGACACGCGGTCGCGCGAGTATCGCCCGCCCGTGTTCAGGCTCGCCTTGGCAAACCCACCCCAGACGATCATCTCCGACCCGGTCCACACCGCTGAATGGCCGCTTCGCGCCTCCGGGGCGTCAGACTGGCTCGTTTCAACCCACGAATCCGATGCAGGACGATATCCTGCCCCGGTTCCAAACGGCACTTGCGCAGGGCCGCGCCCGCCCCAGACCAACCATTCCTGCCCCGTCCAGACGGCGCTGGCTTCAGACCGGCCGGAGGGTGCCGCCGTCGTCGAGGCAAACACCCATGAGGGCTCCGGGGTCGAAAAGGCGCGGGCAAAGCCGGCGGCCACCAAGGAGGGGTCGGCAGGATCCACCGACGCCGCCATCCACCCTGACCGAAGAGGAGCGGCCGCCGACGTGATCGAATTGCGAAGCTGGGCGTTCTCGTTGGTCAGGGCGATGACTTGAGCCTGGAGACTAGCCAGTTGCTGGGTGGCGTCGGTCATCGCCTGGACCAGGGCGGCGACGTCGGAGGCCCTTGCGATGTCTGACCCAAGCAGTGAGCTGTCCAGCTTGCCCTCGCTGTTCTTCAGGGGGACGGAGGAAGGCAGGCTTTGGACCGGGACGGAAGCCACGGTGCCGGCCGACGCCGCGCGGATGGCATAGGGGGTGGGGAGGAGGGGTTGCCTTTCGAGGACATAGTATTGGGAGGCCTCGGCACCTGCGGCGGGCGTCTTGCGCACGCGGACTTCAATCCATCGCGGGGCGCCATTGAACGCGGTGGCTGGGAACGCGAGCGAGGTGGTGAACACGCCTTGCTGAACCGTGAGGGTCACCAGGATGGGGTCGCCGACGGTCCCGCCGCCGGTGGCCGCGTCCACGAGGCGAAAGTCAAAGTCGTGGGATCCCTGGGCCGGGGCGCCTCCGTCCGTAAGGCGCCCTTGATACGATATCGGGGCCGACGCCGTGGTTTCCTGGGCTTGGACAGGGGCAACGAGCGGGCCCGGGAGAACGAAGGTGGCGATGGCCGACGCCATGATCGCGACGGACATGAGGCTCGCGGCCGTGCGGGCACGACCACGCCGTCCACGTGAGTGATTCGGGCGGGCGGGGTTCTCGGTATGGTTCAGCATGATTGCCTCTCCCTAACTCACCTTGACTTGCAAGCTGACGAGTCGCCCGAGCGGGGCCGGGATCCTCGCTGGGAACGTATCGAGGCGTTGGACGGCACCTGATGGATGCATGGAGGTCCTTGGATTCTCTCCCCCGCCCGCGCGCTCCGATGCTTTTGTGTCGGCCATCATTAGCTAAGTCTAACGAGTTGGAATCCATTCGCTCCTGCCCGGGCCATCTCATCACACTCATGACGAGCCAGCCCATAGGACCACCAGGACGAGGCTTCCGGCACCATGGAGCCACCAGGGCGTTTCATGGCCTTGCGACTTCCTCGTTTCATCCCATCGCTTCATTCCTACGTCATCACAGTGGGGCTGGGTTCGTCGTGTCCCCTTTTGGAGGGACAGGGGTTGTCCGGGAAATGGACGTCACTTGCGGGTTCCCGGGCGTTTGCCGTGGATTGGATTCGTCCCAAAGCACGCGGTTGAAGAGGGCTCCAAGGCAGGGAAATGGCCGTCCCATCAAGGCAAAGAGGCCCTGAGGGATCCATCCGCGACCTCATCCGGCGGGTGAGGTTGGAATGGGCCGGTCAGGGCTGTAGGCCGGGTGCCCTCACCCGGCGGAAACGTGGCAGATCCGTCTCGGCTCTGGCTGGATCACGTCCAGCGGCAGGATGCCGCTGCCACTCTGCCCCAGAGATGCTCGGAGGTGCGGCGTCCTTGCCGCCGCGTGAGGGCACGCGGCCTACAGAATGAGCCAAGCCTTTGGCTCCACCTGAGGGTTTGACTGACCCCCACACCCACTGCCGTTTTTAGGATCAATCCGTGTTGTTCGCCTTCGTGATCTCAATCGCCTCGGTCTTCAAGGCAGCACCCACCGCAAAAGTCGCGTCTCT
>CAIRNV010000454.1 GCA_903880005.1 uncultured Verrucomicrobiota bacterium | reverse complement strand
TCCCCACCACTTGAAGTCCACAGCCTCCAAGATGGCCCGCCTTGGCTCTCGAGCACAGGCCACGGCAACGAACTTGCGATCGCTGGCATCGAAGTTGGCCAAGGCTTTGTTCAAGGGGAACTCCCCGTAGGCGCGTGGGTCGTCGGGGATCGGCGTGATGCGCCTGCGCTCGCAGCGTTCGGAAGTCCATGGGTTGCCATGGACCCATTTCAGGAACATGTCGCCCACCCCGGGCTGACCTCTGAGGCTGAGGTTATTGCGGTACTCGTCGAAGATCTCCCCGTTGGCATCCATGACCAAACTGGCTCCGCGGGTGACCTCCTGGAGGGCGTCCATGCACTTGCGGGTGAGACCGGGGCTTGATTGATCGCTTTGGCCATTCGCCACGATAGCCACGTTGGCATCAACCAAAGGTTGAGCACCGCAGTCGAGGCGTTGGCGGCGACTGGAATGGCGCTGGAGCATCAGGGACTCCTTGGATAAGGCCTCGGGGCCTCGGCCACTTGGGACAGGGGGGGAGTGGCTGACGCATACGGGAGCCCGCGTTCGATCTCCTCCAGGAAGCGGGATTTTCGTTGGGTCACGGGGTTCTCCTTGTCCCACGGCATGAGTTTCGTCATGGGCCATGTCAGGTAGAGCAGGCGCTTGGAGCGGGTGAGCGCAACGAAGGCGTCGTTCTTTTCCTCCGTCAACGCCGCAGAACCTGCCCGCACAGCCCGGTAGTCGGGGAAGCATCCCTCGACCCAGCCCATGATGAACACGACATCGTATTCAAGGCCCTTGGACGCATGGACGGTGGCCAGCGTCACGCCGTTGGAATGGGACTGCGGCATGATCGAGCCGGTGGCCATCTGGTTCCTCAACTGGGCAAGGCTTCGTGAATCCCTAGGCGTGGCCCGAGAATAGTTGGCCCAGATGGTCCGAAGGAAACGGAGGTCACCCATGGCCAGCCATTGCTCATCATTGCTGTCGTCTGTGTTGGGATTCCTTGCCTTCAGAAGCGATTCCAGCAGGTCCATGCCATGGCTGAAGGCGTTGGGATCGGCGTGGATGGCGCGCCATGCGGTGAGCAGCGTGTTGGTGATGTGCCGGTGGGAATCAGCGGCATGGGTACAGGCGTCTTCGAGCAACTCGATGGCGGTCGCCGTTGCGCCGGCTTGCCGGGCGGGTGCGCCGAGCCTTCGCCGTAGCTCCGCATGGTGAAGCTGGTTCCGCGGATTCACGATGACGCGGATGCCGAGGTCGAAGGCCACGCCGATGCTGGATTCGAGGTCCGGCCCGGACGCCGGGTTGCGGATGTGATGGGCGATGGCGCGTTTCTCCATGCAATCCTGCAACGGGGAAAAGACGTAGCGATTGCGGGCGAGGACGGCGATGCGCTGCGGCGTGATCGGGCCCTCGATGTCCGGGTGAGCGCCCGCTGCAAGCAGCTCGCAAATCCTGTCCGCCACCCATTTGGCTTCCGCCCCCTCGTCCGGGAGAGCCTCGACCTTGACGGATCCCTCGATGGCGGCGTTGACGTCGATGCTGCCCGGGTACAGGGCATTGGCGGCCCGGATCACCGCGCGTGAGGAACGGAAGTTTTCCCGCAGCTCCACGGTCTCGGCTTTGAAATCCTCGCGGAACGCCGTGAGCATGTAGGCCTTGCTGGACCCGTTGAACCCAAAGATCGCCTGGTTTGGGTCGCCCACGAGCATGACCGATGTTGCCTGCTCTCCGAGGATGCGAAGCAGGGCATACTGGACCGAGTTCAGGTCCTGGGCTTCGTCCACAAACAGGTAGCGGTACGTGCGGTGGTAGATGGACGCGATGCCGGGCCGTTCGGACAGGATGCGATAAGCCAGCAGGAGGATGTCATCAAAGTCGATCACGCCTTGGCTGGAGAGGTGTCGCTGGTATTCGTGGAAAACCTGGGTGTCCTCCGGGCTCAC
>CAIRNV010000453.1 GCA_903880005.1 uncultured Verrucomicrobiota bacterium | reverse complement strand
TTTCCCCAACACCTCCTCGCGTGTTCCCGTGCTCATTGAATCGTCCATGCCGGCCACGGTAACAGGACTTCTGGCGCAACGATCCCTCCACCCCCTTCGCCCAGTACCCCCGCCGGTAACAAACATTCTGGCGCAATTCGGCGGGCAAACGCGGGCGAAGCGGCCCCGAGGAAGTCTCTTCCGCCCGCGGCAAACCCTCGATAGGATGCCCGCGTTCTTAACGAGCGAATCCTTGTCTCAGAAGCAGCATTCATGAACGCCCCCATTCGTGTCGCAGTCACCGGCGCCGCCGGCCAGATCGGTTACTCCCTCCTCGTCCGCATCGCGTCCGGCGCGATGTTCGGCCCGGAGCAACCCGTCATCCTGCACCTCATCGAAATCGAGCCGGCCCTGAAGGCCCTCAACGGCGTGGTCATGGAACTCGACGACTGCGCCTTCCCCCTGCTCGCCGGCGTGGTCCCCACGTCCAGCCTGGACGAGGGCTTCCGCGGCGTGAACTGGGCGCTGCTCGTGGGCTCCGTCCCGCGCAAGGCCGGCATGGAGCGCAAGGACCTGCTGGGCATCAACGGCCGCATCTTCACCGGCCAGGGCCAGGCCATCCAACGCAACGCCGCCCCCGACATCCGTACCCTCGTCGTGGGCAACCCCTGCAACACCAACTGCCTCATCGCCATGTCCTCGGCGCCCGACGTCCCACGCGACCGTTGGTTCGCCATGACCATGCTCGACCAGAACCGCGCCACGACCCAGCTCGCGAAGAAGGCGGGCGTCCCGGTCTCCCAGGTCTCCAACGTCGCCATCTGGGGCAACCACAGCTCCACCATGTACCCCGACTTCGCCAACGCCCGCATCGGCGGACGCCCCGTGCCCGAGGTCATCCGCGACGAGGCTTGGTTTGCCGACTCCTTCATCCCGACCGTCCAAAAGCGCGGCGCTGCCATCATCGAGGCGCGCGGGCTCTCGTCCGCCGCCTCCGCCGCCAACGCCGTCGTGGACACGGTCCGCGCCCTCAGCCGGCCCACCCATCCCGACGACTGCTTCTCCGTGGCCGTCCACTCGGAGGGTGCCTACGGGATCGAGAAGGGCCTGATCTTCAGCTTCCCCACCCGTTCCGACGGCCGCTCCTGGCACACCGTGGAAGGCGTCCAACTCTCGGAGTTCTCGCGTTCCCGCATCGCCCTGACCGAGGCGGAGCTCAAGGAGGAGAGGGCCTTGGTGGCCGACCTGCTGCCCAAGGCCTAGCCCTCGCATCCATCCCAGCGAAACATGTCGTCGCGACCCGACGCCGCAGCGCCCGAGGCCACGATGCCTGGCCTCTCGGCCCCCTCCTCCTCGCCGTGGCCGGCCTTGGACGAGTCCATCACCCGGTCCCAAAGCTTCCTGCTCTCCGAGCAAAAGCCGGACGGCTATTGGGTGGGCGAGTTGCTCGTGGATGTCACCTTGGTGGCCGACATGGTGGCCTTCTACCACTGGTGGGGGAAGGTCGATGCCGCGTGGCAACGCAAGGCCGTCCATCACATCTTCGCCAAGCAATTGCCAGACGGCGGATGGAACATCTACCCGAACGGCCCGCCCGAGGTGAACGCCACGATCAAGGCGTACCTCGCCCTCAAGCTCGCCGGCGTCCCCAGCACCGATCCGCGCATGCTCCGGGCCCGGGAGGTGGCGTGCAACCTGGGGGGCGTCCCCCGCATGAACACCTTCTCCAAGCTCTACCTGGCCCTCATCGGCCTCGTCGGCTGGAACCACGTGCCCACCGTGCCCTCCGAGGTCCTCCTCATCGGGAAATGGTTCCACGTGAACTTCTGGGACATGAGCAACTGGTCGCGCGCCATGCTCGTGCCCCTCGCCATCATCAACCACTACCGCCCCACCCGCGTCCTGCCCATCTCCCTCGACGAGCTCTACCCCAATGGGAAGTGGGAACTCGACGAGGCCCTGCGCCCCCGGTACTTCGACTTCAACCTCCGCAACGTCTTCCTCTGGCTCGACCGGCTCCACAAGTTCGCCGAATGGGTCAGCCGGAAGGGGTTTCATCCGTTTCGCGCCCGCGCCCTCAAGAAGGCCGAGAAATGGATGCTGGAACGCTTCGAGGGCTCCGACGGCCTCGCCGCCATCTTCCCGGCGATGCTCAACGCCCTCATCGCCCTCAAGGCCTTGGGCTACCCGGACGACCACCCCGAGGTCCTTCGCGCCCACCACGAGCTGGTGAAGCTCATGCACGAGACCAAGGACTCCGTCCGCATCGAGCCCTGCTTCTCGCCCGTGTGGGACTCGGCCATCGTCTCCATCTGCCTCCGCGAGTCCGGCGTGCCCGCCCATCACCCCAGGATGATCAAGGCCGCGCACTGGATCATGGATCGCGAGATCCGCTTCGCCGGCGACTGGATCCACAAGAACCCCGCCCGCGTCGAGCCCTCCGGATGGGTCTTCGAGTAC
>CAIRNV010000452.1 GCA_903880005.1 uncultured Verrucomicrobiota bacterium | reverse complement strand
TCGTCCGTCACAGACCGCTGCGGGTAGGCTCCGTCCTCATGCCTTGCCCCGGGGCATTCTTGGAGCAACCCAACACCAGCGATTTGTGAGACACGACACGAGCCGGCGCGACACCGAGGACCAGGCCCACGAGTGCCATCCACGGGAGGAGCCTGCGTGGGCGACGTCGGGGCTCGTTGGATGGTTTCATGGGCGACTGAACACACGGCGCCGGTCGCCTTCGCCCAGCTCGACCCATTGGCCTGGCGCGAGCGAGCCCAGCTCGTAGGAGCCAATCCGCACGCGCATCAAGCGCAGCGTGGGATGCCCGATGGCGGCGGTCATGCGACGCACCTGCCGATTGCGTCCCTCGACGAGTTCGAGGCCGATCCAGCAATCGGGGACGGTCAGGCGGTGGCGGATGGGCGGCACGCGAGGCGGGACATCGGGCTGGGGCTCCAGCAGCCATGCCCGGCACGGGCGAGTACGAACCCCTTGCATCAAGACCCCCCTGGCAAGACGCGCAAGGGCGTCCGGCCCGGGCACGCGTTCCACCTGCGCCCAATAGACGCGCGGATGGGAGGCGGACGGATCGAGCAGGCGGGTGTTCAGGCCGGGTTCATCCGACAAGAGCAGCAAGCCCTCCGAGTCGGCGTCGAGCCGACCGAGGGGATAGACACGAGGCGGCAACCCAAGGCTGGCCAACGTCCCGTTGGGCGAGCCGTCCGGGGTGAACTGGCTCAGGATTCCGAAGGGCTTGTGGAGGGCGAGGAGCAACCCGCGCACGTTGCGATGCCCGGGCCGCCGAAATCCAGCGTGGAAGGCAAGGCTGCCTCGGCCGGGACGATTCAGTTGGGTCGGTCGTGCTTGCTGGATCTTCTTTCGCAAGAGCTTCGTCCTTCGCTCGTTACGGGCCTGGAACTGGCCCGCGCCTCGCTCACTCCTCGTCTTGCGAAAGAATCTGCGGCGCAATCACTTCCCTCCCAACGGAATCGTTCCGGCTTAGCCGTTCTTTCCCTCGCCATCGGCGGGCATCGAGGCCAGTCTTCGCTTGAGCATGTTCCCCGGTCCGGTGGCTTTCGCGGAGCGCGTTCCCCAGTCAGGAGAAGTCATGGTCTTGCTCCGCCTTGTGCCATGGCAAAGCCACCAAGGATCCGTCCCGGCCGAAGGTCGGTCATTGGGGTGGACGTGCCGAGCGAAAGTCGAGCGATGTCACCGCAGCAACAGCACCCGTCGATCCGTCACCGGCTTCTGTCCATGACGGTTGCACTCGTCGCGGCCGGCCATGCCATGGCCGCGCCCAGTTCGCCTTCGACCCGACGCATCGACTTCAATCGGGACGTGCGCCGCATCCTGTCCGAAAACTGTTTTAGTTGCCACGGACCGGATTCAAAGCCGCGCAAGGACGGATCAAAGGTCCTGCGTCTCGATGTCGCCGAAAGCGCCTACGCGGATCGCGATGGCACTCGCGCCATCGCCCCCGGCAAGCCCGACCAAAGCGAGGCCCTGCGCCGTATCCTCACCCACGATCCCGACGATCTCATGCCTCCGCCCGACTCGGGCAAGACATTGCAGCCGGAGGAAATCGTGCTGTTGCGGAAGTGGATCGAGGAAGGCGCGCCGTACGCCCGCCACTGGGCCTACGTGAAGCCCGAACGCGCACCCGTCCCCGCCATCCAGGACCCCGCATGGGCCGGACATCCGGTGGATGCCTTCCTCGCGGCACGACTCGAACGCGAAGGCCTCCGTCATGAGGTCGAGGCGGACCGGCCCACGCTCATTCGTCGGCTGGCCTTGGATCTCACCGGGTTGCCGCCCACGCCGGCCGAGGTGGACGCCTTCGTCTCGGACCAGGATCCGGGCGCATGGGAACGCGTGGTGGACCGCTTCCTGCGCAAGGAAACCTACGGGGAGCATTGGGCGCGCCTGTGGCTCGACCAAGCCCGCTATGCGGATTCCGCCGGTTACGCCGACGACCCCGCACGCACCATCTGGGCCTACCGCGATTACGTGATCCGCTCGATCAACGCGAACAAGCGTTTCGACCGGTTCACCCTCGAGCAGTTGGCCGGCGATCTCCTCCCGGACGCCGGCGACGACGAGTTGATCGCGACCGCCTTCCACCGCAACACCCAGACCAACAACGAGGGCGGCACCAACGACGAGGAATTCCGAAACGTGGCCGTCGTCGATCGCGTCAACACCACCATGGCCGTGTGGATGGGCACGACCATGGCCTGCGCCCAATGCCACAACCACAAGTACGACCCCATCTCCCAGGAGGATTACTTCCGCATGTTCGCCCTGTTCAACAACACGGCGGATGCCGACCGCGGCGACGAATCCCCCACCCATGCCCTGTTCACTCCCGAGCAGAAATCCAACCTCCAAAACTGGAGGAGCCGGATCGCCCGTCTCGAATCCATCCTCGACACCCCCACGCCGGAACTGACCCGCGAGCAACATGAATGGGAGCAATCCCTCGCCGCCGATCTCGCATGGGAACCCGCCCCAATCGCCGCCATCCAGTCCTCCGCCGGCGCCGTCACGCAGCTGGAGTCCGACGGCTCCGCCCGCATCGCCCGCGCCGGCAAGACCGACACCTACACGCTCACCTTCACCAACGTCCCGTCGCGCCCCCTGACCGCCCTGCGGTTGGAAGTCCTCCCGGACGGTGGATCGCCCGCCCGGGGCGTCGGACATGCCGACGGCGCATTCGTCCTCACCGGCGTACGCGCTGCCTCCGTGCCCCCCGCCTCGGCCGTCCCTTCCCCGCGCTACGTCCGCATCGAACTGCCCGGCAAGGACAAGATCCTTTCCCTCGCCGAGGTCCAGGTGTTCAACGGAACCAACAACATCGCCCGCGCCGGCGTCGCCACCCAGAGCACCACGGATTTCGACGGACCAGCCCAGCGCGCCATCGATGGCAACACCGACGGCCACTTCGACCGCGCCAAATCAACTACCCACACCGCCGTCTCCAAGGACGACCCGTGGTGGGAGGTGGACCTGAAATCCGCCCAGCCGGTGAATCGGATCGTCGTCTGGAACCGCACCGACGGCGCAGGCGAACGCCTCGCCGGCTATCGCATCCTGCTGCTCGACGAACGCCGCGCTCCCCTCTGGGAGGCCGGCCCCAATTCCAAGCCCCCCTCCCCCAGCGCCGAATTTCGCACCGACGGGGAACGCCCGATCCGCTTCGCCGCCGCCGTGGCCGACTTCGCCGAGAAGGACTTTCCCGCCGCCGCCGTCCTCGACAACAAGGATCCCAAGAATCGTGGTTGGTCCGTCGGCCCACGCCTCGGTGAAGCCCATCAGTTGAACCTGTTCACCGACGCCCCAGTGTCCCTCTCCGCCGGCACCAATCTCGTCGTCACCCTCGCCCAGGAATCCCGCGTCGAATACGGCACCCTCGCCCGGGTGCGACTCGGGGTCTCCTCCGATCCCCGCGCCTCACAGCTCGCTCGCGTCCCGTCCGACATCCTCGCCCTCCTTCGGATCGAGCCCGCACGGCGCAGCGATGCGGACCGAGCCGCGATCCGGCGCCATTTCGTTTCGATCACTCCCCGGTTGCTCTCGGAGCGGACGGAATTGGCCGGCCTCCGAAAGAAGGTGGAGGAAACCAAGCCCGTGACGACGGTCCCGGTGTTCCGCGAACTCGCCGGCGACCAACGCCGCAAGACCCGCATCCAACGACGGGGCAATTATCTCGAACTCGACCGGGAGGTGTCCGAGGGACTCCCCTCCACCTTCCAACCCGTTTCAGCCAACGGTTCCCTCGACCGCCTTCGCCTCGCCCAATGGCTGGTTTCACGGGAAAATCCGCTCACCGCACGCGTCGCCGTCAACCGGCTGTGGGAGGCCCTCTTCGGCATCGGCCTCGTTCGCACCGCCGAGGAGTTCGGTTCCCAAGGCGAGCTGGCGTCCCACCCCGAACTCCTCGACTGGCTCGCCGTCGAGTTCATGGACTCCGGTTGGGACATCAACCACATCGTCCGCCTGCTGGTCTCCTCCGCCGCCTATCGCCAGTCCTCGCGCGTCACCCCGGAACAGGCCGCCGCCGATCCCGACAACCGCCTCCTCGCCCGGGGTCCGCGCTTCCGTCTCTCCGCCGAGATGATCCGCGACCAGGCCCTCGCCGTCGCCGGCCTGCTCAGCCCCAAGATGTACGGCCCGCCCGTGCGCCCGCCCCAGCCCAAGACCGGTCTCTCCGCGGCCTTCGGCAGCGGCACGGACTGGGACACCAGCGCGGGCGAGGACCGTTACCGCCGGGGTCTCTACACCACCTGGCGGCGGTCCAACCCCTATCCTTCGATGACCACGTTCGACGCCCCCAACCGGGAGGTCTGCCAAGTCCGGCGCGAACGTTCCAACACCCCCTTGCAGGCCCTCGTCACCCTCAATGACCCGGTCTTCATGGAGGCAGCCCAAGCCCTCGCCCGGCGCCTCATGACCGCCGCCCCAGGCTCTCCCGCCGAACGGATCCGAATCGGTTACCGCCTCTGCCTCAGCCGCTCGCCGTCCAACGACGAACTCGAACGTCTCGTCGCGTTTCACACCCAGTCGCTCCGACGCTTCCAATCGGATGCCGCCCGCGCCCGGGACGTGGCCACCAAGCCGCTGGGGGATGCCCCGGCCGGCGCGGACCTCGCCGACTTGGCCGCGACCACCATGGTCGGCAACGTTCTCCTGAACCTCGATGAGACCCTGATGAAACGCTGAAAGCCCTCCTTCCATGAATTCCATCGAACAGCTCCAGCACATCACCCGGCGCCATTTCCTCGGCAAGGGCGCCCACGGCCTCGGAGCGCTCGCCCTCGGTTCCATGCTCAGGGACGCGCGGGCCTCCGCCTCTCCCGCGCCCATCGCCAATCCCCTGGCCCCGCGCATGCCGCATTACGCCGGCAAGGCCAAGCGCGTCATCTACCTCCACCTCACCGGTTCCCCGCCCCACCTCGACCTCTACGATTACAAGCCCGAGCTCGTGAAACGCACCGGGCAGGATTGCCCCGACGCGTTCCTCAAGGGCAAGCGGTTCGCCTTCACCTCCGGCGTCCCGAAACTCCTCGGCACCCCGCGCACCTTCAAACGCCATGGCGCGGGCGGCATCTGGCTCTCAGACGCCATCCCCCATCTTCACACCGTCGCCGACGAACTCTGCGTCATCCGGTCGATGACCACCGACCAGTTCAACCACGCCCCCGCCGAACTGCTCGTGTACACCGGGTCCCCCCGCCCGGGTCGGCCCGCGATGGGCTCATGGGTCACCTATGGACTCGGGACCGAGAACCAAAACCTCCCCGGGTTCGTCGTCCTCATCTCCAGTGGCGTGCAGCCCAATGGCGGCCGCAACTCGTTCGGCAGCGGTTTCCTGCCCTCCGTCTTCCAGGGCGTCCAATGCCGATCCAAGGGCGACCCCGTCCTCTACGCCACCGATCCCGAGGGCGTGGACCGCGAGACGCGGCGGGCCAGCCTCGATGTCCTGCGCGACCTCAACGAAATCCAGCAACGCGAACTCGGCCACCCCGAGACCGCCACGCGCATCGCCCAATACGAGCTCGCCTTCCGCATGCAGGCCTCCGTCCCGGAGGTCATGGACATCAGCCGCGAATCCGCCGCCACCCTCGAGGCCTACGGAGCCAAGCCCGGCGACTCCAGCTTCGCCAACAATTGCCTCCTCGCCCGACGCCTCGTCGAGCAAGGCGTCCGCTTCGTCCAACTCTTTGACTGGGGCTGGGATTTCCATGGCACCGGCCCGTCCGAGGACATCCGCGACGGCCTCACCCGCAAATGCGCCACCATGGACCGCCCCGTCGCCGCCCTCCTCAAGGACCTGCGCCAACGCGGTCTTCTCGACGAAACCCTCGTGGTTCTCGGCGGCGAATTCGGACGCACCCCCTTCCGCGAGGGACGCACGGCCAAGGGCGACATCCTCGGACGCGACCATTTCCCGGATTGTTATTCGATGGTGGTGGCCGGCGGGGGAATCCGGGGCGGAACCATGTACGGGGAATCGGACGATCTGGGATTCAGCCCGGCGGAGAACAAGGTCACCGTCCATGATCTCCAGGCGACCCTCATGCACCAACTCGGCTTCAACCACGAACGACTCACCTACCGTTTCCAAGGCCGCGACTACCGCCTGACCGACATCCATGGCGAGGTCATTCGCGGCATCATCTCCTAGTGTCGTGTCTCACAAATGGCTGGTGTTTCGCCGCGAGGGATTTTCGTGTCCAACGAGTCGCGAGCGACGAGCAGACCCGCAGAGGTCGGTGAGGAGCGAGCAACGACG
>CAIRNV010000451.1 GCA_903880005.1 uncultured Verrucomicrobiota bacterium | reverse complement strand
GCCTTGCGCGACGTTCCGATGGCCTTGCGCGACGTTCCGATGGTCTTGCGCGACGTTCCGATAGTCTTGCGCGACGTTCCGATAGTCTTGCGCGACGTTCCGATGGTCTTGCACGACGTTCCGATGGTCTTGCACGACGTTCCGATGGCCTTGCGCGACGTTCCGATGGCCTTGCGCGACGTTCCGATGGCCTTACACGACGTACCGCGACCTCTGCGCGGGATGGCTTCGTTCACTGAAATCGTAAACACGGTGGTTGAAGGAGATTCCAAGGCAAGGAAAGGGGCATCACATCGGGGCAGATAGGCCCGTTTGGGGTGAATTAGGGGTCTCACCCTGCCGGTGAGGCGGCACTGGCCCGGCCGGATCCACGACATGGGAACCTTCGTTTCCGTGTGGCGCGCGCGAGCGTGTTCAGAGAAATGCACCAGTATTTCTACGGCCGCTTCCTTGACCCAATCCTGACGGGTTCTAAGCGTCCGGCCGCGTGCGAGGGTACTGCGCGCGCAACGACATGAACACGAACGAGTTGCCGCCGCGTGACCTTTGGGAGGTTGCCCGGCGGCTCAAGCATGATGAACCTCTCGATGCCGGTGACCCGCGTTGGGTGGATACCAGCCCGGGCCGGGACCTGGGCCATGATCGTCTTTACCGAAGCTTGGGCGTGGACTCAAGAACCTGGACGTTGCGCATGGATCGGACGCGCCATTGCAGCCTGTTGTCTGGGCACCGTGGCACGGGGAAAAGCACCGAGCTTCGACGCATCGCCGCCCAGCTCCATGGCCCGGACCTGTTCCATGTCGTCTTCATGGACATCCTGCGCGAGCCGGTCGGCGGTGGGCGGTTTCACAGCCACGACGTCTGCCTGGCCCTGTGCCGGCGCCTGCTGACGGAGATGGAGCAGGAAGGAGTTCCATTGGATGGCGACGGGACTCGGTTGCTGGAAACGTGGCTGCGCACCCAGCCCAGCCAGCCCACGGTCCATGGATGGTCGGATGGCCATGAGTCGCGGACTGCTTCCCATGGCAATGGGCATGGCGATGGAAACGGCGGCGTCCAAGGCATGGGCGAGGCGAGCGTTGCGAAGTTGCTGGATGCCTGGATTGCCTGGGGTCGTTCCGGACTGGCGGGTCGGGAGGCCGTTGCCACCTCGTTCCATGAGGGCTTCGATGGGTTTGCCGACGCGTTCAACCACTTGGTTGCCATGGCGCGCAGGCGTCTCAAGGAGGAGGGGCTCGGACGGGACCTGCTGTTCGTCCTGGACGGCACGGATCGGTTGGATGGCGATGATGGGCGCACGTTCTTTGGGGGCGAGAGCCATCCGCTTCGACGATTGGATGGCATCTTTGTCCACTGCGCGCCTGTGCAGCCCATTCGTCCACCCGGGGGCGTGCAGCCGTTGTTTGACCGCATCGTGCGGCTGGCCCCGTTGACCTTGCACGAGAAGTTCGATCCCGGCAGCCCAAGCCTTCCCGTGAGGGTCCGCGGTCCCCAAGAGCACCATCGAAGGGCCCCGTCGCAGCCACGGTTCGAACTGGGGCCCATCCCCATCCTGGCCGCCTACGACGTGATGCGTCAGATGATCTTGTTGCGAGCGCCCGCCCGATTCTTCGACCCCGACCCGGTGGAGACAGGGGACTGGAGCCTGCTGGATCGACTGGTGGGGGCGAGTGGAGGGCATCCACGCGACCTGATGCGCCTCCTGGACCATGCCTTTGGACACGCCGGGGGGGACCGCTTTGACGCTGACTCCGTGACGCAGGCGATTCGTTCCCTGGCGGGCGAGTATCGTCGCATCCTTGAGCCCGACGACTACCGCTTGCTGGCGGAGATCGACCGGGGTGGACCGCGATGCATGCCCCAGTGCGACGCGACGCAACGATTGCTAGGGAACCTGGCGCTTCTCGAGTATGACGGCGACTGGTGGCAATCCCATCCACTCGTGCGGTCGCTTCCGGACTACCGCAACGCGCTTGAGAAGGTTCCGGCGGCGACGTGAGGCGCTTGGGATAGCCCCCGGCGGCCGAGGATGGGCGTTGCGGACCCGTTGACCCCAAGTCCGCCGTTGCGATCGACATGGGAGGGCGTGCCGGGCTGCGGGTCGCCGATGGCCTGGCGCATCTGCTGGAACCACCAGGCGGCTCGTTCGCGGCTGCAAGGGCGGCGTGGACGGTGGTCTTGCGAGGATGGGCGGCCGAGGTCGAACCCGAGCTGTTGCCGAAGCGTCTGTGGCATTGCGTTCATGGGGACATCATGAAGCCGGGGGTCGGACATCTGCTGTCCGCCGCCGTCGGGCAATCCCTGAGCCATAACGATTCAGTTGGGTCGGTCGTGCTTGCTCGATCTGCTTGCGCAGATTCTTCGTCGTTCGCTCGTTACGGGCCTGGAACTGGCCCGCGCCTCGCTCACTCCTCGGCTTGCGAAAGAATCTGCGGCGCAATCACTTCCCTCCCAACTGCATCGTTCCGGCTAAGTGCGGATCATGAAGGATTGTTTGTGCCGACAGCGGGGTCGGCGGCGATGTCCCGGTCCCGTCGTTGATCCGGGGTGAGCGACGGGGGCAAGGTGTGAACGATGCGTTGCGTGGATGCCCACAATCACCTTCAAGACGAGCGACTGCGTCCTTGGCTTGGAGAGATCATTGAGACCAGCCGCAGGTCCGGCGTGGTGTGGATGGTGGCGAACGGTGCGTGCGAGTCAGACTGGGGGGAGGTCGCGGATCTCGCGCGGGCCCATCCAGGCCTCGTGTTGCCCAGCTTTGGATGGCATCCTTGGTGGTTGCACGAGCAGGGGACGGGTTGGGAGGAACGCTTGGAGGCCGTGTTGAAGTCGTGTCCGGCGGCCGGGGTGGGGGAGTGCGGGCTGGACAAGTGGATCCATGAGCCGGGGGCGGCGGATCGCCTTCGACGCGTGGCCGGCCGGGGGGACGTGCCGGCGGCTGGGATGGATCGGCAGATGTCGGTCCTGAGGGTGCACCTCAGGCTGGCGTCGGAAATAGATCGTCCGTTGAGCCTGCATTGCCTGAGGGCGTGGGGGCCGATGTTGGAGGTTCTCGCCCGGGGACCTTTGCCTGGGAGAGGCTTCCTGCTGCACAGCTATGGCGGGCCGGTGGAGATGGTGCCCACGTTGGTGCGAATGGGGGCGTTCTTTGGCTTCCCGGGTTATTTCCTGCACGAGCGCAAGAAGGCGCAGCGCGAGGTGTTTCGATCCATCCCCCTCGATCGGTTGCTGGTCGAGAGCGACGCGCCCGACCAGTTGCCACCGGAGGTCTATCGTCCGCATCGATTGGGAGGAACGGGCGAAGGGGGCGGCATCGTCGTGGGACGGGACGCGGGAGGGTTGAACCATCCGGCGAATGTCGGGGCGATCCTGCGTGGGTTGGCGGAGACGTTGCGGATGCCTTGCGAGGCCCTTGCGGTTCAGTTGGAAGAGAACTTTGCGCGTTGGTGGTGGGGAGGCACGCGGTCGTGTTGACCGGGGTCGCTCGCGTTGGGCGGTGCCGCGGTTTTTTCCTGGCGAGGCGTTACGGCTTGGCCGGGGGCGGGGACTTGATGCGCAGGACCTCGTCTTGCAGACGCGTGATTTCCGGGACGTCGAGGATGTCCTTGGCCAGGTCGAGTTGACGTTGCCGGAAGGAGAGAAGGTCCTTGTAGTCCGGCCTGAGGTCTTCGACGGCCCGGAGCGAGTCGAAGGCCTTCCTGGACTGCTGGGAGAAGGCGAGGGATTCGGCGAGGCCGAGGAGGATGCGAAGCCGGTGTTGCGGGCTGGGCTGGAGGTCGAGCGCGCGTTGGAACCATTCGCTGGCGGGCTTGTGCCGTGAATCGGCGGCGTAGAGCTGGGCGACCTTCTCGGCAAGGACGGGATGGTTGGTGGCCATCGGATACTCCAGGAGTTGGTCCCGGATTCGTGAGGCGGGCTGGCCGTTTTGGATGAGGAAGTTGACTTGCCGAAGGACCGTCCATGCGTGGGCCGGGCTGCCGGACTTTTGTTGGCGTTCCTCCAAGGCGCGCAGGTCCGTCTGGAAGGGGCGGAACAGGGGGTCGCCGAAGAAGGCGTTGGCCCAGGACAGGTGTGGCTGGCAGGCCAGGGAGGCCTCGCCCACGGAGAACTCGCCGATGGCGAGCAGCTCCAGGAAGGCATGGGGGTTGGGCGTGAACTCGAGGTAGGGCTCGTCCACGCATCCGAAGGTCACGGTGGCGCCCTTGGCGAGGAGGGGGCCGACCCAGTGCTTGGAGGCGTTGCGGGGCGCCGTTGCGCTAAACGAATGAAGATGGTAGGCGATCGAGCCTGGGAGGAACTCCACGAGGTCGCGTGCGAACGGGCCGTCCGCGTGGGGCGTGTACCAACCGAAGTAGAGGCCGATGTTGGGCATCGGGTACGTGGCCGGCAGGGTGGCGGCCACGTTGTCCAAGTGGGTGGCAAAGCCCGTGCGCCGGGCGGCGGCGGCGGCGTTGGTGATCCAGATGTCGCCGGCCTGATAGGATCCCGACGTGATGTTTCGCGCGTCGAAGTAGGCCTCGCCCATGAAGCCGTTGGTTTCGCAAAGGATGGCATGGTCCACAAGGCGACGGGCGATGTCCGGGCTGGGGCCGTCCACGCGCCCCACCAGGAACACGCCGTGGGCGGGCGTAAACAGGTGCCTGTTGGTGTTGACGTAGAAGGGGTTTGGAAGCGGGCCCGCCAGCGGATAACGCCCGGCCAACGGGAGCAGGGAGAGCTCGGAGTCCACGGACGCATTGTTGCGTTGCAGCGGCTGGGGCAGGCCGTTGGTTTCCCCGGCCAACAAATGCGGGGCGTTCGCAATCCGGTAGGGCATGCCATAGGACAAAACGATGTACTGCACCGAGGCGGCCGTGCAGCGGGACGGGACCTTGGATTGGGCGGCCGTGGCCTTCGGGCCCACGGGGTCGAAACGGGCCAGGCCTCGCTCACCGAGGGCCCGGATCAGGGGTTCCTCGATCTCGGCCTGGTAAGCCGCGCGCGAAAGCGTGGTGTCGGACGATGTCTTGAGGCCGATGACGTTCTTGTCCGGGACGGCCCGGCGACGTGCGTAATGCTCGGCCACGGCCTTCGACTCGGCGTGGCCCTCGCGGTAGAGGACGACGGTGGATTCGCCGGGGGTGGCGGCGGGAAGGCGAAGGAGACTGAAGGCCGCCACGAAGGTCAGGATGCCGTTCAAAAGACCCACCCAAGGCCCGCGACGTGCGAGCGAGGGCGCCCCGGGCAACGGGGCCGGAACGATGCAGTTGGGAGGGAAGTGATTGCGCCGCAGATTCTTTCGCAAGACGAGGAGTGAGCGAGGCGCGGGCCGGTACGAGGCCCGTAACGAGCGAAGGACGAAGCTCTTGCGAAGGAAGATCCAGCAAGCACGACCGATCCAACTGCATCGTTCCGGCTTAGGCTGGCCAAGCGCCGGCGACGCGAAGTCTGCCCATGTGGGAACGCATGATCTCATAGGTTTCATCCGGGGTTTGGTGGGTGTTGTCGATGCGGATGGCGTCCAATGCGGGGTACAAGGCTCCCTTGCGTCGCGTGGCGTCCATGGCGTCCCGCCCGGACCCCGCGCTGCCCGCATTGCCGCGCTGCGCAAGGCGTTGCTCTCGCACCGCGGCATCGGCCTCGAGGAAGAACTTCACCTGCGCCAAGGGAAAGACCTCGGTCCCGATGTCTCGGCCCTCCATGACCAGCGGGCCAAACTGTGCGCAGTCACGCTGGCGAGCGACCATCCAGACGCGGATTCGGGTGATCTGCGCGACCACCGGCACGGCCCTCTCGACGCGGTCTGATCGGATTTCCTCGCGCGGGAAGTAGCCGGCGACGGTGAACCATGCGGCACCGTCGATCACTCGCAGCCGCGCGTCCCAACGACGCATGAGCCGCACGATGGCGTCCTCTTCCGAGGGCCTCATGGGCTTCTCGCACCTCAGCCCGCTTTGCAACGTCCACCACGCAAGGGTTCGGTACATGGCCCCGCTATCCACGTAGGTGCAGCCGAAGTCCGCTGCGAGGCGCCGGGCCAGGGTTCCCTTCCCGGAGGCACTGGGGCCGTCGATGGCCACGACGTGCGGCAGCCGCAAGGCGGCATCGCAGAAGGCCTGGGTCATGTGGCAAGGAGGCTGTCGCCTTCCAGGCGTCGCCCCGTGCGGGCGTCGCGGACGATGGCCCCGAGCCCGTTCGGGGCGGGCGCGGCCAACTTCTGGAAGAAGTTGGGGAACGTTTTCCGGACGCATGCCGGGTTGCGAATGCATAGGCCGGGCACTTGCAGCGCCAGCGTGGCGAAGCACATGGCGACCCGGTGGTCGTCGTGCGTCTCGATCTCCGCCCCGTGCAATGCAGAAGGCAGGACCGTCAAGGTGTCGCCCTCCTCGTGGATGTCGGCCCCGCATCGGGCGAGCCCCTCGCGGAGCGCCGCGACGCGTTCGCATTCCTGGACCCGCAATCGGCCAAGGTCCGTGAACCGCACGGGATAACCGGCGAACGGCCCCAGCACGATGGCCGTCATGATGCTGTCCCCCAGGTGTCGTTCCCGGGAAACCTCCGGCGGCAGGGGCAGGAATCCCGGGAACCGGGCATCCACTTGCCACCCCGACTCCGGCCAACGCGCCACGGGAGACGAACCAGAAGGCGTGGGTCTCCCCCCGCGAAGGAGCCAGTCCGCCGCCCAAAAATAACTTCCGCTCGAGGCATCAGGCTCGATGTCCACCATCCCGCCCCTCGCTGGGAACGTCCCGGCCAGCCGCGTCGTCATCGCGACATAGGGTGCCTCGTCGCCGTCCGCCGTGCCGTCGATCATGACCTCCCAACCCGCGCGCGGGGCAGCGAGAAGCAGGGCCGAGGCAAACTGCGAACTCTCGGCGATGGACACATGGCACACCCCGGGCCTCGGACCGCCCTGGCCATGAATCACGGCGGGCAGCCGGTCATTGGGTGCCTCGACCTGGTAGCCGAGGCTGCGCAGCGCCTGGAGCAAGGCGGCCTGGGGGCGCTGGTGCATCCTGGGGACCCCGGAAAGCCGATACGCCCCCGGACCCAGGCAAACCATGGCCGACAGGAAGCGGGCCGCCGTGCCGGCGTTCCCCACGTGCAAAGACAAGGGCTGCTCTGCCGTGCCCCCCCGAGGAATTCGCCCTCCTTGCCCGACCACCCGGATGGTTCGATTGGCGGGGTCGCCCGGGTCGGGTTCCACGGCCACGTCGAAGCCCAGCGTTTGGAGGCACGAGACCATGACCTGGGTGTCCTCGCTCCAGAGGGCGCCGCGCAAGGTGGTGGAACCGTCGGCCAAGGCGGCCAAGACCAGCGCGCGGTTCGTGATGCTCTTGGATCCGGGCACCGTGACCTGCGCGTGCGGCGCCGCAGTCAGGGGGTCGATTTCAATCAAGTCAGGCAGGGGCATGGGCAGGTCAGGCGTGCGTTGCGGACGAGGATGAATCGGCGTGGGGGCCGCGCGGGGAATGGGTCCATGCCTCGCGACGGTGGCGGGCCTCGGCAAGGAACCGCTCGGTGCCCTCCGCATCCCCGTCAGCGATCAGACGTTCAAGACCAGCGAGTTCGTCGCGCCATTCAGCCAACGCCTCGAGGATGGCCGCCCGGTTCGACAACAGGATGTCCCGCCACATTCCCGGGTGTCCTGATGCAATGCGCGTGGTGTCACGGAAGCCCGTTGCACACAACCTCCGGACCTCGGCGGCCATCGAGGGATCCAGGACGTCATGGGCCAACACCGCTGCCAGCACGTGCGGCAAGTGGCTGGCGCGAGCAACCCAGGCATCATGCAACTCCGGTGACATCCGCATCACCTCCGCCCCGACGCCGCGCCATAGACCCTCCACGGCATCGGTCACGCCGGGCAAGCTCTCCGCGGACGGCGTCACGGCGCATCGGGCACCGTCGAACAGGTCGGCCCGGGCAGCGCCCACCCCGGCTTGCTCGGACCCGGCCATGGGATGGCTTCCTACGAAGCAACCCGCCGGCAACTTGGGCGCCACCTCGCGCATCACGGATCCCTTGACGGAGCCCACGTCCGTGATCACGGCCCGGGGAGCGAGGCACGGGGCGATGGCCCGGGCCATGGCGGGCATGTCGCCCACCGGCGTGCACAGGACGACGACGTCCGCGCCCGAGACCACCTCGGCCATGGAGGTGGATGCGGAGTCCACGGCCCCCCTTTCGAGGCACTCACGGATGGATGCGTCGCGACGGACGAGGCCGGAGACATGCGCGGCCATGCGCCGGGCGCGGAGGGCCAACCCCAGCGAACCGCCCAGCAAGCCGACGCCCACCAAGGCCACCTTGTCGAAATGCACGCCCCGACGTTATGGAAGGCCGCGCGGCGATGGGAATTCCGAAGTGACACCCCCTGACGGGAAACGCGCGGGTCAGGTTCAGACTAAAGGCTGGAGACGGGCTCTCGTTCACCCAACCTTTCCGACGGACCCGAACGCTCCGCCCGTGTTGTAGGGCGCGTGCCCTCACGCGGCGGCACGGATGCTGCACCGGTGTGCACCCAAGGCCGAGGTTGCCCCGGCGTTACGATCCATGCGCCGGCTTGCCCGAGACCGCCGCGGCGTGCTCGCTGAAGGATCGGCCGATGCCGCGCGGGGCGATGACGGAATCAATCACGCCGCGCTCAAACTCGTCCCACATGGGCGACATGCCCCGCAGCTTGCCGACGATCTTGGCAAAGGTCTCGATGACATAGTCCACGTCGGTCTCGGTGTTGTCCTTGCCGAGGGTCAGGATGAGGTTGCCTTGGGCGAGGGCGTGGTCGAGGCCGATGGCCGCCAGGACATGCGAGATCTTGAGGGACTTGGAGACGCAGGATGACCCCGATGCGACGGCGATCCCGTTGAGATCACACAGCAGCAACTGGCCCTCGCCCTCGATGAACTCGGTGGAAATGTTGATGTTGTTGGGGGCGCGTCCCGGGCCCGGCACGGGGCCGTTGAGCTTGATGTACGGGATGCGCTGCAAAAGTCCCTGCCACAGGCGTTGTTGCAACCCCGCCACATGGGAGGCCCGGCCGTCCAGTTCCCTGGCCGCCACCTCGGCCGCCACGCCTGCACCCACAATCGCCGGGATGTTCTCGGTCCCGGCGCGACGCCCGCCTTCCTGGACGCCGCCATGCAAGATGGAAACCAGGCGCGCGCGCCGGTGCCGGTACAACACCCCGACGCCCTTGGGCCCGTAAAACCGATGGGGCGAATAACTCACCAAGGATGCGCCCATCGCACGGACGTCCACGGGCAGCCATCCGGCGCTGGCCTCGCAATCCACATAGAGCGGAATCCCGGCCTCCGTGCAGATCCGCCCCACGTCCGCCACGGGTTGGATGGTCCCGATGTCATGGTTCACATGATGCACGGCGACAAGGACGGTTTGGGGTGTCAGCGCCCCGCGCAGCGCATCGAGGCTCAGGAACCCCTGGGAGTCCACCGGGACGCGGGTGCAGGTCCACCCCTGCTTTTCGAGGAACTCGACCGAGTTCATCACGGAGGGATGCTCGGTGGCGGAGACCACGAGGTGCTTTCCCTTGCGTTCATTGGCGTACGCAACGCCCTTGATCGCCAAGTTGGCCGACTCGGTGCCGTCCGAGGTGAAGAAGATTTCCTCCTCGGACTCCGCGTGGATGAGGGCGGCTTGATGTTGGCGCGCCGTCTTCAGGGCGTCGCGCACGCGGAGACCGTGCTGGTGAAGCGACGAGGCATTGCCGAAGTACTCGGTGAAGAAGGGGCGCATGGCCTCGAAGGCCTCTGGCAGCAGGGGCGTCGCCGATTGGTGGTCCAGATAGACGTTGCGCATGAAGACAATGGAAAGAAGCGGGCGTTAAAAGGATGGAAGGGAAGGGCCCCGCGACCGGACGGCATCAGCCATCAGACGGCGGGGCCTTTAACACGTTGGACGGCAGGGGCTGGAAGGAACCCGTGGGGATGGTGGTGATGGCTGAATCTTCCCGGGCAAGGGCTCCGTGCTTTGATGAATGCACCGTTTTCCGGGGCGCCACGATGGCTCCAGGGCCTGCGGAAGAACCCATCGCGTCATCACCCCTCGCCCCACGGCATGGACAAGCCTACGCCGAGACCGGCTCCGGCTTGGCGACGGGTGCGGCAGACTCCGGGTTCCGCTTCACATAGTCTTCCAAGGCCGCCTTGAGGGCCTCCTCCGCCAGGACGGAGCAGTGGATTTTCACCGGTGGCAAGCCGCCCAGCGCCTCCACCACCTCCTGGTTCGAGAAGTTCATGGCCTCCTCGATCGTGCGGCCCTTGATCAATTCCGTGGCCATGCTCGAGCTGGCGATGGCCGAGCCGCAGCCAAAGGTCTTGAATCGCGCATCCTCGATGCGGCCGCCCTTGATCTTCAGGCTGATCTTCATGATGTCGCCGCATGCCGCCGCGCCGACTTCGCCCACGCCATCGGCGTCCTTGAGGTCGCCCATGTTGCGGGGGTTCATGAAGTGATCCATTACGGTCGAATTATACAACGTGTACGTGTCGCTCATTGGTCGTTCCTCTTCGTTTTCGTTACAAAACCATCGTTCCCTTGCCATCCGGGGGCGTGCCGTCCTTGGCGGGGGCGTCTGAGGCATCGCTGCACGCTTCGCCGCAGGGCTCCTTGATGACCAGTTGGCCACGATCGCGCGCCTGCCGGACCAAGGAATTCGGAATGTGGCGCCCCGCAAGTTCAGAAAGGGTGGATCGGCCCAAGACCTCCTTCACGCGCTCCTGGGCTTCCGAGAGCAAGCCGCACAAGGCGCAGCCCCGGCTATGGTCGCATCCCTCATCCAGGTCCAAGCAACGCTGGAGGGCAATTGGGCCCTCAATGGCCTCAATGATCTCCAGCGCGGAGATGTCCGAAGGCGTCCGAGCCAAGCTGAAGCCCCCTCCCGAACCCCGCGCAGACTTGACGATTCCTGCCTTGGCCAGGCTCTGAAAGATCTTGCCGAGAAAGCTCACCGGCACCTCTTCCTCGGTGCAGAGCGTCTCGATCATCACCACCTCGCCCTGAGGACGCCGGGCCAGGGCCATGAGCCCAAGCACCCCGTATTCTGCTGCCCTCGTGATTTGCATGTTCGCTCGTCTGATAAATCAGACTAATCCAGTCCTGATTCCCAAGCCTATGGACGTTGCCCGGGCGGTCAAAGGCTTTTTCAGACGTTTCTTGTCCGGTTCAAACGTCAGCCTCATGACGTCGCCTTCATGCAAAGCCGGAACGATTCAGTTGGGTCGGTCGTGCTTGCTCGATCTGCTTGCGCAACTCCTTCGTCGTTCGCTCGTTACGGGCCTCGCACTGGCCCGCGCCTCGCTCACTCCTCGGCTTGCGCAAGCATCTGCTTCGCAATCACTTCCCTCCCAACTGAATCGTCCCGGCTGAGGGCTAACCTGTGGAGCGATCGTCCGTTGAAGTCATCAATACGGCATCGTCCCCGAATGCGAGCCAACCCTTTGTGTTTACCTGCGGCGGGGATTCGGCCCCATGCATGGGGATTCGGCGCAGCTCGCCATCGGGAAACAAGGCGTCCAAGGCCGGCGTGAACCCAGTGGGAAGCACGCGGGATGCTTGCAACGGGCCCAGGCATGGCTCCGACGGCGGGTCAACGACCCATCGAGCAAGGTCCAAGCGCACGCCAATGAGCCGGCAAGCGGATCCCAGCGCAGGAATCGGCCCCTTCCACCCCCGCCGTGCGGCATCGGTTGGCGTGCTCCACCAAATCGGGAAGACGGACAGGAAGTCAGCGACCCAAGGGGATGAGGGTTGTTGCCATGCCTGGCGGGTGGTTCCGGCTTGGACCAGATGGCCATCACGCAGGATGGCGAGATGAGAGGCATCCTGAAGGGATTCTTGCAGCCAATGGGATGTCTCAAGGATGGCGCAACCCGTGCTTGCTTGCATGCGGGAGAGCCAACCGCGCAACGAGGCGCGTTGGGCGGTGTCCATGCGTGCAAAGGGTTCGTCGAGAAGCAGGCATCGCGGTTGGTTCACACTCGCTCGCGCGAGGGCGACGCGAATCGCCTCGCCTGACGAGAGTTGATGCGGCAGATGCCCTGCGCGATGGGCGAGGCCGACCCGTTCGAGGGCCTGCAAGGCAGCGATCCGACGATCGCCGGGGCTGGCATGGGCAAGGCGCAATGGCAACTCGACTTGATCCACCGCAGTCATTTGGGGAAGCAAACCCGGCTCGGGTCCCACCCATCCAAAGCGTCGCCTTTCAGGCGGAAGGCCGGTGATGTCGCATCCATCGGACTCGATTTGGCCGCCGGACGGCCGCTGAAGTCCTGCGACGATGCGCAGCAGGGTGGTTTTTCCTGCCCCGGAAGGGCCGGCGACGATGCATCGGGCGGCGGGGGCGATGTCGAGGCTGATGTCGGCCAAGGCTTCGACATGGCCCAGACGACAGGAGACACGATGGAGCCGAAGGAAAGGCGGGGTCGTGGGCATGGACACCGTTGCGGGCGACGATTGGATTCGATGCGGGCAACAAAAAACCCCTGCCGGGTCACGGCAGGGGTTGATGAACCAAGTTCGATTAGAACTTGTAGATGACGTTCAGCGTGAGGCTGATGTCGTTCTTCTGGTTGTCGAACGGACGGGCGACGGAGCCACCGACCGCGCGGTCCCAGCGGGCCTCGGCGCGGGTGACGACGTTGGCGAAGAGCGCGTAGTCGAAGGTGGAGGTGAGGGCGAACACCTTCTCGTCGTTGCTGTTGCCCGGGAGGAACACGCCGCCGGAGCTGGTGGCGTACTCGACGCGGTTGTTGAGCTTCAGCTTCTCGGTGAGCTGGTAGGAGATATAGCCGGAGACGGCGTTGGCGTAGCTGCTGTCGGCGATGCCATTGGCTTGGTAGTCATAGCCGACGCCGAGGGTCAGGGCCTCGATCGGGGTGGCGATGCTGGCGCCGACGTAGAAGGTGACCGGGTCATTGTTCTTGCCGGACTCGAGGCCGTGCACGACGCCCGCGTAGAGGGAGGAGCCGGCGAGCCAGCCGAGGGACTCAGGAGCCTTCAGGACGATGCCAGCCATGTAGGACTTGTAGGACTCGATGGAGGACTTGCGGTTGATGTCGCCCAAGGTCGAGCCGCCGCCGTTGGCGGAGCCAAAGCGGCCGGAGTTGTTGGCGCTGTTCGCCACGCCGACGGAGAGGCCCACGGCGTCGCTGAACTGGTAGCTAGCCAACACGCCTTGGTGACCGAACGGCTCCAAGTTGTTGAAGGCGAGCGAGCGGGAGAAGTTGGGGTTTTGGTACGAGGACGTCGTCTCGTAGCCGATGATCGGGTCGAACTGGCCGACCTTGATGTCGATGCCGTTGCCCACGGGGGCGCGGAGGGCGGCGTAGGCCTGCTTGATGGCGAGCTGGGAGCCGTCACCGAGGCGGCCGGGCATCACAACGGCGTCAGGCCCGAACATCAGTTCGGCCTTGTAACCGGCGCTCCAGGTGCCCTCGTCCACGGGCTTCTCGAGCTGCACGTTGACGGAGTTGAGGTTGAAGCCGTCCTGACGGTCGCTGCCGGTGTTGGCGAAGCGGTTGGCAACGGTGCGGCCCGTGCCGATGTTGTAGATCGCCGACGTGTCAACGAAGCCGCTCAAGGTCGTCGAGCTGAGCAGGGTGTTGACGGGATGGGACTCCTGGGCTTGAGCGACGCTGGCGACGCTCACGACACCGGTGGCCGCGAGGGCCAGTGACCACTTGTTGAACTTCATCTTGTTCCTCCTGAATGTTTTCTTGCGTTTGATAACAATTCTAAACCGAAGACACAGGCCAACTGCTTGGCCCGCCGCCGTAATGGCGCGGTTTGATGAACAGGTTGTTCACAATGGTTCCCGATGGCAACCCCTATTTTCCGCGCGCTGCCTCGCGGTCATCAAGGCACCACCTGAATCCGGTAGAAGCGGGAGCCCGTGGCGGGGACCGGGGACGGATCGAGAATCTGTTGAATGCCCGGCTCGGCGACCACGCCGGATTTCCACGGCGCATACGGGCCTTCGAGGGCCTCCGCACGAAGCATCGAGAAGATCCGTCCTGGTGTTCCCGTCCATTGGAGGACGACGCCCTCTTCCGATGAGAAGCCGCCCACGAATGCGTCACGCCGCAATGGGTCGAGGTTCGTCTTCCATTCGGCGTGTTCATGGAATCCATCGCCGTCCCGGTCGGTGGCGCCGGAGCCTCGCAGGTCGCCCAGGTTGGAGAGTTCCCACGAGTCCGGCAGCCCGTCGGCGTCGGTGTCGGGTTGTCCCAGGTCGAGGGCGATGGACTCGGCCTGGGTGCCGGGTTGGGCATGGAGGTGGAGGAGCAGGGCCTGGATGCGTCCGGACGGGGAGGCTCCGTGGACGGCGGCATTCGCCCGCCGAACGACGGCGGAGACGGAGGGTCCCTCACGTTGCCAGAGCCCGCCCGGGCGTTGGGTCGCGGTCCCGTCCACGAGGGGACGGGCGGGATGAAAGGCAATCCATGGCGTGGAATCCGAGAAGGCCCCGTCGCTGCGGACCCGGTAGCGCAGCACGGCGGTGGTGCTCGCCAGGCCAAGGTCCGCGCCCGTCGCGGACAAGACGACCGCTCCATTGAGGAACGGCGCGGGGTCGGCCTCGGACGCCAGCAACCGGTTCCAGTGGGCGGTCGTGACCCAGGCGCCCGCGCCCACCTTGGCGGCGGCGACGTGGGCGTCCGTGGCCGACTTCTCGTCCGTGAGGTCATTGGCGGTCACGAGGCCGGTGTCGGCGTTGGACAGGACGGCGTCCACGGTGCCGTTGCCATCGCGGTCGATTTCAACGTCCACGCGCGTGAACGCACGGGACGGGGTGACCCACGGCCCGGCCGTGACGACCGCGAACGACAGCGTCGTGGTGGCGAGGCTCCCCTTGCTGGGAAAGTCCGAGGTGGCCCCGGCCGCCATGATGTCCGTGGCGAGGCCGTCGCCGGATGCGCTGGGCGTGGCATTGAAGAAACCGCGTTGGAAGACGGCCACCCAGCCCCCGTCGGCCGGGCTGGAGGCGGGCGAGGTGGGGAGGGGAACAACCACGGGGTCGCCGGCCGCCACGCCGGACAACGTGGCATTGGCACCGGGATGGCCCACGGCCCGGACCATCGCATGCCACGGCACGTGGACCTCCACGGGGCCGCCCCGGAACCACACCTGCCCGGAGGCCTCGGGCAGGCCGTGGCGCGGTCGCCCCAGGGCTTGCGCGGCGGAGGCGAGGTCGGGGTTTGGAACGAGTCGGGCCGGGTCGATTTCAAGGCGCACGGCGACCACGGCGGAGCCTTGGGGCGGGACGATGAAGGCGTCGGGGGCGACCACGATGCGCGCGCCGGGTTGATCCAGCGTGTAGGAAGGCTCGGCGCGAAGCGCGACCGGCGATGAGTCGTGGTTGATGACGGTGATGGATTGGGTGCGGACCAGGGGGTGGTCCGCCAGGATGGCCCCGAAGGAAAGGCTGACGGCGTCGGGGTCGGCCGTGGCACGGGCGATGACGGTTGTTTGGGTGGCGGCGGCGACGTCGAGGCGGCCGGCGCCGGCCCAGGACTCGGGGAACGCAGCGCCGTTGGTCCCGCGCATGGGGGAGGCGGCGGTGTTCATGAGGGCGGCCTTGATGTCACGTCCCGGCCATTCGCGACGCGCCTGGCGGACGAGCGCGGCGGCCCCCGCCACGTGGGGCGACGCCATCGAGGTTCCCGTCATGGGTGCGGAGAGCGACCCGGATCCGGCCCGCGCGGACTCGATGGAGGAACCCGGGGCGGACAGGTCGGGCTTGAGCCGTGCGCGCGGCCAAACGGGCCCGCGCGAGCTGCTTTCATTGACCGTGTCGGCCAGCTCCGGGAACCCGATGCGGACGTCGTCGCCGAGGGTGACGACGACGCCCTCGGCCAGCCGGGCCTTGATGCGGTCGCCGTCGGGCCGGGAGATCATGACGGCGGGGATGACGATGTCGTCGGCCGGGCCGCTGGCACCCATGACGATGGGCGGGCCCTCGACGTTGTTGACGACGACGACGGCTCGGGCGCCGGTGGCTTGGATGGACCGGATCTTGTCGAGGAAGAAGCAGGTGCCGCGATCCACCAACGCGATGTTGTCGCGGAGGTCGGCCGCATTGGCGATGGGGTCGCAGGCGAGGTTGGGAAGGACGCGCACGAGGCGTCCTGAAAGCTGGGGCAAAGTGGCCAGGGGTGGAGTGAACTGGCCTTCGACGGCGGCCACCTTGCTGGCGATGGACCCGGGGGAGTCGATGGAGAGGGCACCGGTGCCGAAGCCGTCGTCGTAGGCATTGGCGACGGCGATGGCGGCGGCGGCGGATGCGGGGGAGTCGAGCTTGAAGGCCGTGTTGCCGCCGTTGCCCGAGGACAGGACGACGACGCAGCCGAGGTTGAGCAACCGGCGGATGGCGGCGGCCTGGGGTTCCTCGGGGTCGTCGGTGCCGAAGGAGCTGCCGAGGGAGAGGTTGGCGACGTCGAGGTGGTCGGACGGGTTGCCGTCTTGGTTGGGGTCGGCGGCGTGTTCGAGGGCCTGGAGGACGATGCTGGTGGAGGTCAAGCCGCCGCGTCCGAAGACCTTGATGGCATGGAGGGATGCCTCCGGCGCGACCCCCGGGCCCACGCGCCACCGGTTTGTGGAGGCGGCAAGGTCGTAGGGTCCTTGGAAGGGTTGGCCGTCCGCGAGGACGCCTTGCCCTGCGGCAATGCCCGCGACGTGGCTGCCGTGACCGTTGGCGGCGGGGTCCAGCGGGTCCGGGTCGGGTCGGGGCAGGGAGTTGGCGCTGCTGGAGGAGTCGTAGTCGTCGCCCACGAGGTCGGTTCCGCCCGTCACCTTCGCCGTCGGGAAGGAACCCGGCTCCACCACGGTGGGGTCGTTGCCGAGGTAGTTCGCCTCCGTGCCGGGACCGCCGAAGTCGGCATGAAGGTAATCCACGCCGGAGTCGATGATCCCGATGCGCAGGCCGTGTCCCGTGAGCGGCGTCGGGGCGGACCATGCGGCAGGGGCGCGCACGAAGGGGACGCTCGTGGCCGTGGCCCGGGAATGATGCTGCTCCTCAAGGACGCGGGCGACGTCCGGAAGGGTGGCCAAGGACGCCTCGGCGGCGGCGGGCACCTCGACCCATGCGCCATGCTGGAGGAGGTTCCACGTCATGAGGACGCGCCCACCCCGTTGGGTGACCGCAGTGGCGAGGCGTGATTGCCGGGCTTGGAGTTCGACGCGGGCGGCCTGGACCCGGGCGGGGTCGTCGTGGCGGAGGTGCCGCTCGACGATGGGTTCGCCTCGGAGCAAGACGATCCGGCGCACGGAGGGGTCCACGGCCGTAGCGGCGGCGGGCCCGGCCGTGCGAAGGGCGAGGCCACGGCCGGGAGAAATAACCTGGGGAGATTCAGCCAGCGCGGACGATCGGTCCCAGTGAATCGCCCCGGCCAAGGCCAGCCCCAGCGCGGCGACGATCCATGTTCTTCGGCTTGGGCTTGGGCGGGGCGGCATGGGGATGCTCGGGCTCACGTCCGGGCGGCCGTCGGCCGGGGCAACGCGAGGCGCTTGGCGACTTCCTCGGCCAGGACCTCGTAGGCGGCCGATCCGGCGCTGTAGCGGTCGTAGTGGATGATGGGCTTGCCGAAGCTGGGGGCCTCGGCGAGGCGCGTGGTGCGGGGAATCACGGTGTCGAAGACGCGGTCGCCGAAGTGCTGCCGGACCTCGCCGACGACGGATTGGGCGAGCTTGGTGCGGGCGTCGAACATGGTCATGAGGACCCCGAGGATCTCGAGCCGTGGGTTGATGCCGCCGTCGCGGATCTGGGACAGGATGCGGCTGACGGCCGCGATGCCCTCGAGCGCGAAGTACTCGCATTGGAGGGGGATGATGAGGTGGTCGGCGGCCGCGTAGGCATTGAGTGTGAGGAGGCCGAGCGACGGCGGGCAGTCCACGAGGATGACGTCGAACCTGCCGGAAGCCCGGACAGGCTCGAGGATGCGGCGGAGGCGGTTGAGGTTGTCGTCCGAGCGGGCCAACTCCACCTCTGCGCCGCACAGGTCCACCTCGCTGGGGATGATGGAGAGGTTGGCGAAGGGCGTGGGCCGGATCCGGCCGAGAAGGTCGCCATCGCCCACGAGGGGGCGGTACACGGAGCCGCCCTCGGTCTTTTCAACACCGACGGCGGAGGTGGCGTTGGCCTGTGAATCGAGGTCCACGAGGAGCACGGAATGGCCTTGGGCGGCGAGGCACGCGGCCAGGTTGACCGTCGTAGTGGTCTTGCCGACCCCGCCCTTTTGGTTGGCGACGGCGACGACGTGCGTGACGTGGGGCAAGTGCGTAGGCACCCGTCAATCAAGGGACAGCGCCAAGCCCGCTGGCAATCCCGAATCCTGATGGCCACGAGTGCCCCGTGCATCCCGAAGTTGTCGGCGGGATCTGGACGTGCAGCGGATATCGGACCGGTCCCGCAGGGCGGGAGCAGGGAGTGGCGGCCGGGGACCGCCGCGCTCCCAGGGTTGAGCCCACACGACCTCCTCGGGACCACCAACAACTTCGGGATGCACCGACGAGTGACACCCCTCGCCGGAGAGACGCCGCTGGGAGGGAAGCGATGTCGAAGCAGATCGAGCAAGCACGGCCGACCCAACCGGATCGTGCCGGCCGGCCGCGCCTTCCGGGAAGCCGGCGCGGCCGACCCCGGGAAACCTTTGGATCCGGCGGTTCCTTGCCGCCGAACGGTCCTGGCCGAGGCAGGGTTGACGCCCCCGGGCGTCTGGGGTCGCATCGGGCTCGAGGTGAAGACCGTCCAGCAGATCTTTGTGGCCGTGGCCGTGCTTTGGAGCTTTGGGTTCATGGCGTTCGCGCAGCAACAGGCGACGGCGCTCGCAACGGTGGCGGCGGGGAAGGTGATCTCCCTGACGCTGACCTCGGGGGGCTCGGGTTACGTCGTGGAGCCCGGCGTGTCGATCACCGGGGGAGGCGGGCAGGGGGCGATGGCCCGGGCGGTGTTGGACGGGGATCGTGTGGGGGCCGTGGTGCTGGTGGAGGGAGGCAGCGGATACCTGATGGCTCCGGAGGTGGTGGTGGACCGTCCGGAGGATGCCTTGGATGGGTTGCCCATGGATGTGGTCCTCGTGCCGAAGCTCACCGTGCGGGGCCCGAGGGGCACGGCGGTGCGGGTGGAGTGGGCCACGGGTTTGACGGGTCCTTGGACGGCATGGACGAACGTGGTGCTGGGTTCGGAGGGATCCGTGCTGGTGGACATGGAGGCGGGTTCGGAGGCTCGCTTTTACCGGTCCTTGAAACGGGTGCCGAAGGGCGGGCCGGACGGATTCGTGTGGGTGGCAGCCGGCGCGTTTCAGATGGGAAGCCCGGTGGGCGAGGATGGGCGCTTCTTTGACGAAACGCTGCATGAGGTGGTGGTGAGCCGTGGTTTTTGGATGAGCGACCACGAGGTGACGCAGGAGGAGTACGAGGGCGTCATGGGGACCAACCCCTCGTTCTTCAAGGGAGCCACCTTGCCCGTGGAGCGGGTCAGTTGGGAGGATGCGGTGGAGTATTGCCGCAGGCTGACGGACCGCGAGCGCGCGGCAGGACGGGTGGGCTTGCAGCAAGCCTTCCGGCTCCCGACGGAGGCGGAGTGGGAATACGCGGCGCGCGGCGGAACGACGGGGCCGCGCCATGGCGAGCTGGGGGCGATCGCGTGGTGGTCGGGCAACTCGGGCAGCCAGACGCGGCCGGTCCGGCAGAAGGAAGCGAACGCGTGGGGCCTGCATGACATGCTGGGAAACGTGTGGGAATGGTGCCTCGACTGGTATGGCTCGTACCCGGCGGGCGTGGTGCAGGATCCGATGGGTCCGGCCTCGGGCCCCACGCGGGTGCTGCGAGGCGGGTGTTGGGGGTGCGGCGCCCCCTATGCGCGGGCGGCTTTCAGGAATGGATCGGCCCCGACCTACCGGAGTAGCAACCTCGGGTTTCGCGTGATCCTCGCTGGCGTGCGGTGATGGGGGCGGAGGGATGCCTCATCTGGAACGCTGCCGCTGGGGCGGTCGTGCTGGCTCGATCTGCTTGCGCAAATCCTTCGTCCTTCGCTCGTGACGGGCCTCGTACTGGCCCGCGCCTCGCTCACTTCTTGGCTTGCGCAAGCATCTGCTTCGCAATCACTGCCCTCCCGACTGCATCGTTCCGGTTAATGCCGGAAGCGGTAGGCGGGTCGGTCGGGTTCCATGAAGTAAAAGAGCACGCCCGCGACCGCGAGGATGGCGAGCACCAGGAACAGGATTTTCCAGAGCGAGTAGGGCCGTTCGCCCGCGATCGAGCCCGTCACGCCATTGACGACGAGTTGATAGGGCTTCCCATGGTATTGATACGTGAGGAGCCAGACGGGCACGAGGACGTGCTTGAAGGTCTGTGCGGACCATTCGGGGAAGACGGACAGGTTGCGGTGGGTGTCGCCGGGCACCTGCGCGGCGCACAGGGCGCGCAGTTCGATCGTCATGGAATCCCTCGCGGCCCGTGCGGCGCTCACGAGGTCGATTTGGTATCGCTCGACGACCCAGCCTGCCAGGAAGCGCGGGTCGTAGGGAACAAGGTCCCGCGTGGGAAAAGGCTCCACGGCGCGCAGCAGGGTGGCGTGGACGCCCCGGGTGGCGGGGACCAGTTGGTCGTCGAAGAAGTGATCCACCACGCCGGCGCTGGGAACCCAGCGGACGCGTTGCACACGGCGTGTCTGGAAGTTGCCCTGGGCATCGCGGTACGTCTCCGTCTCGTAGTAGTAGTACCCGCTGTCGGCCGTCCACGGCGCGTGCACCCGCGCGTCAAAGGTCCAGTAGGGGATGTACACGGCGCGAACCGTGTCGGTCATCGCCCGCGTGCCGAGGGCGGAAGGGGCGAACCACCTTGACCGGTACCATGCCCGGACGGATTCGCGGACCTTCGACTCGGCCCACGCCAAGGGCAGGAGGCTCTCCGGGGTGAACGATTCCTTGATGTCCTCGTGCGGGACGAGCGCGGACGACCCGCAAAAATCGCATCGTTGGCCGATCTTCTCGGGGTCAAAGACGCTGATGGCGGTGCAGGACTGGCAACGCACCTGGGTGCGTGCGGTGCGCCAGCCGCGGCGTTCATCCGGGATGGAGCGCAACGCGGCCACCAAGTCGTGCTCGGCGATGGCATCGGCGGCCTGCGTGCCGGCGACGGGTTGCGAAGGGGCGACCGTGCCGCAATGGGAACAGACGAGGGCGGCCTGCGCGGGATTCCACGTGGCCTCGGCACCGCAGGACGCGCAGTGGAACCGGGCCTGGGCGACGGCCTCCGGCGGCGGGGCGTCGGCCGGCGGAGCCTGGGGTGCCGCAGGAAGGGGCGGCGGGACGGCACCGGGTTGTGACGAACCCTCTGCGCTGGGCGGCGCCGCCGTGCCGGGTTGAGGCAACGGCGGCGGAACACCGGGGGGCCGACCTGCGGACGAGGGTTCCTGCGACACGTTCCTGGGGCGTGAAGGGCCTTTTCGTCAGGCGCGCAGGAAGTCGTCGATGGCCGCCCGGGTGATGCGCCAGGCGGAGCCGATCTTCTTGCCCTTAAGCGATCCCTCGGAGAGCGCCTGCACGACGTCGGCCTCGGTGACGCCGAGGACGCGGGCGGCGTCGGCCGGGGACAACAGTTCGGGCACTGGCGTGGCAACTGGCGTCGTGGGCGAGGCGGGCGCGGCCGGCGCGGCGGGAGGGGTGGCTTGGCCGAGGACGCCGCCGGCCTGCTGGAGCATTTGGTTGGCGAGGGCCATGCCCATGGCAAACTGCGTGACCTGCCCGCCGGGGCCGCCGCCGCCGTCGCCCTTGGCGATGCCCTCGGCCATCTGGAGCTTCACGTAGTCGTTGAGGTTGCCGATGGCGGCCATGGAGGAGCGCTTGTCGATGGCCTGCTCGACCTCGGGCGGAACGGAGACGTTCTCGATGATGAAGGCCCCGAGCTCGAGGCCGTACTTCTGGCGGAGGATCGGGTTGAGGACGGGCAGCAAGGCCCCGCCGACCTCGGCGTAGCGAGACGCCACATCCAGGACGGGAAGGCGGCTGGACGCGAGGGCGTCGGTGAACGCCGACACGAGCCGCGAACGCATCGTGTCCTGGAATTCCTCGAGCCGGAAGTGGTGGTCCGTGCCCGCCACCTCTCGGAGGAAGACGGGGACGTCCACGACCTTGAAGTCATAGGTCCCGAACGCCCGGGCGCGGACGATCCCGAAGTCGGGGTCGCGCAGCATGACGGGGTTGGACGTCCCCCATTTGTTGCCGGTGAACAGGCGGGTGTTGACGAAATAGACGTCGCACTTGAAGGGCGACTCGAAGCCAAACTTCCAGCCGAGGAGGGTCGAAAGGATGGGGATGTTCTGGGTCGTGAGCGTGTGCTTGCCGGGGCTGAACGTGTCGGCGAACTGGCCCAGGTGGACGAACTGGGCGGCCTGGGACTCGCGGACGATGAGCTGGGCCCCGTTCTTGATCTCCTTGTCCTGGTCCGGGAACCGCCATGACAACGTGTCGCGCGAGTCATCCTCCCACTGGATGATCTCAAGGAATTGCGTGCGGAGGTAATCCATCAGTCCCATGTGTGTCCTTTCTCGTTCGAGGCGCGGCCAGCCTGCCCCCTGCACCCTGCCTGCAAGAATTGGAATGTGAACCCGGAATTCCAGCCGTGGCGATCCGGCGGAACCATCACGGCCCACGCATCTAATCCGGAACGATTCCGTTGGGTCGGTCGTGCTTGCTGGATCTTCTTTCGCAAGAGCTTCGTCGTTCGCTCGTTACGGGCCTGGAATTGGCCCGCGCCTCGCTCACTCCTCGGCTTGCGCAAGCATCTGCATCGCAATCACTTCCCTCCCAACTGAATCGCCCCGGCTAAGGCGCTACCGCCCCCAGGTCGCGAGGACATCCCCCAGACGTTCCACCGGCAGGCCGATGACGTTGGTCAGGGACCCCTCCACTTGTTCGACGAGCCAGTCGCCGTGGGTCTGGATGGCGTAGGATCCCGCCTTGTCCAGCACGGGGACGGCGCGGAGGTAGGCGTCGATGACGTCGTCGCCGAAGGCCTTGAACCGGACGTGGGTGGCCTCGGCGAAGCAGGTCATGCGGGCCGCCTCGCGATGGACGAGGCACACGCCCGTGATCACGGCGTGGACCCGCCCGGAAAGCCGGCGAAGCATGGAGCGCGCCTCGTCGAGGTCGGCGGGCTTCCCCAGGGGTTGGTCATCCAAAAAGACCAGCGTGTCCGCCCCGATGACGAGCGCCTGGGGACGATCGCGCGCCACGGCCATGGCCTTGATCCGGGCGTTGGCCTCGCACAAGGCCCGTGGGGGGAGCAGCGCGCCGTGCAGCTCCGTGGCGCCGCTGTCCGCCACGTCAAAAGACTCCACCACATGCCGGAGCAGCTCGCGTCGGCGCGGTGACGTGGAGGCCAGGACGACGTGGGGCAGGGGCATGGGAGGGCGAATGTCTCGGGCGACGCGGGCGGATCACGCGGGGCCGTTGAGGGTGAAGTCGAAGATGTCGAAGTTGCGGGGGTCGCCTTGGGCGAGCGCCGCGTGGCGTGCGTTGAGCGGCTTGCTCACGATGAACGGGACCATTTCCTCGCCCCGCCCGCCATGGGAACGCAGCCCGCCTTCGATCACCTTCAGGTCATGGTACTGCGGAGTGCGCCCCAGCACGACGTCGCGCCCGGCGCAGACCACGAGGTCGCCCATGCGATCCGGAGGGAGCTGCATGAGGGCCGCCGCCGTCGGGCGGTCGAGGGCCTCCGTGACGCCCGGCACCGTGCGCAGCCAACGGATGACGTCGTCGAGAAGGGCGGGGTTGGGATGGGGGTATGGAAGGTGAACCTGGGCGAACGACCCGAGCGCGCCATGGTGGACGACGTAGGGGTCGGTGATGGGAAGGATGACCCGGAAGCCGGGCCCGAAGCGTGCGACGAGCTCGGACTCGAGGTACACGACGTTGGGCGAGCCATCGGCGCGGCGCTTCCAGTTCATGCCGTGGTCGGCCGTGATGCCCACGACGGCCCCGAGGTCGAGCAGGCGCCCGACCTGGACGTCGAGGTCGTGGTAGAAGTCGAGCGCCTCGGGCGCTTCGGGGCCGAACTTGTGCTGCATGAAGTCCGTCGTGCTGAGGTAGAGGAAGTCGGCGCGGCCCTGGGCCAGGAGGTTGGCCCCGGCGCGCAGGACATAGACGGATGCCTCGCCGGAATAGATGGGAGGGGTGGGGCCCGCGACGGCCTCGGCGTCGTCGAGGCCATGGGATGCGAGGCGGGCCTGCGAGGCCTTCTCCGAGGAGAAGGCGATGCCGCCGCACTCGACGAGGCCGGAGGCGAAGATGTCGCGGAGCTTTTCCTTCGCGGTGACGACCGCGACCTTGCGCCCGGCCTTCTGGACGGCGGGGAAGAGGGTGGGGCAACGGAGGAACCGCGCGCTGTTCATCATCACCTCCTGCCCCGATGCGACGTCGTAGAAGAAGTTGCCGCCGATGCCATGGATGGAGGGCGGGACGCCGGTGACGATGGAGGAGTTGTTGACGTTGGTGAAGCTGGGCATGGCCCCGCGGGCGAGGCCGCGGAACCCTTGTAGGATCAACGACTGGAGCCGGGGCATCCGGCCCCGAATCAAGGCGGCGTCGAGGTAGTCGTCGGCGCTTCCATCCAGGCAAAGGACGGCGACGGGTGATGCGGGCAGTCGATAGGTGCGTTCGTTGACGGTGATGGTGTTCATGGAAGGGAGAGGCAGGCGTCGAGGATGTCGATGGCGTGGTCGAGCTCGGAGGGTGAAAGGACCAAGGCCGGCGTCAGGGTGAGGATGTTGCCCATGGTGACCTTGAAGTTGAGGCCGCGGCGAAGGGCCTCGTACATGACCCGCTCGGCGCGGTCGGAATCAGGGATCGGGCGGTGGCCGGGGTGCGTGCCGGGCCGGACGAGCTCGATGCCCATCAGGAGGCCGAGGCCGCGGACGTCGCCGATGCCGGCGTGCTTGTTGCGCAGTTGCTGGAAGCGTTGGAGGGCGTGGAGGCCCAGGGCGCGCGCGTGCTCGACGAGGTTTTCGTCGCGGAGGACGTCGAGGGTGGCGAGGCCGGCCGCGCAGGCGACGGGGTTCTTCTCGTGCGTGTAATGCCCGAGGGCGGTGTGCGAGGCGACGTTGAGGTGCTCGCGTGCAAGAAGGGCCGCCAAGGGCATGACGCCGCCGCCCAGGCCCTTGCCCAGGACCAGCATGTCGGGGACCACGTCGTAGTGCTCGCAGGCGAACATGCGGCCCGTGCGTCCGAGGCCGATGGGGATCTCGTCCAGGATCAGGAGCGCGCCGTGGCGGTCGCAGGCGGCACGGATGCGCCGCCAGTAGTCCGGGGGCGGTATGAAGGGGGTGCAACGAACGGTCTCCCCGATGACGGCGGCCACGTCCCCTTCTTTTTCGAGCACGTACTCCACGTAGTCGGCGCAGGCGAGGGAGCAGGTGTGGCCGCATTGGAAGGGGCACTTGAGGGGCTCGGGCGGCGGCACGTGCTCGCAGCCGGGCAGCAGGGGGCCGATGCCCTTCCGGAAAACGGCCTCGCCGCCGATCGAGATGGCGTCGAGGGAGGCCCCATGAAACGAGTCCCACATGGAGACGAACTTGAAGCGTCCGGTGGCGACGCGGGCCAGCTTGAGGGCCATGCCGATGGCGGAGGTGCCGCCGGGGGCGAAGAGGACGCGCGTGAGGTCGCCGGGGGCCAGCTCGACGAGGCGGCGTGCCAGCTCGACGGCGGGGGTGCAGGTGTAGCGACGGGTGCAGAAGCTCAGCGTGTCGAGCTGGTCCTTGATGGCCTGGACGACGCGCGGGTGAGCGAAGCCGACCTGGTGGACGTTGTTGCCGTGGAAGTCGAGGTAACGTCGTCCCTCGACATCCTCGATGGAGGCGCCCTCGGCCTTCGACAGGGCGTTGAGGCACGGGGTGGAAAGGGACTGGTGAAGGAAGAGGCGGGCGTCCTCGGCAAGGAGGTCCTGGGTGACGTCGCCCAGGTGTTGGCGCGCGAACTCCCTGCGGCGAGGGGAGAGGTTCACGTCGCCCTCGGAGCGCAAGGCGTCGAGGGCATCGGGCGTGAGCGATGGGGTGCGTGTTGCTTCCAAGCGGGCGCAGGGTGACAACGACCGCGACGCGTTTCCATCCCACAACCTCGGGATGGCGGAAAAATGGCCTCGCCCCATGGCGCGGGGTTTTGGCAGGGTCGCCCTCGTGACACAAGGTCATCGGGCATGGATAGGCTGGGCGTTGATGCTGCTGTTCGCGGCGGCACTACGATTGGGGGCGATCGAGGTGCGGTTGATTGATGGCACGTCGTTGACCGGCGAGATCCTCACGGCGGACAAGGATGGGTTCGTGCTCAAGCTGGAGGGTGGCGGCTACTCGCCCAAGACGGACTGGGGGCGCCTGGCGGACGAGTCGTTGCTGGCGTTGTCGAACCACGCGAAGGCGGGGAGGTTCGTGCAGCCGTACGTGACGATGCCGACGCCGGAGGAGGTGAAGAAGGAGCGGAAGCCGTTCAAGGTGGCGGAGCCGCAGCGGGTGGGGAACCCGGCGGTGGCCAAGGGTGCGTTGGCGGCCATCCTCACGCCCGGGGGCATGTTCTTCATGGGCTTGATGTACGCGGCGAACATCTTCTTTGGCTTTGAGGTCGCGCGTTTCCGGTGGCGCTCGCCAGCCTTGGTGTGTGGGTTGTCGGCGGTCCTGCCGGTGGTGGGCCCCCTCATCTACCTGGCCATGCCCAAGTGGACGCCACCCGAGGAGGTGAACGCCACGGCGGAGGCGATGGCGGCCACGACGTTGCAAGTCGCCGACTCGGGTCCCTCGCTGGTGCAGCAAATGGGCTTGAGGACCGGTGGGGGCGGAGTGCAAGGGAACTCGGAGCTTCCGCGCACGTTTGGGAAGGGTGAGTTCACCTTCAACCGCCGCTTCTTCGAGACCCAGTTCGGCATGTTCCTGCCCTCGGCCCAGGCCTCGGAGGCGGAGGGATTGGTGATGGAAATCGTCGGGGCTTCCGGACCCGTGGTGGCCAACAAGATCAACCGCATGAACGCGTCCGAGGTCATTGTGCAACGGGTGGACGGCGAGGAGGCCCCGTTGGACTACGGCGTGATCCAGTCGGTCACGTTGAGGGCCGCCTAGCCATCCGCGCAAAGGTTGAAGCATGAGCGCTCGTCATCGGGCCATCTTGTTGTTTGGTGCCCCCGGCGCTGGCAAGGGCACGCAGGGGAAGATCATCGGGCAGGTCCCCAACTTCGTGCACTACTCGTGCGGCGACGCGTTCCGCAGCCTGCGGGTGGACTCGCCCTTGGGGCGGGTGTTCGTGGAGTACGCGTCGAAGGGGCAGTTGGTGCCCGACGAGCCCACGATCGAGCTCTGGAAGCAATCCATCCAAGGCTTGATTGCCACGGGCCGTTTCAACCCGGACGCCGACACGTTGGTCCTCGACGGCATCCCTCGTAACCCGAGGCAGGTGGAGTTGATGGCCGAGCTGATCGAGGTGAAGGCGATCTTCAACCTCTTCTGCCCGCAGATGGACAAGTTGGTGGGCCGCTTGCAACGGCGGGCCCTGAAGGAAAACCGCCTGGATGACGCCAACGTCGATGTCATCCGCGCCCGCCTTGAGACCTACAAGCGCGAGACCCGCGCGGTCCTCGATTGCTACCCGGACACGATCATCCACCAGATCGACTCCACCCAGGAGCCGCTTCTCGTGTTGCTGGACATCCTTCGGGTGATCGCACGGATTCCCAAGCCGGCCGTCAGCGACGGCCAGACCGTGTTCACCGTTCGGCCGGGCGAGGGATCCTGAAGTACCCGGCCTGGGCCATCCCATGAGTCTTCCCTTGCGTGTGGTGTTCATGGGGACGCCGGGGCTGGCCCGGGTCATTCTCTCGCGCTTGGCCAACGACGCCGGATTGTCTTGGCGATTGGTCGGGGTGGTGGCCCAGCCGGACAAGCCATCCGGGCGGAACCTCCATTTGCAAGCGCCGCCGGTGAAGCTGGAGGCCATCGAGCGCGGCATCCCGTTGCTCCAGCCGGAGCGCGCGCGGGATCCCGGCTTCATCGACGCCTTTCGCGCATGGGCCCCGGACGTCGCCGTGGTGGCGGCCTACGGCCAAATCCTTCCCCAGCCCTTGCTGGACGTTCCTCGCCTCGGCTGCCTCAACGTCCATACGTCCCTGCTGCCCCGATGGCGCGGGGCCGCGCCCATCCAATGGGCCATCGCCGAGGGTGACGCGGAGACGGGGGCGTGCCTCATGCGCATGGAGGCCGGTCTCGACACGGGTCCCGTGCTCGCCACCGTCCGGACGCCCATTGGCCCCGGCGAGACGGGGGGCAGCCTTCATGACCGACTCGCGGAGCTGGGGGCGGGACTGGTGGTGGAAAGCCTGCCTCGGCTTGCGGCCGGCCAGCTCACGGCGGTCCCGCAACCGGCCCACGGCGTGACCTACGCCCGGAAAATCCAGCGCGAGGACGGACGCGTGGACTGGACCCAGGCCGCCGACGTGGTGGAACGGCGATCCCGGGCGTTCGCGCCGTGGCCCGGCACGTTTTGCACGGCAAGGAAGGCCTCCGGCGGCCCCCCGCAGATCCTGAAGATTCACGCGTTGGCCGTTGAGCCGGGCGTGGCTGGGCCGCCGGGCAGCATCGTTCGATCCTCCCACGACGGCATCGTGGTGGCGTGCGGCCGCGACGGAATTCGGCTGTTGGAAGTCCAGCCAGAAGGCGGGCGACGCATGACGGCCGCGGCCTACGCGGCGGGCCATGCGGTGGAGTCCTTCGGGTAGAGGCGCGGCTTGGCGAGGACGTGCGGGGCGCGCCGCGAAGCTCGCTCTCGCCTCCATGGCGCCGCCTTGGCATCGTCCGCCCTCATGATGCGATGCGCGGTGACCGTGTGCTTGGTGCCGGAGGCAAGGGGAGGCCCATTTGTCCTGCACGACGGGTTGGAGGCGTCCCTCCGGCGGGCCGCGGAGGCTGGGTTCGACGGCGTGGAGATCTTCCCGGGGCATGCCGACGACTTGAACGGGCGCGAGTTGCGCACCGTGCTCCAGGCGAACGGGCTCCGCATGGCCGCCATGGGCACCGGGGCGGGTTGGCTCCGCAGGAAGCTTTCATTGACCGACCCCGATCCGCACGTCCGCATGTGCGCGCGCGACTTCATCGGGGCGATCATCGATTTCGCCGGCGGGTTTGGCGTCCCGGCGATCCTAGGCTCGATGCAAGGCCGCGTGCCCGACGGCGTCGAGCGCGAGCAGGCGTTGGCTTGGTTGAAGGAGGCATTGGACCAGCTCGGGCCCCGTGCCCACGCCCTCGAAGTGCCCCTGCTTTACGAGCCACTCAACCGCTACGAAACCAACTTGTTCAACACCGTCGAGGACGCCCTGGCGTTCCTGCCCACCCTCCGGACCCGCAACGTCCGGCTCCTCCTGGACCTCTTCCACATGAACATTGAGGAGGCGGACATGCCGGCGGCCATTCGCCGGGCGGGGCCCATGATCGGCCACGTCCACTTCGCGGACACCAATCGCCGGGCCGTGGGCATGGGCCACCTGGATGTCGGCCCCGTCGCCCGGGCGCTGGAGGATGTCGGCTATGATGGCTGGATCTCAGCCGAGGTTCGGCCATTGCCCGATGCCGACGCCGCGATGAAGGCCACCATGGAGTCTTTTCGACGGCACTTCCCTCCCAACCGCATCGCTCCGGCTAATTCCGGAAGGTGATGCGCGCCTTGCCGAGGTCGTAGGGCGACATCTCGACCTGGACGCGGTCGCCCACGGAGATGCGGATGAAGTTCTTCCGCATCTTGCCCGAGATGTGGGCCAGGACGACGTGCCCGTTGGGCAATTCCACGCGAAACATGGTGCCAGGCAGCACCTGCGTGACGGTGCCGATGACCTGGATCGGTTCCTCTTTGATGGACATGCAACGACAACCGAGCCCCTGGCAATGGCTCTGACCCGGGGCCGGGCGGGCATCTTGGGAATCGGAATGCCCGAGGCAAGGTGCATTTTTGGAGGGGCGATGGGTCGGCGCAGGGCGAGGCTGGGCCCATCTCCATTCCCGCTGCATGCACGCATGGCATGCGATGGGCCGCGTACCGGTTGGGAGATGCGGTGGAAACGCGCTTTCGCGCATGAAGGCTTCGCAGAATGGGGTCGCGGCGGAGGTGCTTCCGGGGCAGGGTCGGCGGGTCATGGAATCGACAGGCACACTTCGCAAGACCCCGTTGCATGGGGCGCACCAACGGCTCGGCGCGCGATTGATCGAGTTCGGGGGCTGGGACATGCCGGTGCAGTACACGTCCATCGTGGACGAGCACCATGCGGTGCGGCGCGCGGCGGGAATCTTCGACATCAGCCACATGGGCGAGGCATGGGTGCGCGGGCCGCGGGCGGAGGCGTTCCTGAACGCGACGTTGACGAACGACGTCCGGAAGCTGTGCGTCGGGCAAGCCCAGTACACGTTGATGTGCCGCGACGACGGCGGCGTGGTGGACGACCTCTATGTGTACCGGACGGGCGCCGAGGAATACCTGCTGGTCATCAATGCCTCGCGAGCGGACGTGGACGTGGATTGGATGCAACGGCGTTTGGCGGGCTTCGCGGGCGGCGGGGCGGAAGTCGAGGATGCCTCGGGCGTCATGGCGGCGGTGGCCGTGCAAGGGCCGGCGGTGGTGGCGTTCATCGGGTCGGTGTTCCCCGGGCCTTCCACGGGCGGGGCAAGGGTGGGATCCGTGCTGGACCTGAAGAAGAACGAGTTGGGGTGCTGGGCCCTGGATGGCGTGGACGCATGGGTGGCTCGGACAGGCTACACGGGTGAGGATGGCTTTGAGGTGGTCGTCCCATCGGGCGCGGTGGAGGCGGTTTGGCAGCGCTTGCTGGACGCGGGGCGGCCACACGGGTTGGTCCCCGCCGGGCTCGGCGCGCGGGACACGTTGCGGACGGAGATGGGGTACCCCCTGTACGGGCACGAGCTGGACGAGGCGACCACGCCGATGGAGGCGGGCCTTGGGTATTTTGTGAGCTGGGACAAGGGCGAGTTCGCCGGGCGGACGGTCCTTGCGCGCCAGAAGTCCGAGGGCGTGGGCAAGAAGTGCGTGGCGTTCCGGATGACGGGGCGGTCGGCTCCGCCGCGACCGGGGTACGCGATGTGGTCGGGCGGGGAAAAGGTGGGCGTGGTGGTGAGCGGCACCCAGAGCCCTTCCTTGGGGGCTGGCATCGGGATGGCCTACGTGCCGCCGGCGTTGTCGGCTCCGGGCACCGTGTTGGAGGTGGAGATCCGGGGTACGCGCCATGCGGCGGAGGTGGCCCGCAAGCCGTTGTACAAGAAGTAAGGCCCGGGCCACTGCATCACGGGTTGTGAACACGCCGCCTCCCCCGACAAGCACGAAGAAGGACCCGATTGTGAGGGTTCGGTCCCTGTCGAAGGTTTATCGGCAGGGGGACATCGACGTGACGGCCCTGAACGCGGTGTCGGTGGACATCCAACCCGGGGAGTTCGTGGCGCTGATGGGGCCATCCGGGTCCGGCAAGTCCACGTTGCTGCACATTGTGGCGGGGATCGACCGGCCCACGTCCGGGGAGGTGGAGGTGCAGGGGATCAACGTGGGGAACCTGGACGAGTCGGACCTCGCGGAGTGGCGGAACCAGTACGTGGGCTTTGTGTTCCAGAGCTTCAACCTGATCCCGGTGCTGACGGCGGCGGAGAACGTGGAGTTGCCCCTGATGTTGACGCGGTTGGGCCGGGCGCAGCGGAGGGAGCAGGTGCGGGCGGCTTTGGAGTTGGTGGGGCTGGGGGACCGGATGCACCACCGGCCGGACCAATTGTCGGGCGGGCAGCAGCAGCGGGTGGCGATTGCGAGGGCGTTGGTGACGGACCCGGTGTTGGTCGTGGCGGACGAGCCCACGGGAAACCTGGACGCGAAGTCGGCGACGGATGTGCTGGGGATCCTGGCGTCGTTGGCGCGGGACGCCGGGAAGACGGTGATCATGGTCACGCACGACCCGAAGGCGGCGGCGTATGGGACGCGGAGCCTGCACCTGGAGAAGGGCGAGATCGTGCCGTGACAACGTGGACGTTCATCCTGAAGAACGCGCTGAGGAACCCGAGGCGATCGGTGCTGACGGTGTCGAGCGTGGCGGTGAGCGCGGCGTTGCTGACGAGCATGATGACGTTGCAGCGCGAGTTGACGGTGCCGCCGGAATCCGAGGGGGCGTCGCTCCGGATCATCGCGCGCAACAAGGTGTCGTTGGTCCAGCCCTTGCCGGCGCGTCAGTTGGCGGAGATCGAGCGCATCCCCGGGATCGTGGCCGTGACGCCGTTCACGTACTTCGGGGGCCAATACAACGACGAGGAGTTCACGAGCTTCGCTCAGTTCGCCGTGGAGCCGCGGCGGTTCCGTTCATTGCTCGTGGAAGGGCGCGTCTCGGGGGGCGACTACGACGCGTGGGAGAAGGACCGGACGAGCTGCATGGTGGGGCGCGACACGATGAAGCGGTACGGGTTGAAGGTGGGCGACCGGATGAAGTTTCGGGGGACGTTCTACCCGTGCGACCTCGACCTGCGGATTGCGGCCGTGTTTGAGGGGACGGTGGACGACCGGGGGGTGTTTTTTCACCACAAGCTGCTGGATGAGCTGACGGGGGACCTTGGGACGGTGGGGACGTGGTACTTGAGGGTGGAGTCGGCGGAGAAGGTCCCGGGGGTGATCGCGGCGATCGACGGGAGGTTTGCAAACACGGCGGCGGAGGTGCGTGCGGAGAGCGAGCGGGCGTTCCAGATGGGCTTCGTGGGGATGCTGGGAAACGTGGCGGCGCTGATACGCACGGTGAACGGGGTGATCGTCTTCACGTTGGCGTTGGTGTCGGCGAGCACGATGAGCATGACGATTCGCGAGAGGTTCCGGGAGATGGCGGTGTTGAAGGCGCTGGGATACAAGCGGCGCGACCTGCTGGGCTTCATCTTGGCGGAGGGGTTTGGATTGTCGGCGCTGGGGGGCGCCGTGGGGATTGGGGGCGCCTGGGCGGCCTGGACGCTCCTGGACATCCAAAGGCTCACGGGCGGCATCTTCATCGTCTTTGAGGTGACGCCGCGGATCATGGCGACGGCGGGCGTCGTGGCGGCGTTGCTGGGGATCGTGGCGTCGCTGGGCCCGGCGATCTCCGTGGGACGGATGAGCGTGGTCTCGGGCTTGAAGACGCTGGACTGAAGGCGCGCATGGGCACGGGAGGCGAGGCATGGGGATGGCTGGGGCTGGCGGGCGGCGTCGCGGCGGCGTTTGGCCTGATGTCATGGCTTGCGCGGCTGGCGGGGCTTCCCATCCAGTACAACCTGCGCAACGTCGTGGTTCGATGGCGGTCCTCGGTGGCGACGGTGCTGGGGATCGCGGCGGTCGTGGCGGTGTTCGTCGCCCTTCGGGCGATGGCTCGCGGGATCGAGGCGAGCTCGGCCAGCACGGGCGACCCGGACAACTTGCTGGTGGTGCGGAAGGGGTCCCAGGCGGAGTCCGGCAGCCTGGTCACGAGGGAGCAGTTCCGGATCATCGAGTCCTTCGAGGGCCTCGCCCGCAACGCCGCCGGGCGGCCCGTGATCTCGGCCGAGGTGGTCGCGATCATCTCGTCGGCGCGGTCGCAGGGGCCCGGGGAGGCCAACGCCTTGGTGCGCGGCGTGACCGCCTCGGGCATGGAGCTGCGTCCCCAGGTGCGCCTGGTGGAGGGCCGGTGGTTTGAGCCGGGCCGGCGCGAGGTGGTCGTGGCGCGTTCGTTGTCGCGGCGGTTCCGGGACTTTGGAATGGGGGGTGAGGTGAAGGCGGGGCGGGCGCGCCTGCGGGTGGTGGGGCACTTCGACGGGGGCGGCAGCGCGTTTGACTCCGAGGCCTGGATGGATGCCGACGAGGCGCGCGCGGTGTTTGACCGGGAACCGTACTCCAGCCTCCTGATGCGCCCGACGGACCCGGCGGCGGCCAAGGTGTTGGCGGCGAGGATCGAGGGGGACCGGCGGTTCTCGCTGCGGGCCGAGAACGAGGTGGAGTACTACTCGAAGCAAACGATGACGGCGAAGCCCATCAAGTACATCGCGGCGGTCCTCGGGGTGGCCATGTCCGTGGGGGCGGTGTTCGCGGCGATGAACACGATGTACGCGAGCGTGGCGGCGCGGACGCGCGAGATCGGCACGCTGCGTGTCCTGGGCTACTCGCGTCGGGCCGTCGTGGCGTGCTTCATGGTGGAGGGCGCATGCCTCTCGGCCGCCGGCGGCTTGCTGGGCTGCGGGTTGGCGCGATTCACGAACGGGCTGGCGACGGGGACGCTGGACTTCCAGTCGTTCGCGGAGACCGTCTTCCAGTTTCGCGTGACGCCAGACCTGATGGGCCTGGGGCTTGCATTCGCAGTGGCCATCGGTCTGGCTGGAAGCCTGCTGCCGGCCCTGCGGGCGGCACGCACGCCGGTCATCTCCGCATTGAAGAGCGCATGAGCCAAGATCCCCTCGAACGTCTCCGAATCGCCTCGCACCAGAAGCAACGCCGTGGCGGGCCCCTGGGCTGGATCCTCGCCGTGGTGGGGGTCGTGGTCGCCTGGGTTGCGTGGCTGGCCTTGCCCAGGCCCGGGGACGACAATCGCACCCATGCGACGCCCAGGGATCTCCGGATGAAGTCGGGCACCAACGCCGCACCCACGGGCGCGGGGCCGCAGACGACGGCGGGAGCCTCGCAGGCGACGGGCCGCGTGGAGGGTTCGATCCTGACCGCCCAGGGCTACATCGTGGCCCGCGAACGCATCGAGCTGAGCCCCCGCTTCATGGGGGTGGTGAAGTGGATCGGGGTGAGGAAGGGCGACGCCGTCACAAACGGCCAGGTGGTGGTCCTCCTCGACGACTCCGAGTACCGCGCACGGCTCGCGGAGAACGACGGCCAGGTCGCCGTGGCGAAGGTCGCCGTGGACAAGGCACGCATGGACGTGCGTCGCGCGACCGACCTCGTCCGCAACCAGGTGGAGATGCAAAAGGTGCTCGACGACGCCGGCCTCGCGCTGGCCTCGGCGGAGGCCACGCTGCGGCAGGTCGAGGGCGCGCGACGGTTGCTGGAGACGTGGCTGGATTGGTGCACGATCCGGTCTCCCGTGGATGGCGTGGTGCTGGAGCGCATGGTGGATGCCCAGGAGTTGGTGACGCCGCAGTCCTTTGGCACCGGCCGTGGCCCCTCCACCTCGCTGCTGGCGGTGGCGGACCTCGGGGAACTGCAAGTGGAGGTGGACCTGGGGGAGTCCGACCTCGCGAAGGTGCGGTTGGGGCAGCGTTGCGTGGTGACGCCCCAGGCGTACCGGGACCGGCGATATGAGGCGACCGTGGCGGAGATCGCGCCGGAGGCGAGCCGCCAGAAGGGGACGTTGCAGGTGAAGGTCAAGGTCAAGGTCCCCGACCGTTACCTGACGCCGGAGTTGAGCGCCGACGTGGAGTTCGTCGGCGGGTCGGCGACGCCTTGATGCACCCGGCGCCCGCCGGCCTGGGGGAATATCCGCCGCGCCCCTCACTTGCTTCACGCTCGGGCTGCACCCGCTTCGGCGTCACCTTGGGCGTGACGATCCAACTGAATCGTCCCGGCGTGCCCACGACGGTTTCGGGATCACCCACAACTTCGGGATGTGCCGACCCGCCGCATCGCATGCGCGGGAAGATGGGGCTGCCCTGCGGCGCGGTTCTGGGGCAGGGTGGGGGGGCACGATGAATCCTTGGCTGATCCTGGCCGTGGCGGTGGCCTACTTCGGCGCGGTCTGCGCGGTGGCGTGGTGGACGGGGCGCGGGGCGGATGCGTCCGGGTACTTCCTGGGGAATCGCCAGTCGCGCTGGTGGGTGGTGGCGTTCGGCTTGATCGGCGACTCCCTCTCGGGCGTCACGTACATCTCGGTACCGGGAAAGGTGGCGACCCATGCGTTCGGGTACTTCCAGATGGTGCTGGGGTACGTGCTGGGGTACGTCGTCATCGCGGAGGTGTTGATGCCCCTGTATTACCGGCTCGGGCTCACCTCCATCTACGGCTACCTCGGCCAGCGGTTTGGGGCCACGGCCCAGAGGACGGGGGCCGCGATTTTCTTGGTGTCGCGCGTGTTGGGGGCTTCGGCGCGGTTGTTCCTGGCGGCGGAGGTATTCCAGAGGTTCGTGTTCGGGCCGCTGGGGATTCCCTTCGGGGTGGCGGTGCCCTGCATCCTGGCGCTGATCCTTGCGTACACGATCCGGGGAGGGATCCGGACGTTGGTGTGGACGGACACGTTGCAGAGCGGGTTCTTGCTGCTGGGGTTGTTGCTGACGGTCGTCGTGATCTGCCACGAGCTGGGGCTGGGGCCGGGCGCGTTGCTGGCCCGGGCTTGGGACAGCGACCTGACACGGGTCTTCGACTGGGACTGGCGGTCGCCGGGATATTTTTGGAAGCAGTTCCTCGCGGGTGCGGCGATCACGGTGGTGATGACGGGGCTGGACCAGAACAACATGCAGAAGAGCCTGTCGTGCCCGGATGCCGGCCAGGCGCGAAAGAACCTGTACGCGTTCGCGTTGGTGCAGGTGCCCGTGAACCTGTGCTTCCTGTGGATGGGGTGGCTCCTGCATGCGCATGCGCGGGATCGGGGGATCGTGTTGCCGACGGCGACGGACCAGGTGTTTCCCACGCTGGCGTTGCATCACCTGGGGACGATGGCGGCCGTGGTCTTCGTGGTGGGGTTGACCGCGGCGACCTTCAACAGCGCGGATTCGGTCCTGACGACGCTCACGACGTCCTTCTGCTTTGACTTCCTTCGGCTGGAGCAACGGGGGGACCTGGACGAGGCGGCCAAGGGGCGGGTGCGTCGCCGGGTGCACGTGGGCTTCGCGGTGGTGTTGCTGTGGGTGATCCTGGTGCTGCGCGCGTACCAGGGCGGGACGGTGCCGGTGATCGACCTGGTGATGGGGATGGCGAGCTACACGTACGGGCCGTTGCTGGGGTTGTTCGTGCTGGGGCTGGGCACGCGGGCTCGCGTGGGAGGGCCGTGGTTGCCGGTGGTCTGCGTGGCGGCCCCGATGGCGTGCGGCTGGATGTCCGCGAACTCGGCACGGTGGCTCGGCGGCTATCGGTTTGGCACCGAGCTGCTGCTGGTGAACGCGGTGCTGACCGTCATGGGGTTGATGGCGTTGGCCCGGACCCGGGACGAGGCGTGAAGGCGGCAACAGGCGGGCTGCCCTGGGAGACGATGCACGCATCACGACCAACGCGGCGGACGGGGCGCGGTGCTTCGCCGGAACGATTCCGTTGGGTCGGTCGTGCTTGCTGGATCTGCTTGCGCAAATCCTTCGTCGTTCGCTCGTGACGGGCCTCGTGCCGGCCCGCGCCTCGCTCGCTCCTCGGCCTGCGGAAGCATCTGCTTCGCAATCATTTCCCTCCCAACCGAATCGTCCCGGTTTTGTCCTTCGCGGGAGGTTGAAATCGGGTCACGACGTGGTCCGCGTTTGACTTTGGGAGCGGCGGGGCCGTTTACTCACGCCCGTTCTTCCCCGCGCCGAGTAAAGCGAGCCGAGGTTGAAGGACCTTTTTACGTTGTGGCTGCCAAAGATGACTTCTTGATCGAGACCATGGTGGACATGGGCCTGATGACCCATGACCAAGTGGACGCCGCGCGACCCGAGGCCGAATCGACCGGCGAAGGGGTGCTGGACACCATGGTGAAGCAAGGGCTCGTGGACCCTTCGATGGTGGTCGTGGCCAAGGCCACGTACTTCGGGGTGGAATCCGTCCAGCTCGGGGACCTGCGCATTTCGGACGAGGTGATCGCGGCCGTGCCGCGGCATGTGGCGCGCAAGTTCAACGCCGTGCCCGTTTCGGTGAACGACGGCGCCGTGGCGGTGGCCGTGAGCGATCCCTCGGACATCGAGGCCATCGACGGGTTGCAGGTCGCCATTGGGAAGACGGTGGAGCTCCGCGTGGCGTCGTCGGCCGATATTGAGTCGGCGCTGTCCAAGTACTACGGCAACGCGAGCCGCGACGACGGCGGGATCGCCCAGATGATCCAGGACATCACCGAGGGCGAGGTCGAGGTGACCCAGATGACTGGCGCCGTGGGCGCGGATGGCGAGGCGGTGGACGCCGACGCCCCGATCATCAAGCTGGTCAACCAGATCATCGTGGACGCCTTCAAGATGCGGGCGTCCGACATCCACCTCGAGCCGATGGCCAAGCGGTTCCGGGTGCGGTACCGGATCGACGGCATGATGATGGAGCAAAAGGACCCGCCCAAGCGGCTCCAGCCCCCGATCGTGGCCCGCCTCAAGATCCAGTCCGGGATGAGCATCGCGGAGCGGCGGATTCCCCAGGACGGCCGTATCCAGACCAACGTCGGCGGCAAGACCATCGACCTCCGCGTCAACTGCGTGCCGACGCAGCACGGCGAGTCGATCGTCATGCGTATCCTCGACAAGACCGGCCTGCGGCTGGGCTTGGCGGAGCTGGGGTTCTTTGCGGATGACCAGCAGACGTTCGAGCGGTTGATCGCGCTGCCGGACGGCATCCTGCTGGTGACGGGGCCGACGGGCTCCGGCAAGACGACGACGCTCTACTCCTGCCTCAACTACATCAACCGCCCAGACCGCAAGATCATCACGGTGGAGGACCCGGTTGAGTACATGCTGGCGGGAATCAACCAGGTGCAGGTGAACGAGGTCATCGGCTTCACCTTCGCGCATGCCTTGCGCTCGATGCTGCGCCAGTCCCCCAACGTGATCATGCTGGGGGAAATCCGCGACTTGGAGACGGCGACGATCGCGATCAACGCGTCGCTGACGGGTCACCTCGTGTTCTCGACGTTGCACACCAACGACGCCCCGGGCGCGGTGGCGCGCTTGATCGACATCGGCATCAAGCCCTTCTTGGTGGCTTCCGCGACCCGGTGCTTGATGGCCCAGCGCCTCGTGCGACGCGTCTGCAAGAACTGCGGGGCGCCCGCGGTGCTGGACGAGGCCGAGTGCCGTTCGCTGAACATCACGCCGGAGATGCTGGCGACGGCCACGCCGAAAAAGGGCCGGGGCTGCCCGACGTGCAACAAGACCGGTTGCAAGGGCCGGTTCGGCATCTTCGAGATCTTTATCATCAACGACCAAGGCCGGAAGCTGATCTTCGACAAGATCCCATCGAACGTGTTGCGCCTGAAGGCGCGCGAGATGGGCATGCGCACCCTGCGCGAGGACGGCACCCGCAAGGTCCTGGCCGGCCTCACCACGGTGGATGAGGTCGTGCGCGCGACCGTCGTGGACCATTGATCCGGCAAGGGATTTGCTTCTCCCTCCATCCAGAACCCCCAGCATTGTCCGAGACCGCGATTTCAAGCCATGTCCTACCAGATGTCCGACTTGTTGCAGTTGATGGTGTCCGAAGGGGGCGCCGACCTGCACATCCGATCGGGAATCCCCCCTGTCATCCGCATCCACGGCGTCTTGCAGCGCGTGGACGGCCCCCCGCTGCGCCCGGAGGACACCGAGGAGTTGATGCGCTCCATCACGTCCGAGGACCACATCCAGCAAATCCGGGAGAAGGGTGGCGCGGACTTCGCGCTCGCGTTCGGCGAGGCCTCGCGGTTCCGCGTGTCCGCCTTCAAGGAGAAGGGGAACTTCGGCATCGTCATGAGGCAGATCCCGTCCAAGCTCCTGACGATGGAGCAGATCGGCATCCCGCCGTCGGTCCGGGAGCTCCTGTACCGTCCCAGGGGACTCATCCTCGTCACCGGGCCGACGGGCTCCGGCAAGACCACGACGCTGGCGTCCTTGCTCAACATCATCAACGAGGAGAGCAACCACGCGCACATCATCACGATCGAGGACCCCATCGAGTACTACCACAAGCACAAGAAGGCCGTGGTGACGCAGCGTGAAGTCCACGTGGACGTCCCGAGCTTCGCGGAGGCCCTGCGTCGTGCGCTTCGGCAGGACCCGGACGTGATCCTCGTGGGCGAGCTTCGGGACCTTGAGACGATGGAGGCAGCCATCGCCGCCGCCGAGACGGGTCACTTGGTGTTTGGCACCCTGCACACGACGGGCGCCGCCAAGACGATCGACCGTATCGTGAACGCGTTCCCGCAGAACCAGCAGGAGCAGATTCGCATCCAGCTCTCCACGGTGTTGCAGGCGGTGATCTCCCAGCTCCTCATCCCCCGCGTGGACAAGCCGGGCCGCGTGGCGGTGTTCGAGGTCATGGTCAACACGCCGTCCGTGGGCGCGCTCATCCGCGACAACAAGACCTTCCGTATCCAGTCCGACATCCAGACGGGCGCGAAGTACGGCATGGTGACCTTGGACTCGTTCCTTATCGACAAGTGGGGCCAAGGCTTGATCGCCGAGGAGGAGGTCGTGACCAAGGCTCAGGATCCCACGACGATCCACCAGAAGCTCCAGGAACTGAAGCAGGCGCGGGCCGAGGCCCAGGCACGTCGCAAGTAGCCCACCCGGCCACCTTTTCACCCATCACCCCACCCAACCCGCCCACCCCCCTCCGTCATGCCCGAAGTCGCAACTGATCCCCTGCTGGCCTTGATCCGGGAACGGGGCCTGCTCGACGACCTGCAACTGGACGAGGTCACCCAGGAGATGACCCGCAGCGGCAAGCCGTCCCTGCAGGTCGTCCAGGACTACGGGATGCTCGACCTCGACACCGCGTTGCAGGTGATCGCCGACCACCTCGGCAGCATGGTGGTGTCCGTGGACGAGGGACAGATGACGGCGGAGGTGCTGGCGACGGTGCCGCCCGAGACCGCGCGCATGTACCAATGCGTCCCGCTGGCCTTGTACGGGGACACGGTGCAGCTCGCGATGGCGGACCCCTTGAACCCAGCCGCCGTGGACGAGCTGTCCTTGACGGTGAAGGGGCAGGTCCAGTTGCTCGTGGCCAATCCCGCGGAGGTGGTGAAGGCCGTCGAGAAGTTTTACCCCGCCTTGGCGGGCGGCGGCTACGCGGACCTGCTGAAGGAACTCGGCGGCGACGACGTGGTGGTGCAGGGCGACGAGCTGAAGGCCGGGCTTCTCAAGCTCGACGAGGCCGTCAACGACGCGCCCATCGTCAAGTTCGTGAACCTCGTCCTCATGCAGGCCGTGCAGGACCGCGCCTCGGACATCCACTTCGAGCCGTTCGAGGACGAGTTCAAGATCCGTTACCGCGTGGACGGCGCCCTCTACGAGATGACGCCGCCGCCGAAGCACCTCGCCGGACCCGTGACGTCGCGCCTCAAGGTCATGGCGAACCTGAACATCTCCGAGCGCCGCCTCCCGCAGGACGGCCGCATATCGGTCAACATCGCCGGCAAGCAGGTGGACCTCCGCGTCTCCACCCTGCCCACGGCCTTCGGCGAGTCGGTGGTGCTCCGCGTCCTCGACCGATCCTCCGTCAACCTCGAGATCGAGACCCTTGGACTGCCCAAGAGCGTCCATGAATACGTCCTGGAGGCGATCAACCAGCCCAACGGCATCTTCGTCGTCACGGGGCCGACCGGGTGCGGCAAGACGACGACCCTCTACTCTTGCCTGCGTCGGGTGAACGCCATCGACACGAAGTTGCTCACCGTCGAGGACCCCGTGGAGTTCGACATCGAGGGCATCATGCAGGTGCAGGTGAACGAGGGCGCGGGCCTAACCTTCATGAAGGCGCTCCGGGCCTTCCTTCGTCAGGACCCGGACATCATCATGCTCGGCGAAATCCGCGACCTTGAGACGGCCCAGATCGCCATCCAGGCCTCGCTCACGGGCCATCTCGTGCTTTCGACTCTCCACACGAATGACGCCGCCGGTGCCGTCACGCGCTTGGTGGACATGGGCGTGGAACCCTTCCTCATCTCGTCCACCCTGCTGGCCGTGCTCGCGCAACGGTTGGTCCGCCGGGTTTGCGTGCGCTGCAAGACGTCGTTCGAGCCCAACGAAAACCAGCTCGCCTCCGTGGGCCTCTCCGCCCTGGACCTGGGCGACAAGAACTTCTTCTACGGCCGCGGTTGCCCGGCTTGCAACGACACGGGCTACAAGGGTCGCAAGGGCATCTTCGAGCTCTTGGTCGTCACGGACGCCATCCGAACGTTGATCAACGAGCGCGCCCCCACGGTCGTCATCCGCCAAAAAGCCATCGAGATGGGCATGGTGACCCTCCGCGAGGACGGGATGCGGTCCGTGTACGGTGCCGATACCACCGTGGAAGAAGTCTTGAAATACACGTGAGCAAGGGAGCCTGATACTCCACGGAGGACGCTATGCCGAAGTTCAACTACGAGGCCATGGATACGCGTGGCAAGGAGACCAAGGGCGTGCTCGAGGTCGCCAGCCAGTCCGAGGCCATCAACCGCCTGCGCGAGATGGGCTTCCACCCCACCAAGGTGGTGGAGGCGGACAAGCCCAAGGATGCCGCTCAAGCCGCCGCGAAGGCCAAGGCCAAGGCCAAGGCCAAGGGCAAGGGCGGCGGGATGAACATCAACATCGGCGGGGGCGTGAAGCCCAAGATCCTGACGACGTTCACCCGCCAGTTGGCGACGCTCGTCGAGGCCGGCCTCCCCTTGCTGCGCGGGCTTCGCGTCCTCAGCAAGCAGGAGCGACACCCCACCCTCAAGCGCATCCTCGGCGAGCTCGCCGAGTCCATCGAGGGCGGCTCCACCTTCTCCGAGGGCTTGGCCCAGCACCCAAAGGTCTTCAACAAGCTCTTCGTGAACATGGTCAAGGCCGGTGAAATCGGCGGCGTGCTCGAGGTCGTCCTCAAGCGCCTCGCCGAGTTCATGGAGAAGGCCGAGAAGATCAAGGGCAAGGTCGTCGCCGCCATGTTCTATCCAGCCGCCGTCATGGTCGTTGCCGTCGCGATCCTGGCGCTGCTGATGATCGTCGTCGTCCCCAAGTTCAAGTCCATCTTCGCGGACCTGCTGGGCGGTGACGCCGGCATGCCCGGGTTCACGATGTTCGTCCTCAACATCTCGGACGCGCTCAAGAACTACACGATCATCTTCCCCGAGTGGGCCGGCGGCATCCCCTTGCCCGGCCCCGTCATCTGGGGCCTCGTCGCCTTCGTCATCGCCTTCAAGATCGCCCTCAAGACCAAGAAGGGCGCCTACGTATGGGACCAGGTGAAGCTCAAGTTCCCCGTCCTCGGCTCCGTCATCTCCAAGGTCGCCATCGCACGGTTCACCCGAACCCTCGGCACGCTCGTCCAATCGGGCGTTCCCATTCTCCAGGCCTTGACCATCGTCCGTGAAACCGCCGGCAACCTCGTCGTCGCCCGCGCCGTGTCCGCCGTGTACGACTCCGTCAAGGAGGGCGAAACCATCACCGCACCCCTCGAGAAATCGTCCGTCTTCCCCCCCATGGTCATCTCCATGGTGGACGTCGGCGAACAGACCGGCGCGTTGCCCGAGATGTTGCTGAAGATCGCCGACAACTACGACGAGGAGGTGGACAATGCCGTGTCCGCCATGACATCCCTCCTCGAGCCCATCATGATCGTGTTCCTCGCCGTCATCGTGGGCTCGATCGTCATCGCGCTCTTCCTCCCGCTCATCACGCTCATCGACAAGCTGGGCAGCGATGGCGGCGGCGGAGAATAATCCCGCCACGTTGATTGACCGCCAGCGAACGCCGCCGAGGTCTCCCCGACCTCGGCGGCGTTGTGCCAGTCCGAACCCCGAAATCTGCCGAAAAGATCGGACGTTTTACGACCGGCGGCCGTTTCGAGGCTCATTTGAGCCCGGAAACGTCCGGTTTCAGCTTGGAAACGTCTTTCCACGCCAAAAAACCCTCCCTTCACGCGAGAAACCCCTCCTTCCACGCGAAAAAGGGTCTCCCCATCGCGAAAAAACCTCCCTCTTGCGATCCGAGGAGGCTGATCGCGCCGAAAAACGCCCCTTTTCCCTGGAACTGCGGTCTTCCGGCGCGGAACAGCCACTTTTTCCCGGCGGGAACCCGCTTCTTCGGCTCAAGAACTCTTTTTTTAGGCCCAAAAGCCAACTTCCAGCCTGGAAAGTGCATTTTTTCCCGAGGAACGAGCGTCTCTAGCGGGGAAAAAGGCTTTGTCGGCGAGGGAAATGGGTTCTTCGACGTCATCGGCACATTCTAGGAGCGGGTGGGCCATGAGAATTCAACAAAAGGTCCACGCGACTGCCCCGCGCGTCTGCGCGCCGGTTGCAAAGTGGCAGCGGCATCTTGCCGCTAATCCATTCTGGCCAAGCGGCTGGAAGCCGCTTCCACTTTCACTTGGCCGTTCGTCCGTTTCCCCTGCTCCCGCCGCCTTTCGTACGATGCGGCGACGAAACGAGGCCTGGGAACGTGGTGGCTCCCTTCAGGACGCCCGGCGCGCATGCCATTCGGCACGGGCGTAGCGTTCCTCCAGCAGGTGCTTCACGCGGATGGAAGCGTCCCTTGGCACGGCTGCGGGCATTGCTTGCCATTCGTCCGCCAAGGCCTTGCAGATGAGCCGGGCAGGGCAGGGGACGTTGCTGATGAAGGCCTCATGGGCCCGTCCCTCGCGGTAGGCGGGCTCGGAGGATGGTGCCCGAAGCCAACGCGTGACCCTCGCGAGATCGAACCCGTGCAGAAACGTGCCGTGGAACAGCAGCGCCCGTCGCTTCCTTCTCTGGGCGTTGCCCGAGACCTTGCGCCCGTTCCAAACCAAGTCTGTGTGGCCGCGCACGACCACCGTTCCCTCGACGATCCGGGCTAGGGCGTCGCGTTGCCGGGCCATGACATGGGCGTTCGTGCCGCTCACGGTCGCCAGCGCGGGGGCCGAGTCGATCGGGAGCGCCAGCGCGTAGGACAGGCAACCGGGTCCCTGCACCACCGTTCCCCCGCCGCTGCAACGTCGAAGGACCGGGACGTCGTCCGCGCGACACGCCTCCATGTGGACCTCGCGCTCGGGCGTTTGCCCGTAGCCCACCACCACGCAGGGAATCGGCGACTCCCAAAACCACAGCGCCGCCTCGCACGCCTCCTCCTCGACGGCGTCCAGCAAGGCCTCGTCCCACGCCAGGCATTCCATGGGCGGGGTCGTGGCCGGCAGCTCGAAGGTCACCATGGCACGCGCCGTTGAAGGGGAATGGCGTCGGTCGCAGCCTCCACCCTAGCGAACGGGCACCGACTCGATCCGGACGACCCGGGAGTCCTTGTTGTTTTCCCATCCGGATCCGAACTCGATCACGTACAGGGCGCCATCGGGCCCCAGCTCCATCTCGACGGGTCGTTTGAGCGCAATGTCCGGCGCGAAGCGTTCGATGCGGCCAGGTTGGCCATCGGCTGTTGGGTGGACCGCAAGGATCCAATGGCGTTCCCAGTCGTAGATGAACAGGCAGCCGTCGAACGTCGCCGGCAGCTTCACCTCGGATGCCAGCGACGGGTCGAAGTGATAGACGGGCCCGGCACAAGCGGTTCGGCCGCCGGAGCCCACGGCCGGGAAGCGCGCGGACGGCGAGTACGGATAAAACATCCAGGCGGGCCGCGCCGCCGGCAGGTCGCGCGGGCCCGTGTTCCGTGGCGATGGATTCACCGGATGCGCCGGGTCGAACGCGTCGCCCGACGTCCGCGACGCGAAGTCGTGCGCGTGGTAGGGCCGGTTGTCCGCGATGAAGAACGGCCAGCCGAAGTTGCCCGCCGATTGCGTCCGGTTGATCTCGTCGAAGCCTGCCGGGCCGCGTCCGGGCCGGGGTTCCCGGGCGTCGGGCCCCACCTCGCCCCACGACAACGTCCCGGTGGCCCGGTCCACCGAGATCCGGAACGGATTGCGGCAACCCATGACGAAGATCTCCGGGCGCGTTGTCGGCGTGCCGGGCGCGAACAGGTTGCCGCGCGGCACGGTGTACGAGCCATCGGGCTCCGGATGGATGCGAAGGATCTTCCCGCGCAGGTCGTTGGCGTTGCCGGCCGACCGCGCGGCGTCGAACGGATGCCGTCCCTCGCGCGAGTCCACGGGGTTGAAGCCATCGGACTCGAAGGGGTTGGTGTTGTCGCCCGTGGACACGTAGAGGTTGCCTTGGCCGTCGAAGGCGAGGGATCCCGCCTCGTGACAGCAAACCTCGCGTTGGACGGGCACGCGCAGGACGACCTTTTCCGACGCGACGTCCAGCCGGTCGCCATCGAGGGCGAAGCGCGAGACCCGGTTCTCCGGCGCGTCGCCTGCGGGCGACCAGTACAGGTAGATCCAGTGATTCGTGGAGAAGCCGGGGTCGGCCGCGACGCCCATCAAGCCGGATTCCCAGCTTCCCTTGTCGGCCTGCCCGGCCTGGATGGCGTTCACGTTGCCATGCACCCGCAGCGCCCCGGACAACACCGTCCGCTGCGCATCCGGCCTCCAGATGCGGACCTTCCCAAATCGCTCGATGAACACGACCCGCCCGTCGGGCAAGGGTGCGAGTTCCATGGGGTTGTCGCACAAGTCCTCGAGGACGGTCTTGCGGAAGCTGGCTTGTCCCCGGGCCGAAAGGGCCAAGGCGACGGCCAGCAAGGGAATCAGCGCACGCGCGTGGGACAACAAAGCATTCAAGCGTGCCCCCAATCTATCCCACCCCCACCCCCGCTGTCACCCCGGAGCAGCGCCGCAGGTCATGGCGAGCAACCCCAGTCCACGAGCCAGCGAGGTCTGTCGGTCTGGATCGCGGGTCTTGGCGCGGTCCGTATTGGATCCGTTCGCAGCCTCGTTTGTGGCGCTGGGAATCTGCGATTGCAGCGCTGGCAACCTTTTCCAACGATGGCCGGCATGTTGAAGCGCGTCGCCATCATGGGAGCCAGCGGGTACTCGGGGGAGGAACTTGTCCGTCTGCTGTTGCACCATCCCCATGCCGACCTGGTCGCGGTCACGTCCCGGCAGTCGGCGGGGCAGTCCGTCGCGCAGGTGTTCCCCCGTTTTGCAAGCGATCCCAAGGCACGGGCGCTGCGCTTCACCGAGCCCGACGCCGCGGCGTTGGCCCGGGTGGCCGACGTGGTCTTCCTGGCGCTGCCGCACGGCGTGGCGGCGGAGTTCGCGGTGCCCTTGCTGGAGGCGGGGCGGGTCGTCATCGACCTCAGCGCGGATTTCCGGCTGAGGAACGCGGCGACCTACCAGGAGTTCTACGCGCATGCGCACCCGGCGCCGGCCTTGCTGCCCGGGGCCGTGTACGGCCTTCCCGAGGTGTACCGGGCGGAGATCGCGCGGGCGCGGTTGATCGCGTCGCCGGGTTGCTACCCGACAAGCATCCTTCTGCCGCTGATCCCGTTGCTCCGGTCGGGCCTGGTGCGACCCGGCGGGATCATTGCCGACTCGATGAGCGGCGTGAGCGGGGCGGGTCGGAAGGCGGAGGTGGACTACCTGTTCTGCGAGTGCAACGAGAGCCTGAGGGCCTACGGGGTGCCCAAGCACCGGCATCTTTCAGAGATCGAGGAACAGCTTTCATTCGCGGCCGGGCAACCCGTGGTGATCCAGTTCACGCCGCACTTGGTGCCCGTGCATCGGGGCATTCACACGACGTTGTACGTGGCCCCGGCGGAGGCCTTCCACACGGCGGAGGCCGCCGCGGACCTGGGGCGCCGCATCGCCGACTGCTACGCCAGCGCGTACGCCAACGAGCCGTTTGTGCGCGTGCTGGAAGGCAAGGCCATGCCGGACACGAAGAACGTGGTGGGCACCAACTTCCTGGAGCTGGCGTGGCGCCTCGACCCGCGCACGGGCCGCCTCGTCATCGTGAGCGCCGAGGACAACCTGGTGAAGGGCGCCTCGGGCCAGGCGGTGCAGAGCTTCAACATCCTCTCGGGCTTCCCCGAGACGGCGGGGCTCCTTGGGCACATCTAAGCCGGGACGATTCAGTTGGGAGGGAAGGGATTGCGAAGCAGATGCTTGCGCAAGCCGAGGAGTGAGCGAGGCGCGGGCCGGTACGAGGCCCGTAACGAGCGAACGACG
>CAIRNV010000450.1 GCA_903880005.1 uncultured Verrucomicrobiota bacterium | reverse complement strand
CGGATGGCCGGGTGGAACGGGTGGACTTCATGGACGACTCGGGGCGCTTGCTGACGCGGGATGTGTTGGCGCCGTTCGAGCACGTGGTGGGCGCGGCGATTCCCGGGACGTTGGGGGTGCGGGCGGTCGCGATCGACGACCGCGGCGGCCGGGCCACTTCGGAGCGGGTGGTGGTGCAGGTGAACGCCCGTCCCTTTGTGCGCATCGTATCGCCGGTGGATGGGGCGGCGTTCGTGGTGACGAACGAGGTGAAGATCGTGACGGAGGCTTCCGACCCGGACGGGCGCGTGGAGCGATTGACGCTGCTGCGGGACGGGCGGCCCATCGGCTCGACCGCGACTGAGCCTTATCGGTTCGCATTGGTGAACGTCCCGGCCGGGACCAACACCTATCACGTGGTGGCCATGGACGACGCGGGCTCGATGGCGACCTCGGCGCCGGTGGTGATCCAGCATCAAGCGATCCCGTTGCCCTATGCGAAGCCGCGCACCTACCTCGGGATGGAAGGCGGTGAGACGAACCTCGTGGCGCCTGCCGCGATCACGTTGCGGGCGGAGACGGTCACGCAACCGCCCTACTTCCAGTTCCACCAGTTCCTGGTCTCAGGCCCCGGCTTTGGACCGGTGCCCCTCAACAACACCTACAGCACGACCAACCCCTCCGTGCTGGTCGTCTCCAACCTCGTCGTGGGCTCCTACGAGTTCCGTGCCGTGGGGACCGACTTGTTCGGGGCGACGGCAACGTCCGCACCGGTCGCCGTGACCGTGCGTTCGCCCGCGACGCCGGGGCGTTACCGGGTGGTGATGACGTCGGCCTTGGGCGGGAGCTATCCCACCCCGAATGCCATCGGCCCGGACGGGACGGTGGTGGGTTACTCGGACATCACGTCGGGGTCGGCGCGGGTTCATGGGTTTCGATGGACGACGGGCGTGGTGACGGACCTGACGCCGGAATGGGAACGGGGTGAGGCCTGGGACATCAACGCGTCGGGGACCGTGCTGGGGTTGGTGACGGTCGAGGATCCGGGTTGGAACGGCATGTTCCTGTTGGGGCCGGGTGGAAGCTGGATCAAGGCGAGCGGGCCGGCGGTGTTGCCGATGGCCATGAACGATCGCGGCCATGTCGTGGGCCGCACGCGCCCCGGCGCGGAGTGGTCGCGTCCGTTCCTGTGGCGGGGCGGGGGCACCGTGGAGGTGTTGGGCGAGATGGAGGGCGAGGCCCGCGACATCGACGGGCGCGGCCGGGTGGTGGGCTGGAGGGTTCCGCTGCGCGAACCCATGCGGGCGTTTCTCTGGGACGACGGCGTGTTCACGGATTTGACGGAGGAGGCGTCGCAGGCGTGGGGCATCAATGACGCCGGCCAGGTCGTGGGCGTGGTGGGCGAATCCGATCCCGAGCGCCGAGCCTTTGTCTGGTCGGAAGGCCGGATGCAAATCCTGGGCTCGTTGCCCGGGCACAATGCCTGGGGCGCTTCCATCAACGCGTCAGGAACGGTGGCGGGCTGGGGTCGCGCGATGGGTGCTGGAACGTCCGACCGGGCCATGGTTTGGAGGGATGGCACGGCCTTCGACCTGAACGCGTTGGTGGATGGGACGGACGGCTTCCAGCTCCGGCGCGCGGTGGCGATCAATGATCGCGGGCAGGTGGCGGGCATCGCGGTGCATCCCACGACATGGCAAACGCGCGTGTTCATGGCGACGCCATCCTCTCTGCCTTCGGCCCCGGGCACGGATCCCGTGGTG
>CAIRNV010000449.1 GCA_903880005.1 uncultured Verrucomicrobiota bacterium | reverse complement strand
GGTCCGCGACGGCCGGGCGGAGGGATTGGTGCAGCAGGAGGATTGGAATTGGCCCAACCAGTTCCGCGCGGCACGCATGGTCCCGGCCGTGGAATACCTGGAGGCCAACCGCGCCCGATGGCTCCTCGCCCGCGAGATGGAACGGATCCTCTCCCGCTTCGACGCCGTCGTCGCGCCCCCGTGGGCGGGCGACGCACTCATGTTCTCGAATTTCTCAGGCCACCCGTGCGTGGTCCTACCAGGCGGAGCCAAGGACGGCGGCAAGCCGAACACCTTCTGCCTGCTGGGGCGCTGGTTCGGCGAGGAACGCCTCCTCAAGGTCGCCCGCGCCTACCAGAGGGCCACCCCATGGCATCGAGCGAGGCCGCCGGGGTTTTGATCCACCCATCCAACGTTTTCCCTCGCTCGACGGAAGGGAGTGGGGAACCCCGCGCCCGAGCCAGGCTTCTCACTCCCGTCCCAGCACGTGCTTCATGTAGTCCGACACCATGTTGAGGATCGCATCCCGGTCATGCTTGGGCGGCGTGCATCTTCGGGCCCATGGACGGCCCGGGTGCAACTCATCCCACAAGGGGCGTTTCCCGGCATATCGCTTCGATCCGGGGTCATTGTTGCCAAAACCCTCGACCACGTGATTCCACAAGGGCTGGAACCTTTGGATCACCAAGGTCTCCCCCAAGGAGATCCAAACGTCATCGACCACCAAGCTGCGGAACGTGAAGTCTCGCATGGACAGGGATTCCACGAGATCGATGGAGGCCTTGTGTTTTCGAAGCCGCTCGCAAAGCGCGTTGGATTCGATGGAGGCATCCATTTCGCCTCCCTTCCTGCCGCCCCGAGGAACGGCCTTCCCCACGTAGATTGGCCATGTGGGATCAGGCTGATTCAGCGCGGCCAGCGCCCTGTAGGCAGGAAACCTGCCGTGATAGTAAATGGCGTAGATGCCAGCCCCCTGGAACTCAGCCACGTCGGACAAGGCTCGCGGCTTGCTCCCGAGAAGGGCCTCGACAATCGCACGGCCTAGGTTGGCCTTGTCCAAGGGGTTAAACGGAGGCTTCTCTTCCATGAGGGGCCTTCAGTTGCCGGTAGATGGATGCCGCAACCGTTTTGGCCAGCAACACCGGGACGGCATTTCCCAACTGCCGCATGCTTTCCGTCCACGAGCCGGGGAACACATAATCATCCGGGAAGGTCTGGATGCGAGCGGACTCACGGATGGAGAAATAGCGGACCGAGCCATCGACATCGGCGAGCATGTTCTCGCCGCCGGGGACCCCATGATCCCCGGCCTTGAGGGCCTTGGCTGGATCATCCCAGGGGCTTCCCGTATGACCGGGATAAGCCTTGGCCCCCGGCTGCGCCTTGTGATTGGCGATGCCATTTCCCTCCCCCGGCGGAGGCAAACCATGCAACGCGTCGCGAACCGTTCGCCATCTCAATCCCGAGGGCAGCAGCGTCTCGTTGCGCAACTCATTGACCCGGGCCGTCAAGGACGATGGCAAATCCGCCGGCCGGTCGAGTCCGTGCTCCCGCCAGTACCGTCCGTTGACATGCTTGGCCCGGATCAGCTCCTCCGAGGAGTGGGTTGCCGCAGGAAAAAACCACTTGGCGTCCAAGTCTGACCGGAATCCCACAAAGAAAACCCGGTGCCGCCGCTGGGGAACGCCGAAGTCCGCTGCATCCGCAAGGTGAAGGCTGACTTGGTAGGTGAGGCCGCCATGCCTTCCGGCCGAGGTGTGATGCCGTTGCAATCGTTGGAGGTTCATGTCCCACGCCACATTGCTGGACACCGGGAACTCGGGGTAGGTCAGCTGGAGCCGGACAAACTCGACGTAGCTGCTGAACGCCTCGCGCAGCAAACCCCTCACGTTCTCAAACAAGAATGCTCGCGGCTTCAATTCCCGGACGGCCCGAACCGCCTGCGGGAACATGTCGCGGGTGTCGTCATAGCCTCGCGACTTCCCTCCAATCGAGAAGGGCTGGCACGGAGGCCCTCCCGCCACCATGTCCACCTCGCCAAACCGCTTGAAATCCAACTCACGGACGTCCGTCTCAATGACATCCCACGACGGTCGGTTCCGTCGCAGCGTCGCGCAGGCGTCCTTGTTCCTCTCCACCAAGGCCACCGGATCGAAGCCAGCACCTTCCAAGCCCAAAGCCATGCCACCCGCACCCGAGAAAAGTTCGACCGAACGCATGTTGTGCATCCCTGTTTTTGACCCGTCATGCCGAGGCTGGAATGACCCGGCTGGAGGATTCGTGCTGTGTTGGACCTACCTTTGCAAGGCCTTCGTCGCTTGGCAGGTTCTCTGCACCACATAATACGAAGTCGCAAACAACGCACAGCCGCCAAAAGCGAAAATCACCGCGTTGGTGTGCAAAGGTCGCAAGCGACCAAAATGACTGTAGGGTTGAAAAACATCGTTTAGTGTCGGCCACACCAGCTCGGCCGCAATAAACACACCAATGCCCATACCAACAATGCCCCACACGATGGTCATGATGGCGAATTGTCGGACGATGTCGTAGTTGTATGTCGGAAGCGCTGCGGCTTTGGTTACATCACCACTCATAAGTATTGCCCCAATGAAAAGAAGGTAGCCCTGCCTGTTTAAATTCCGGTCTCACCGGAGCTCTCGCACCCCCTGTGCGCGAGCGGATTTTTATTGGCGGCCGCAGATTCTAGCGGGCCTATTCTGGAGTGGCTTGACACTGATCAAGC
>CAIRNV010000448.1 GCA_903880005.1 uncultured Verrucomicrobiota bacterium | reverse complement strand
GGGCTTCGTGGATCGTCCGTCACAGACCGCTGCGGGTAGGCTCCGTCCTCACGCCTTGCCCCGGGGCATTCTTGGAGCAACCCAACACCAGCCATTTGTGAGACACGACACTAGCCACCGGATCTCCCACGTCCGTCCTGCGAGGGACCGCCCCGCTAGATTTCCCGGGATTCCTCTTGTTTCGAGGGGTGGAATGAAGGAAGGGAAAGGCACGGCGGGTTCTTTCTGATTTATCCCTGCCCGGTGCGTGCATCGGGACAATGTCCTTCGACCTTGTTAACAGTCATGGGAGCAAAAGCGTCGGCGCTATCAACGTCATGCCTTCACTGGAAGGCGGCGAAGCCACGTGGTTCCCACTTGGTTCCTCAGGTAGATGGGACCTGTCCTTCACGGCCAGGGCGGGGATTTTTTCCGAGGGAGCCCAGCGGCTGCCCCCACATTGGGCCTTGCCTCGCGTCTCCGTCGCCGGGGACCGTTCCCTGACCCGCGCATGGCGCTTCCCTACAAAGTCGCGACGCTCATCTACTGCTTCAACCACGCCGACGAGGTGTTGCTGCTCGAGCGGGCCCAGGAGCCCAACCGGGGGCTTTGGAGCCCGTTTGGAGGGAAGCTTCACCAGGCGGAAGGCGAGTCGCCCCATGCTTGCGCCGTGCGCGAGGCCCGGGAGGAGGCCGGCCTCGTCCTCACGCCCGCCGACCTGCACCTCACCGGCGTCGTGTCGGAGTCCGGCTACGAAGGGCAGGCGCATTGGTTGATGTTCCTGTTCGAGGTCCTGCCCCGGATCGAACGCGTGCCCCCGCCGGATCGCGAGGGCCGGTTTGCATTTGTCCCGCGCGAACGCCTGGGTGCGCTCCCGTTGCCCGCGACGGACCGGGACCAAATCTGGCCGTTGTTTTGGGCGCATCGGAGGGGCTACTTCGCCGCCCACTGCACCTGCCACGTCGATGGCTCGGCCGCATGGGAGATCCTGGAGTGCCGGCCATCCTTGCCGGGCCCCGGCTCCCCCGAAACCCCGTCGGAGGAAGGGGGCGGCGTGGTGGCCGTCGATGGCCCGGCGTCGCCCATGATCGACCGGGTCTCGGACGAGTTCTTCATGGGCGAGGCGTTGAGGCAGGCGACGCGGGCGCAGGCGGCGGACGAGGTTCCCATTGGCTGCGTGGTGACGCGCAACGGGCGGGTGATCGCGAGGGCGGCGAACCAGGTGGAATTGCTGAAGGACGCCACGGCCCACGCCGAGATGCTGGCGATTTCACAGGCCCAGCAGGTCGTGGGCGACTGGCGGCTCAACGACTGCACCCTTTACGTGACCAAGGAGCCATGCCCCATGTGCGCCGGGGCCATCGTCCACGCGCGGTTCCAGCGCGTGGTCTTTGGCGCGCATGACCCGAAGGGCGGCGCGGCCGGTGGAGCCCTGAACCTCCTTCAATTCCCCACGCTCAACCACCGCTGCGTGGTGACGCCCGGCGTCCGCGAGCACGAATGCCGCCAGATGCTCAGGTCGTTCTTCCAAGAGCAACGGGCCAAGCGCCAGCCTAAGCCGTGACGATTCCGTTGGATCGGTCGTGCTTGCTCGATCGGCTTGCGCAAATCCTTCGTCGTTCGCTCGTTATGGGCCTCGTACCAGCCCGCGCCTCGCTCACTCCTCGGCTTGCGCAAGCATCTGCTTCGCCATCCCGCGCCACGACGAGGCGCGAGCGAGACGCGGCCCGGCGCGGGCCGGCGGGATGCCTTGCCCGGGGCATGGAGTTTTTGCTGTCGCGCATGCGTGGCGGAAGGAGGATGGCCCTATGCGTGGCGTTTTTAGAAAGGGACGATGGGTGGCGGGCCTTGGGTTGGGTTGGGTGGTATGGGCGCTGTGCGCGGCCCCGCCGCCGCCGCCGGAGCCGCTGTATGAGGAGCGGGCGGGATCGCCCGACGGCATGGGGAAGTGGTTCATGGGGCGGGAGATCGCCCATTTCATGAGTCATCAGGGGGCCCCTTGGCTGGAGCGTCCGGAGCGCATGATGGAGGAGCAGCCGCTGCGGTTGCTGGGGGCGCTCGGCTTGAAGCCGGGACAATTCGTGGCCGACGTCGGCGCGGGCAGCGGTTACCTGACGTGGCGCCTGGCGACCAACGTGGGGCCCTCCGGGCGCGTGTATGCGACGGACATCCAGCCCGAGATGCTGGGGATCCTGCGGACGAACATGGCGGCGCGGCAGATCGACAACGTCCAGACGGTCCTGGCGACGCCCGAGGAAACGGGGCTTCCGGCGAACACCCTCGACTTGATCGTGCTCGTCGATGTTTACCACGAGTGCGCGTTTCCGTTCGAGACGACCCGGGGGATGGTGGAGGCCTTGAAGCCGGGGGGACGCTTGGTGCTCGTGGAGTACCGCGGGGAGGATGCCTGGGTGCCCATCAAGCGGCTGCACAAGATGACGGAGGCGCAGGTGCGTCGGGAGATGGCCCTCCACGACCTGCAATGGGTGACCAACGACCATCGGTTGCCCCGCCAACACGTGCTCGTGTTCCGCCGTCCCACCGCGACGGCGACCGAGAAGACCCCGGGGAAATGAACGGCCCGTCCTCCGCCAAGGCGTTGATCCGCGCCGCCGCCGAGGAGTTGGCCCGGGCCGGGGTGGAGTCCGCCGGGCTGGATGCCGAGCTGTTGCTGGAGCATGCGACGGGCATGCCACGCCTGCGGCGGATGGCGATGGGCGACGACGTCGTGGAGGCCGTTCACGCGGGCCGGTTCTTGGAATGCGTCGCGCGTCGGGCGCGTCGCGAGCCGTTGCAACACGTCGTGGGGACGGCGTCGTTCCTTGGGATGGAGCTTCGCGTGGACGGGCGGGTCCTGGTACCGCGCCCGGAGACGGAGCAGGTGGTGTTGATGGCCTCGTCGTGCATCGAGGGCCGGGCGTCGCCGCGGATCCTCGATCTTGGGACGGGCTCGGGTTGCATCGCGCTGGCGTTGGCAAGTCGGCACCCGGGGGCGGAGGTGGTGGCCATGGACGTGTCCGGGGAAGCGCTGGAGGTGGCCCGCGAGAACGCCCGTCGCCACGGGTTGGAGGGACGCGTGCGTTGGGTCCTTGGGGATGCCTTCGGGGAGGGGGCGCGGCTGGATGGGCTGGGGTTGTTCGACCTGGTCGTCTCCAACCCGCCGTACATTCCATCGGGGGAGATCGAGGGCCTGGAGCCCGAGGTGCGGGGGCATGACCCGAGGCTGGCGTTGGATGGCGGCGCGGACGGGCTGGGGCCCTACCGGACGCTGGGAGTGGCGGCTTGGCGTGCGTTGGTTCCGGGAGGTTGGCTGGTGCTGGAGTTTGGCGACGGGCAAGGCGGGGAGTTGCTGCGCTGGTTCGGCCGTGACGAATGGATGGATGCGCGGCTGGGTAAAGACTTGAGCGGGCGGGACCGCGTTCTCATCGTGCGCGGGTCACGGCGCTAGGCGTCGTCCTGCGCTGGTGCGCGGAGGCGTCCCGGGCCGGGCGAATTCCACAAATCAGGTCATGGACAGCTTTGTCATCGAGGGCGGGACGGTGTTGCGCGGCGAGGTGGAGGTGAGCGGCTCCAAGAACGCGGTGTTGCCCATCATGGCGGCCACGTTGCTGACGCGGGAAACGTGCGTGATCCACCATGTGCCGGACCTGAGCGACGTCCGGTTCATGTGCCGCATCCTGCAATCCCTGGGCGCGGTGGTGACGATGGAGGGCGGCACGCTGACGGTGCGCGCCGAGAACATCACGGGCACGGGTGACTACGACCTGATCCGCAAGATGCGCGGGTCCATTTGCATCCTGGGCCCGCTGGTGGGCCGGTTGCGGAAGGCATCGGTGTCGTTGCCGGGCGGCTGCGTGATTGGCACGCGCCCGATCGACCTTCACCTGAAGGGGTTGTCGGCCTTGGGCACGGCGATGCGGATCGAGGGCGGCTACGTCCACGCCGAGGCCCCCGGGCTCCGCGGCACGACGGTGTTCATGGGCGGCCGGTCGGGGCCGACGGTCCTCGGCACGGCCAACGTGGTGATGGCGTCGGTGCTGGCGGAGGGCGTGACCGTGATTGAGAGCGCCGCGTGCGAGCCCGAGGTGGTGGACCTTTGCGACTTCCTCAACGCGATGGGTGCCCGCATCCACGGGGCTGGGAGCCCGACGATCACGGTGACCGGGGTGCCGGCCCTGGCGGGCGTCGAGCACCGGGTGATCCCGGACCGGATCGAGGCCGGGACGTTTGCGGTGGCGGCGGTGGCATCGGGCGGCGAGGTGACGTTGCGGGGCGCGAGGCCGGATCACCTGGGGGCGGTGCTGGAGAAATTGCGGGAAGCCGGGGCTCGGGTGGAGCGAAGGAACGGCGCCTTGACGGTGGGGGCGGGCTCGACGCTGCGCCCGCTGGAGCTCACGACGATGCCTTATTCGGGCTTCCCCACGGACATGCAGGCCCAGTTCATGGCGCTGCTGTGCCTCGCGAACGGCACCAGCATCGTCACGGAGCGAATCTTCGAGTCCCGCTTCATGCACGCCGCCGAGTTGCTTCGCCTCGGGGCCGACATCGGGATCGAGGGCCCCTCGGCCATCATCAAGGGCGGGCGACCGTTGAGCGGCGCGGAGGTGATGGCGTCAGACCTGCGCGCGTCGGCGGCGCTGGTGATCGCGGGGATGGCGGCCCAGGGACGGACGCAGGTGCACCGCGTGTACCACTTGGATCGCGGCTACGAGCGGATGGAGCTGAAGCTCTCGCGGCTCGGGGCGCGCATCGAGCGGACCCAGGGCGAGTAAGGCGGGGAGGGTGGGGCCCGGCCCGATGCGGCCCGGCTACTTCGCGTACTCCACGCAGCGCGTTTCCCGGATGACGGTGACGCGGATCTGTCCCGGGTAGGTGAGCTCGTCCTCCACGCGACGCGCGATGTCACGGGCCATTTGCACGCCCTGCTCGTCGGTCACGGCCTCGTGGCGGACGATGACCCGCAGCTCCCGGCCCGCCTGCATGGCGAAGGCCTTCTCCACCCCCGCGAAGTCCATGGCGAGCTGCTCCAGGCTTTGCAGCCGCTGCAAGTACGTCGCCACGCCCTCCGATCGGGACCCTGGACGCGAGGCGCTGATGGCATCGGCGGCGGAAACGAGGATCCCATACACGGACTCGTGGGGGACCTCGTCATGATGGGCGGCGACGGCGTTGACGACCACGGGGCCCTCGCCGTTCCGGCGCAGGAAGTCGGCGCCCACGATCGCGTGGGGCCCCTGCATCTCCTGGCTCAAGGCCTTTCCAATGTCATGGAACAGCCCCGAGCGCCGCGCCACGACGGGGTCGGCCCCGAGCTCGGAGGCCATCAGGCCGCAGAGGTGCGCGACCTCGATGGAGTGCTGGAGCACGTTTTGGGAGAAGCTGTGGCGGAAGTTGAGCCGGCCCAGGATCCGCACGACCTCCGCGTCGGGCAGCGCGACGACGGCCGAGGCGGCGGCGTCCTCGCCCATCTTGCGGATCAGTTGATCCATCTCCTGGTTGACCGCCGTCACCACCTCCTCGATGCGCGCCGGGTGGATGCGGCCATCCAGGACCAGACGCTCCATCGCCTGCCGCGCCACCTCGCGACGCACGGGGTCGAACCCGGACAACACGACGGCGTGCGGGGTGTCATCCACGAGGACCGTGACGCCCGTGGCGGCCTCGAAGGCGCGGATGTTGCGGCCGTCGCGGCCGATGATGCGGCCCTTCATGTCGTCGCCGGGCAGGGCCACGAGCGCGGTGGAGGACTCGGCGGCATGACGGCCGGCGTAGCGTTGGACGGCGATGGCGATGATGCGCCGGGCCTCGTCGTCGGCCGTGTGCCGGGCGCGCTCGACGACGGCGCGGGCGACCTCGGCGGCCTCGCGTGAGGCCCTGGCCTCCACCTCGCCCAGCAAGGACCTGCGCGCGGCCTCCGCGGTGGTTCCGGCCAACGCCTCGATGCGCGCCAGCCACTCGCCGGATTGCCGCTCCACCTGCCGGCGTTGCTCCTCGACGCGGGCGCTGGTGGCATCGACGGCCTCGGCACGGTTCCGAAGGTCGGACTCGACGGTTCCCAGCCGGTCCAGTTGACGGTTCACCACGGTCTCCCGCTCGCGGAGCCGCTTGTCCTCCTCGTCGAGGCGTTGGCGGCGGTCGTCGAGGCTTTGGCTGGCCTCCGTGAGGGCCCGGGCGCGCAGGTCGCGGGCCTCGGCCTCGAAGCGGGCCGCCGCCTCCGCCCGCAGCGCGCGCTCGCGGGCCCGAAACACAAAAAACGCCGCCGCACCGCCGGCCGCGGCTCCCGCAATTGCTGTCAGCAACGTCTCGATCGCCATGGAACCCACGCCTCCGCCGAAACGATTCAACCCGGCCGCACGGTGCGGCCCGGCAACAACACCCAGTCCAGCCGGACATCGTGCGACTCGACCGGGACCTGCGGCACCCATTGCTCGTCCGCGCCCACGCCGCACGTCACCCCGCCCGAGCATGCCAGCAGGCGGTCATAGAAGCCCTTGCCCCGTCCCAGCCGCCCACCGCGCCCGTCGAACGCTATCCCCGGCACCAAGACAAAGTCCAGCCGCCCGGGATCCACCGCCTCGCATTCCCCACGGGGAACCCGAGCCCGGTGCGGCCCGTCGATCAAGTCCCGACCGGGATCCCGCACCTCGCGAAACCCATACGTCCCCGAAGCCTCGTCCCAGCCCGGCACGGCGACCCGCATGCCACGGGCCAACGCCTCCTCCATCAGCGGCCCCACGTCGATCTCCCTCGACATCGCCGCATAGGCTCCCACCCAACGAGCCCCACGCCACGCGTCCAAGTCCCGCACCCGCTGGCAGACGCGTTCGGAGGCCGTGGTCCAATCCCCGGGGCTCAGCCGCGCGAGGCGTTCCCGCATCTCGCCGCGCAAACGGGCCTTGGCCTCGGCCACGTTCATGCGCCCGCGCCCTCCTGGGCGCTCGCCGCGGCGGCCGCGCGCCACTTTTCCAAACGCTCCTTGATCTTCCTTTCGACGCCCTGCTCGGTGGGTTCGTAGAAGCGGCGCGCGGCCCCCAGGTAGTCCTGGGCCACGTGGTGTCCGGGGTGGTCGTGTGGGTAGAGGTAGCCCTCGCCGTGGCCAAGGCGCTGCGCGCCCGCGTAATGCGCGTCCCGCAAATGACGCGGCACCGGCAGCGTCCGCCCGCTCCGCACGTCCTCCAGGGCGGCGTCGATGGCGCGGATGACCGAGTGGCTCTTGGGCGCGGTGGCGATGTAGATGGCGGCCTCGGCCACGGGGATGCGGGCCTCGGGCCATCCAATTCCCTCGGCTGCGCGATGGGCCGCCTCCGCCAGCACCAGCGCCATGGGATCCGCCAACCCCACGTCCTCCGCCGCGTGCACGAGCAACCGCCGCGTGATGAAGCGCGGGTCCTCGCCCGCATGGATCATCTTCGCCAGCCAGTACAACGCCGCGTCCGGGTCGCCCCCGCGCATCGACTTGATGAACGCGCTCGCCGTGTCGTAGTGCGCGTCGCCGTCCCCGTCGTACACGATGGCCTTGCGTTGGATGCACTGCTCGGCCGCGGCCAGGTCGATGCGGACCGTCCCGTCCGCTCCGGCGGGCGTGGTGAGCGCCGCGATCTCGAGGGAGTTGAGGGCCTTGCGGGCGTCCCCGTCCGAGACGCGCGCAAGATGCCGGATGGCCCCGGGCTCCGCCTCGACGCGCAGCATGCCGAGGCCGCGCTCGGGGTCGGACAACGCCCGCTGGAGCAGGCCTGCGAGGTCGTCCTCCGAGAGCGGTTGCAGCTCGAAGACCGTGGAGCGCGAGACCAGGGGCGCGTTGACGAAGAAGAACGGGTTGTGCGTCGTGGCCCCGATCAACCGGACCGCGCCGGACTCGACGTCGGGAAGGAGCACGTCCTGCTGGGCGCGGTTGAACCGGTGGATCTCGTCGATGAAGAGCAACGTCGGCATCCCGGTGTTGGCGAGGCGATGGGCCGCCGACTGCAAGACGCGGCGCAGGTCGGCCACGCTGGATTCCACGCCGTTGAGGCGCTCGAATCGGCATCGGGTGCGCGTGGCGATCAATTGCGCCAGGGACGTCTTCCCGGTCCCCGGGGGCCCGTAGAGGATCAACGACTGGACGCGGTCGGCCTCGATCGCGCGGCGGAGAAGCAAGCCCGGCCCGAGCACGTGACGCTGGCCCACGTACTCGTCGAGGGTCCGCGGTCGCATCCGGGCCGCCAAGGGGGGCGGGCGCGGCGAGGCCTCCCCCGTGCCGTGCCCCGCCACGGCCTCGGCACCCCCGCTCGCGGGCGCCGTCCCGAACAAGTCCGCCTCCGACATCGCCCAAATCCCACCCCAAGCCACCCACCCATGCCACGGAAAACTTGGGTGAGGGCCGAAGGACCCGTGCCTCGCAAGTCATGTGAAGACCCGAGCCTGATGGCACCCAATCCTTGGGCCTGTGGGTTCCTGGTCTTCCGGTGCTTTGCGATCTACGCCGCCCGTTGGCTGCCTCCACCCAACCCGGTGCGGAAGGCGGCCTCGGAGGCGCGGCGCCATCGCTGGGCCCCCCAGGCTAGCCAGCCCGCCATGAGGAGGACCGGGATCAAGGCCACGCATGTTACGGACCAGGACGTCCCGAGGGTGCCGTCGAAGACGCCCCAGGCGGCTGCCAGCGCCGCGATGGGGGACAGCGTCAGGACCGGCCATGCAAAGGTCCATGTGGCCGCCCGGCCCACGGCCACGTTGATGGCCTTCCCTTCCAGGACCGACAAGGTCGTGGCCCAGCGCATGGCGCGCCACGTGAAGGGCGTGAGGACGACGCATGCGACATGGGTCCACCATCCTGCGGCGACCTGGCGCCATTCCTTGTCCAGGGTCGGCACCGAGGCCAGCACGAGCAGGTCCAGGGCCGTGGTCGCGATCACCGGCCCCAGCAACATCCGTCGCAGCACCCGTCCTTGCCCGCCCAGGACGTCAGAGGCCGTCAGGCCCGAGGTCAACAGGAGTTCCCCTGCGCCCGTGGTGCGTTGCTCGTGCAGCGTGATGCCGGCCTCGCCGGCGACCCACAGGGCGAACAGCCCGTGAAACAAAACCGACAACACGGCCGTTGCATTCGGGGCCACGTCCCGCCAGCCGAGTTGGCCGACGTTGGCCAGGAAGAGGATGCCGAACACCGCCGTGAGGACCCACGGCAGCGCGGGCTTCCAGCGTTCACGCAGCGACAGCCACTCCCATGGGCCGATCTCCAGCCATCGGGCTCGCCACCGTGCCCGAGCCCCCGAGTCGCCAAAGCGAACGCGGTTCACCCATTCGGTCCAGCGGGTGCGCCAGGTTCTTCGCCCGCCTTCCTGCCAGACCGTTCGCACCCATCGGGCGGTCCAGTTCAAGATCCGCCATGACAGCCAGGCCTGGAACAGCACCGCCGCCGCCGCGAGGCCCCATGATGGGCTGGATCCGAAGGCCTGCGAGAAGGGCACCACTGGGGACGGCAACAGCACCCACTCCGCGACGGGCTGCGGCACGGGTCGTTCCAGGGTTCCCAGCAAGAAGAACAACGCGATGGGGACCAGCAAGATCCCCAGCAACCACAACACGGCGAGGCCCGTCGCCTCGCGTGGATCCCGCGCCACCAGGGACGCCAGCAGGCCCGTGGCCAACGACATGAGCAACGCCCCCAGCAGCCCGACCACCAGCCATGCGACTTGCGCGACGGACACCCCGCCCATCAACAGCGGGACCACCAACACGGGCACCGTGGCCGCCAATTGAAGCAGCAGGTCCACGCCCGCGCCCGCCAGCTTGCCCACGACGACGTCCCAGCCCTTCATGTCCGTCAGGAACAACAACCCCAGCGTTCCCTCCCGGCGTTCCTTGCCGAGGCTGTCGGCCGTCTTCTGGCAACCCACGAACCAGGCCCACAGCGCCGTCAACACCCCGACCGCCGTGAACGCAGCCCGGCCACCCACCGCGATCGGCATGCCCGTCATGCCGCTGCCGCCAATCCACACGACGAGCATCAACGCCGCCATCGCCACCGCCCCGGCCACCCAACGCAACGTCCAGGTCCGCGTGCGTCGCGACGACTCCAGCAACTCCCGCCCGAGCATGGCGCGCCAGGGTCCGTTCATGGTGCTGTGTTGGTGCCGACGGGGTTGTGCGGGTCTCGCTGGCTCGGAGATGCCCCGCGAGGGCCGGCTTCATCCACGGCGCCCGGGTTGACGGAGGGGTTGGCCGCGCCCGTTTCGCCGCTCCCGACGGCGCGTTCCGGCCGGTGCATGCGTTCGCCCGGCCTGAGGATGGCCCAGCATCGGAACTCCGTCCGCAAACGATGGCGGCCCCAGGCCGCCCAGAAGACCGAGTTCAACGTCCCGCCCACCATGGCGAAGAGAATGTTCCCTTTCTCTCCGAGGCTATTGAACAAGTACCTGTCGAAGGTGATGACGAACAACAGGTAGAGCGCCAGCCCCAGCCATGGGAGGCCCAACACCAGTCCCAGCAAGGGGGCCGTCGTGCGGTTCCCCGTGGTCCTCGCGCCCAGCCATGCGCCCATCCATGCGAAGGCCCACGCATCCGCCACGAGGAACGCCATGCGGGTGATCCAAAACAAGATCCATGTGCCGTCTTGCGAGCCCTGGCCCTTGGCCACGCCCAAGCCGATCTGCACGAAATCCGTCGCCAGCACCCACAACACCGGCCCCGTCCAGAGCCGTCGCAGGGCGTTGATGCGTCCCGAGACGATCTCGTCCGCCCGGAGGGGGGTCGTCAGCATCAATTCCATGGCCCCGCTGCGACGGTCCTCGTGGAACTGGCTGGGGGCCTCCGCCGCCATCCAGAGCTTCAACAGCAGGTGGAGAACCAAGGACGTGCCGATCCACAAGGCCTCCAAGCCCGAGCCGAGCACGCCGCCCTCCATGTAGATCCAAAGGGCGTTCACCAGCGCCGCCAGCCCGATCAATCCCCACAGCCATGTTGCTCGCCATCGATGCCGCGCCACCAGCCATGCCATCGGGCCCCGATCCAGCAGGCGGCGTCGGCGCGCGGCCTGGGCGTCGGACCGGCTTGCTCCCCGTCGCCATGGCCGCCACCACGTCCTGGAGGCGGGGGTTCGCGCGCCCTCGTCCCGGGCGAGCCGGCCCATGCGCCACGAGGCCCACGCCAGGCTTCCCAGGGTCAGGCCCAGCGAGAGGGCCATGCCCCGGAGGTACTCGAAGTCCGACTTGGAATTGGCGGTGTCGAGGGCGTGAAAGTAGGCGGGCACCAAGCTGATCCATCCTGCCCAGGCCACGAACCATTCGTTGAGGAGCATGTCCGGGTAGCCCAGCAACATGTCGCCCACCAGCCATCCAAGCCCCCCGATGGCGGGCACCAGGCCGCAGGCCATCACCACCAATCCCAGCGCCCACGCCCCGGCACGCTTGGGGTTCACCGACATCGTCGAGGCCAGCAGCCCGAGCGACAGCGAGCACGTCATCGTTGCCAGCAGCCACGCCACGATGCGCACGTACTCCGCACCAGAGACGCCGCCCATGAGCATGGACACGGCCAGCACGGGGAACATCGACACCAGGCAGAAGAAGGATCCGAGCGAGGACGCCGCCAGCTTGCCGAGCGACACCTGCCATCCCCGAAGGTCCGTCAGGAACAGCAATCCAAGCGTGCCCTCCCGGCGTTCGCTCGACACGACGTCCGCCGTCAGCAAGGGGCCGGCCAGCAGGCAGATGCAGCCCGCCAGGAAGCTGGTCATCACGAACAATTCGCTTCCCATGGCGGTCGAGCCCAGGCGGCCGGCGAGCAGCACCCACCAGGACATGGCCAGGACCGAAACCAAGGCCGCCGCCGTTCGTCCCCAGTACGTCCAGCGGCGGCGCGACGCGACGCGCAACTCCCGCTCGACGACTGGCAGTATCATCACGGGGTGACCCTGCCGGGCGAACGGGCAATGCGTAAAGGAAGGAAGCCGGTTGCCCCGGCCGAACGTCCGGGCTCGGGTGCCCGGCATGAACGTTGGGGCTTCATGGCGTGGCCTTCCATCTGCAATCCCGGCTCGCCAAGGCACGCCGTGCCCGGCGATGAATGGGCGCATGAACTCCCCTCGGTTGGATCGGTCGTGGTGGCTGCAACCTTGCGCACGTGCGCGCCGTCGCTCGCTCGTCACGGGCCTCGGGCTCCTGATGGCATGCTGGATGTCGATGACCGAGACCCTGGGCGCGGCCGGTGCGCCCTTCCCGGGCACGACGCCCCTCGCGATGGAAGGAGACGCGGCGGCGGCGATGGTCGCGGGCCTGGATCGTTGGTTGGACCGGCATCAGACCGGGCTGGGGCTGGTGCGGTCCAACGCCTGGCTCCAGCCCCGTCGCGATGAGATGCGGGCGACGTTGCGACGGATCGTTGGGCTGGATGAATTGCCGGAGGCTGCGGGGACGCGGCTGCGGTTGGAGGTGGTGGGTGGCCTGGGGGCAACGGGACCGGAGGGCACCGCGTTGGCGAGGCAGGCGGCGTGCCGTGTGTCGGCCGTCTCGTGGGAGGCGGTGCGGGGGGTGCGCGGCGAGGGCTTGCTGTTGGAGCCCACCGGGGTCGTGGCGGCGGACGTGGTGTGGTTGCCGGACTGCGACGTGACGCCGGAAGCCGCCTGTGGATGGGGCGAGGGAAACCCGGTGTCCACGGCATCGGCGTTGCGCTGGGCGGCGGCGGGTTGCCGGGTGCTGGTGCTGGCGTCGATCGACCGCGGTTCAAGGTTCGCGGGGAACCCGGGGGTCAAGTCGGTGCCGCATTCGCAGCGGGAGACGTTGTGGCGGGCCGGCTGGGAGTTTGGCGTGACGCCGTTGGCCTATGACGTCCGCCGGGCGTTGTCCGGGGCGACGGCGCTGGGAACTCCGAAGGGACGGCCCTTGCTGGTGGTGGGGCATGGCGAGGGCGGCGTGGCGGCCCTGGTGGCGGCGGCGGTGGACGAGCGGTTCGGCGGCGCGTTGGTGGCGGGGGCATTTGGCTTGATGGCACGCCAGCCGGAATTGCCGGTGTACCGGAACCTGTGGTCGGTGCTGGCGCATTTCACGGACGCCGAGATCGGGGCGCTGGTGGATGGCGGGCGGGTGCTCGTGGTCGAGCACGGGGCGTATCCGGAGGTGACGCACACGGACCGCGGCGGGGCCGCGCCGGGCAGGCTTTGGCGGCCGAGGGTCGAGGAGGTTCGCGAGCAGGTGGCGCGCTCGCGGGCCCTCGGCGGGCGCGTGATGCTGTCGGAGGCCGACGCCGCGACGGCGGTGGGCGATGCGGGCCGGGCCATGTTGGTGAACAGCGTGGGGTTGGCGCTGCCCACGGTGGCGACCGGGGCTTGGGAGCCCGTGCCGGGCGTGACGTGGCCAGATGCGACGGAGCGGCTGCGCCGGCAATACGTGGAGGTGCTGGAGGACACCCAATGGCTGATGCGCGAGTCGTCGTACCGCCGGGTGGCCTACTGGAAGGACGCGAGCCGGAAGGACGCGGCGACGTTCGAGCAGACGGCCCAGGTGTACCGGGAGCGATTCGCGGGGGAGGTGGTGGGGCGGATTCCCCGTGCCTCGGTGCCGGCGTCCCCGGCCTCGCGTTGGTTGTTCGAGACGAACGGGGTGACGGGGTACGAGGTGAGGCTGGAGGTGCATCCGGACGTGTTTGCGTACGGGATGCTCCTGGTGCCGAAGGGAATCCGGGAAGGCGAGAGGCGACCGGTTGTGGTGTGCCAGCACGGGTTGGAGGGGCGGCCTCGGGACGTCGCGGATCCATGGACGGACCATGGGGCGTACCATCGTTACGCGTATCGGTTGGCGGAGCAGGGGTTCATCACGTTTGCGCCGCAGAACCCGTACATCGGGGAGACGCGGTTCCGGCAGGTGTTGAGGAAGGCGCAGCCGATGGGGCTGACGTTGTGGTCGTTCATCTGGCGGCAGCACGAGGTGATCACGGACTGGCTGGCGGGGCTGCCGATGGTGGACCCGGATCGGGTGGCGTTCTACGGGCTGAGCTACGGGGGCAAGACGGCGATGCGCGTGCCCGTGTTGGTGCCACGGTATTGCCTGAGCATTTGCTCGGCCGACTACAACGAGTGGATCTGGAAGAACGCGTCGTCGCGCTCGCCGTACAGCTACCTGTGGACGTCCGAGTACGACATGCCGGAGTGGAACCTTGGGAACACGTTCAACTACGCGGAGCTGTCATGGCTGGTGTTCCCGAGGCCGTTCATGGTCGAGCGCGGGCACGACGACGGCGTCGCGCCGGACGAATGGGTCGCCTACGAGTACGCGCGGACGCGCAGGCATTACGTGAAGATGGGGATGGCGGACCGGACCGAGATCGAGTTCTTCGACGGCCCGCATACGATCCATGGGGTGGGGACGTTCCAGTTCCTGCGGCGTCACCTGAAGTGGTGAGGCGGGTTCCTCGTCACGACGAGGCTACCCATGAACCCTGGGATGACGGCTCATGTTGACCTTCTTGGCCATCCGCTCCAATCGAGCGATCGCCTTCGTGTGAGGCATTCCCAGCCTCCTCACCCGCAGGATCGCCGAATGCGACGCTGTTTTTTGATCACACGAAGCTCAGGGCCAAAGCAGGCCTTGGTTGATGGGGCCAGTGAACCTGCCCGGTCGGCCAACCTGCCGTTTCATTGGTAGCCACGAAGCCACGAAGAGATCCTGCTGTGTCCACCCTCCGGCAGGGCCGCGTGAAGCGAGAACCGGGCACTCAAGAACGGCTTACGCGGGGATCAGGGGGCTGGGTTCGGCGTTTGCCTGGGCCCCTGAACTCCCCATCCTCTGCGTGTGTCTCGCAGCGTCGTCCTTGCGGGCACCGAGCGATGTGACGGATGCCTGCTTCCGCCGCGCTGGTGTGCCTGCCATGCCCTGCCCTCGGTTGAAACACCGGTGCGCGTCCACGTGCTCCAGCACCGACGCGAGCAATGGCGTCCGTCGAGCACCGGCGGGCTTGTCGGGCGTGTTGTCACCGGCAGCCGCATCACGGTCTTTCATCGGAGCCTGACCGCCGCCGAGGTACTTGGGGTTCCGGGGCCCGCGGGACAGGTCCCGTGGATCCTGCACCCGCGAGGCCAGCCATTCGAGGGGTTCGTGGGCCAGGCTGACGTGCGGCCTGCAACCGAGGTGCTCCTGATCGACGGGAGTTGGACCGAGTCCGGCCGGATGCTGCAATGCGTGCAGGGATGGGGCCGGTCGGTGCGGCTCAACCTGGATGCCCAAAGCCGGTACCGGCTTCGGGACCAGAGGGGCGAGGGCCACCTGTCCACGGCGGAGGCCTTGATGGGATGGTATGACGCGCTCGGCTTCGGCGAGGCGGCTGATCTCCTGCGTTTGCACCTCGAGCTCCGCGTGTATCTGGGACTGCGCTCGCGGGGCCGGAAGGCCGAGGCGGAGGACTACCTCTCCCAGTCGCCGATCCGGACGCGGTTGGGTCCTTTCCTGGATCGGCTGCATGCGCGCCGTCCCAATCTGGCCACGCTTCCTGGTGGACGGCAGGAATGATCTTGGCGTGACGCCGTGGTCTGGGCCGGAACGATCCCGTTGGATCGGTCGTGCTTGCTCGATCTGCTTCCGCAAATCCTTCGTCGTTCGCTCGTTACGGGCCTCAAACTGGCCCGCGCCTCGCTCACTCCTTGGCTTGCGGAAGCATCTGCTTCGCAATCACTTCCCTCCCAACCGAATCGTCCCGGCTGAGCCGGAACGATCCCGTTGGATCGGTCGTGCTTGCTCGATCTGCTTCCGCAAATCCTTCGTCGTTCGCTCGTTATGGGCCTCAAACTGGCCCGCGCCTCGCTCACTCCTCGTCGTGAGGAAGCATCGGCTTCGGCATCGCCACCGGGGGGCGGTGTGGGGTAGGTTGGAGGGCGTGAGTCCGACGTTGTTGATCGTGGATGACGAGAAGACGACGCGCGAGGGGTTGCGCGCGGCGTTGGAGGACCGTTTCGACGTGTATTTGGCGGAGTCGGCGGAGGCGGCGCGTGCGTTGCTGGAGAAGGAGTCGTTCGACGTTTTGTTGACGGACCTGCGGATGACGGGCGAGGACGGCTTCCAGTTGATCGACCGCGCGAAGGCGATGCCGAAGCCGCCCGTGTGCATCCTGATGACGGCCTACGGGTCGGAGGACGTGGCGGTGGAGGCGATGAAGCGCGGGGCGGACGACTACATCGCGAAGGGCCGCCTGAAGATCGACGAGCTGGAATTGCGCATCCAGCGGGCGCTGAAGCGGCGAGGGCTGGAGTCGGAGAACCGGCAGTTGCACGAGAGGCTGGACCAGAAGTACGGGATGCCGGGGCTGGTGGGGTCGTCGCCGGCGCTTGGGGAGGTGATGGAGGTGATCCGGCAGGTGGCGCCGACGCGCACGACGGTGTTGATCACGGGGGAGAGCGGCACGGGCAAGGAGGTGGTGGCGAAGACGATCCACCAGTTGAGCACGCGGTCGCGGGGCCCGTGGGTGGCGGTGCATTGCGCGGGGCTTCCGGCGGCGTTGCTGGAGAGCGAGCTGTTTGGGCACGAGAAGGGCGCGTTCACGGGCGCCCACGAGCGTCGGCCGGGTCGGGTGGAGCTGGCCCAGGGCGGGACGTTGTTCCTGGACGAGATTGGGGAGATCGACGCGACGACGCAGGTGAAGCTGCTGAGGTTCCTTGGGGAGCGGACGTTTGAGAGGCTGGGGTCTGGGAAGACGTTGACGGCGGACGTGCGGCTGGTGGCGGCGACGAACAAGGACCTTGCCGCGATGGTGAAGGCGGGGACGTTCCGCGAGGACTTGTACTTCCGGCTGGCGGTGGTGCCCCTCCACCTGCCGCCGCTGCGCGAGCGCGTGGCGGACATTCCCGCGTTGGCCCTGGCGTTCGTGCAGGAGTTTGCGCGGGAGAACGGCAAGAAGGTGAAGGGCGTGGAGACGGCGGCGATGGAGGCGTTGCTGCGGCATCGATGGCCGGGGAACGTCCGGGAGCTGCGGACGGCCATGGAGCACGCCGTGGTGTTGTGCCGGGGTGAGATGGTGGGGGTGAAGGACCTCCCGGCCGCCTTGCGTGCGGCTCCCGGCGAGGCCGTGGTGCAGGAGGCGCGGGAGAAGATCGCGGCGGGGGGCTTGTCATGGAAGGAGGCGGAGCGGCAGCTTGTGATCCATGCGCTCGAGGCCTGCGATGGCAACCGGACCGAGGCCGCGAAGAAGCTCGGCATTAGCCGCCGAACCTTGCATCGAAAGATTCACCAGTTTGGGTTGGAGGAAATGAAATGAGCCAGGGGCCGAGGGGTGCGCAGGACTTGGTCCATGCGTTGGACATGGGGGCGGGGCGTCGTTGGGTCCGGCGGTGGCTGGTCATCATGGCGGTCCTGGCGGTGGCCACCATCTACCTATTTCGCGAGGCCAGGAACTTCTCGAACCCGGAGGCCATGGACCTAGGGCAGTTGGGTCGCAACCTCGCGGCGGGGCGGGGTTACACGACGCGGTTGGTGCGGCCTCTGAGCTTCCACCTGCTGCAGGAGCGCGCCAAGGAGACCGGCCAACCGCAGGCGGGGATCTTGCAGAAGCCGCACCCGGACCTCCACAACCCGCCGGTGTACCCCACGATGTTGGCGGGCGTGTTCAAGGTCGTCCCGGAGCGGTTGTGGACGAGCCTGACCCTGGAACCGTTTCGGCAGAGGCCATGGCCGGAGTCGTTCATCACGTTGTTCAACCTGGGGTGGCTGGCATGCGGGGCATGGCTCGTGTGGCGGCTGGGGAGCCGGTGGTTCGACTGGGAGGTCGGGTTGATGGCATCGGCCGTGTACGGCGGCACGGAGCTGCTGTGGCGGATGTCGAGCAACGGGTTGCCGGCGCCGTTCCTCATGGTGCTCGTGCTGACGTTGGCGGACGTGCTGGTGCGACTGGACCAGACCGGGGGCGAGTTGGCGCCGGGGTTGTTGCCGCCGGTGGCGCGTCCGTTGCGCCTGGCGGCGCTGGCGGGGGTGGTCATCGGGGTCGGGTTCCTGACGCGTTACGCCTTCGGGTGGCTGTTGATCCCAGCCGTTGCCTGGATGCTGGTCACGCATGTGAGGCGGTGGCTCGTGGTCCCGGCTTGCTTGCTGGCGTTCGCGCTCGTGGCGGCGCCATGGATGGCCCGCAACCACCACCTGAGCGGGCGGTTGCTTGGCACGGCGGGCAGCACCGTGCTGGCTGGAACGGAGAGCTTCCCGGAGTCTTGGCTTGAGCGGCACCTGAGGAAGCCCCCGGAGTCGCCCAACCTCCTCACGGAGGTCCGGGTCAAGCTCGCGGTGAACGCGGCGGACCTGCTGCGCAACGCGGTGCCGAAGCTGACGGGCAACTGGGCGTTCTTCCTGTTCGTCGCCGGGTTGTTGCTGCCGTTCCGGACGGACCGGCTGCGCCGGCTTCGTTGGTTCACGGTGGCCTCGATCGCCTTGATGTTCGTGGTGGAGGCGCTGACGCGCACGCATTGGAGCACGCTGGTGCCGGAGGCGAACGAGTCCTGCCAGATGGTGTTGATGACGCCCTTGGTGCTGTTGTTTGCCATGAGCTTCTTCTTCAGCGTCCTCGGCTCGACGGAGTTCGGGCATCCGTTGCTCCGCGGGATGTTCGTGGGCGGGGCATGGGTGGTCTTCAGCCTCCCCTTGCTCACGTCGTTGTTGCCCCCGCGCAACTTCCCGATGGTGCTCCCGGTCTATCGCCCGGACATCGTCCAGGAGGTCTCGGGGTACGTGCGCCAGGACGAGTTGATGGCGAGCGACGTTCCGTGGGCGGTGGCTTGGTACGGGGATCGCGAGTGCCTCTGGCTGCCGCATGCGGTCCGGAGCCAGGACGGCGAGGACTTCCTCTCCGTCACGGACTTCGAGCGCCGCGTGGTGGCGTTGTACCTGTCTCCGTTCACAAGCGAGGAGCCGCTCCGGCGTGTGGGCACGGGTGAGTTCGTGTGGGGACGGTTTTACCTGGATGCCGTGGTGAACCGGAACCTGCCAAAGGGCTTTCCCTTGCTGGACGCCTATCAAGGTTCGGCCGAGAAGGGGCACCTGTTCCTGGCGGATCGCCGGCGTTGGTAGTGCAAGCGCGGGAGGGGCCGGGCTGGCCTTGAAGACATCCACGGGAGCCCGGCGGTTCATGCGCCTGTTGGGGAATGGAGCTTCTTCCAGACGAGCGTCGTCCATCGCTTGCATGCCCGTGCATGCAGGCCTTCGCGAACTTCCCCCCAACAACGTTTTGCCTTCATCCGGCGTGGGAACGATACCCACGCCCTTGAAAACCCCGCCCGACCATTACGACGCCGCATGGAAGCTCGTCATCGAGCACCTGTTTCGGCCCTTCCTCGAGATGCTCTTCCCGCCCGTCGCCGCACTGGTGGACTGGTCCCGCAAGCCCAAGTTCCTCGACGGGCAACTCCAGGCCATCCTGCCAGAAGGCGAGCCGGGCGAGATGCGCGCCGACAAGCTGGTCGAGGTGGGCCTCAAGGACGGCGGCAGCGCCCTGCTCCTGATCCATGTCGAGGTGCAGGCCCAGCGCGACCCGGACCTGGCGCGGCGCATGTTCCGGTACCACTACCG
>CAIRNV010000447.1 GCA_903880005.1 uncultured Verrucomicrobiota bacterium | reverse complement strand
GGTGATGTGGAACCCTTGGCGATCCAGCGGCAGATGATCCAGCGGACCATCAAGGAGCACCTGGACAAGGAGCGCCGGCTGGCACCCCTGGGCATCAAGGTCCTGAGCCTTTTCTTTGTCGATGCCGTGGAGCGCTACCGGAAATACGACACGGAGGGAAATGCCGTGAAGGGCGAATACGCCCTCATCTTCGAGGAAGAATACCGGCGTTTGGCCGTGCACCCCGACTACCAGAGCCTCTTCAAAGAGGTGGACGTCGCCACGGACGCATCGCTGGTCCATGACGGGTACTTCTCCGTGGACAAAAAGAAGGTGGGCAACAAGACCGTGGAAATCGCCAAGGACACGAGGGGCGACACCAAGGCCGACGACGACACCTACAACCTGATCATGCGGGACAAGGAGAAGCTGCTGAGCTTCGACACCAGGCTGAAGTTCATCTTCTCCCACTCGGCGCTGCGCGAGGGGTGGGACAATCCGAATGTGTTCCAGATTTGTGCCCTGAGGGAAATGGGCACGGAACGTGAACGCCGACAGACCATCGGTCGCGGGTTGCGCCTGTGCGTCAACCAAGCCGGCGAACGATTGCGCGGCTTCGAGATCAACACGCTGACGGTGGTGGCCACCGAGAGCTACGAGCAGTTTGCCGAGAACCTTCAGAAGGAGATCGAAGAGGATACCGGCATCCGGTTCGGCATGGTGGCCGAGCATCAATTTGCCGGCATCTCCGTGGCGGGTGCGGACGGCAAGACGACCCCGCTGGGATTCGCCCAGTCCAAGGAGCTTTGGGAGCATTTGCGATCGGCCGGATACGTGGACGCCAAGGGCAAGGTGCAGGAGTCCCTCAAGAAGGCACTCAAGGAGGGTACCTTGAGCGTTCCGCCGACCTTCGCGGACCAGCTGCCTCAGATTGAGGAGATCCTCCGCAAGCTGGCTGGTCGCTTGGAGATCAAAAACGCCGACGAACGGAGGCAGGTCAAAACCCGTCGGGCCGTGCTTGAGAGCGAGGAGTTCAAGGCACTTTGGGAACGGATCAAGCACAAGACCACCTACCGGGTTCGGTTCGACAATGCGGCCTTGCTGAGCAGCTGCATCAAGGCCATGCAGGAAGCCCCACCCATCACGAGGACACGGCTGCACTGGCGCAAGGCCGACGTGGCCATCGGACGTTCCGGAGTGGAAACGAACGAGACCGTCACCTCGGCACCCGTGAACATCGAGGAAGGCGACATCGATCTGCCGGATGTCCTGACAGAGCTGCAGGACCGCACTCAGCTCACGCGACGCAGCCTCGTGCGTATCCTCAACGGCAGCGGGCGACTGGACGACTTCAAGCGCAACCCCCAGCAGTTCATTGAACTGACCAGTGAGGCGATCAACCGTGCCAAGCGCCTCGCCTTGGTAGACGGAATCAAATACCAGCGCCTCGGAGGGGAGTTCTACTACGCCCAAGAGCTATTCCAGCAGGAGGAGCTGACGGGGTACATGAAGTCGATGATCGACGCCTCAAAGGCTGTTCACGAGCAGGTTATCTACCAGTCGGACACCGAGCGCACCTTTGCCGAGCAGATGGAGAGGAACGAGGCCATTAAGGTTTACGCCAAGCTGCCCAGCTGGTTCAAAGTCCTAACCCCGCTGGGCACCTACAACCCCGACTGGGCGGTCCTCGTTGATAGGAACGGCTCGGAACGGCTGTTCTTCGTCGTGGAAACCAAGAGTAGTCTTTTCACCGACGACCTGCGCGACCGTGAGAGCGGCAAGATCCGATGCGGCGAAGCCCACTTCGCCGAGTTGATGCACGACGGGGATAATCCGGCGCGGTTTATCAAGGCGTCGAAGCTGGAGGATGTGATGGCACGGACCTAATCCTAAGCCGGGACGATTCAGTTGGGTCGGTCGTGCTTGCTGGATCTTCTTTCGCAAGAGCTTCGTCCTTCGCTCGTTACGGGACTCGTACTGGCCCGCGCCTCGCTCACCCCTCGGCTTCCGGAGGAAGCTGCTGTTTCCACGGCACGGTCTCGGGGGGGCTAGCCCCACTTCGCGTGCTCGCCACTCGCGGCGCGGTCGAGCCGCGTGTAGCCGCCGTCCACGTGCACGATCTCGCCCGTGACGTGGCTCGCACGTCGCGACGCGAGGAACACGATCATGTCGGCCACCTCCTCGGGCCGGGTCAGGCGGCGCTCCAGCGGCACCAGTCGCTCGATGGCTCCCCTCGCGGCGGCGGGATCCGACTGGGTCGCGAACCAACGTTGGTATTGGTCGGTGTCGCATTCGGCGGGGACGACGGCATTGACGCGGACGCCATGGGGGGCCAAGGCCACCGCCCATTCGCGGGTGAGGGCGTTGACCCCGCCCTTCGCGGCGGCGTACCCGGACGTCTTGCCTTGGCCGGTGTCGGCGACCTTGGAGCTGACGTTGATGATGGCCCCGCGTGAGGCGACGAGGTGGGGCCGGGCGTGGTGGGCGAGGGCGAAGACGTGCAGGAGGTTGCGACGAAGCGAGCCCATGAAGTCGTCGGGCCCTTGCTCCAGCGAGACCGAGTCATTGACGCCGGCGTTGTTGACGAGGACGTCGATGGATCTCCACGCCGCCGCCGCCTCAGCCACCACGCGCCCGCAGACGGCGGCGTCGGAAAGGTCGCCGCAGAAGGCGCGCGCGCCGGGGAGAAGCGAGGCGAGCGCATGGGCGGCGTCCAGGTCACGATCCACGACGGCCACCATGGCTCCCTCCGCAGCAAAGGCCCGCGCGGTGGCCGCGCCGATGCCGCGCGCCGCCCCGCTGATGATGATCGACTTGCCCGCCAAGCCCATGTCCATGGGGCGAGGTTTGGCGAATCGCGCGGGCGACGCGAGCCGGGAAGTGGAGGGCTAAGCCGGAACGATGCAGTTGGATCGGTCGTGCTTGCTTGATCTTCTTTCGCAAGAGCTTCGTCCTTCGCTCGTTACGGGCCGCGAGCTGGCCCGCGCCTCGCTCACTCCTCGTCTTGCGAAAGAATCTGCGGCGCAATCACTTCCCTCCCAACTG
>CAIRNV010000446.1 GCA_903880005.1 uncultured Verrucomicrobiota bacterium | reverse complement strand
GCGCCTCCAGAATGGTCTGGCAAAAGCTGTGGATGGTGCCGATGTAGGTTCGATCCGCCATGTCCGGCGCATCGCTCAGCCTTTGTCGCATCTCCTCGGCGGCCTTGTTCGTGAAGGTGAGGGCCAGGATGCGGGATCGGATCTGCCGAACTGCTAGCAGATGCCGGACGCGTTCCGTCAGGACGCGGGTCTTGCCGCTGCCAGCCGAGGCGACCACGAGATAATGGCCGGCCCCGGCCTCCACGACCCTTCGTTGGGATGGGGAAAGGTGAAGGCTCATTCCTTGTCCTGCTTAGGGTTGGCATTGAGGACTGCATCGACCTTTTGCAGCAGATCCCGGATTGCACGCGGGATGCAACGTTCGCCCTCGTCGCGGAGAATCGCCTCGGCCCAATGCGTCGCCATCCGGGTCTTTTTTTCGAGAAGGCTCTGGAGGAGCTGGGTGTCGTCCCAGTTCGCCACTTCCTTCCTTTTGGCCTGCTCGTGTTGAGTCGAGTGGTACGGCCCACTGATGCCGATCACGGCCTCCTTGATCTCGTTCTGGTAGCCCTCGTCCAACAGGTAGCCCTCGATGGCTCGGTCATTGGGAAGGGTGATGACATGGGGGTGCGTTGTTGCGGCTCCAACCTTCTGCAACGCAGCGGTGACCGTGTCGCGTGCCTTGGGTTCGCCGTCGCTGAAGATGAACCACGGGATGCCAATGGCCTCCAAGGTCCGCAGGAATGGCGCGTAGTTGCCATCGCCGCCAACGCCCACGAAGGCGACCCCGACCTCGAAGGGATGACGGTTCCAGTGGTGCTGTGCGAAAAGGGGGAGCGCCTGTTCCTCAGTTTCTCCCTCGAACAGGACGACGGCGCGGGCGAAGAGCAGCTCACCCCTGCTGCGAAGGATTTCCCGGCGGATCTTGCGCGTGTCCTCATCGCTGAGCTGGTTGGTTGGCAGCCGTCGAATCACGGTGCCACCTCCGATCTTGGAGAAGTGGACGATCGACGGGAGGTCGGCTTGGCCGGCGATGTAAGGGGAGTGGGTGCTGACGATGCGTTGCCCGATGCCCTGGCCAAGCTGGCCATAGACCGACCGTTGGGCGTTGGGATGCAAGTGGGCCTCTGGCTCTTCCAGGAACAGAACCGGATGGAAGGGAAGCCTCTCCCGATCCGCCAGCCTTGCGGTCCATGACACGTAGGCATCGAAGCTCAGGAGCGATGCCCAGCTTCGCGTGCCCATTCCATGGGATTCCAGGGGGAACGACGAGCCCGACCCGTCCGAGAAGTGGACGCCAACCCCCTTCACCAGCTCCCGCATGTTCTTGCTCACCGGACTGATTTCCACGCCGTCGCCAAATGCGGGGACGGTACGATTGAGCCCGGCGAGCACATCGCGCACATGGCTGAGCACCTGGCTTTTGGTGACGATATCGTCGTTGAGCAGGCGGATGCGTTCCTCCAGCTCGGCCACCGCCGCGTCCGGAATCTCCACCTTGGAGAGCAATCGCCCCATGTACGAGGACCGGGCGCGGAGATCGCCCACGACGTCGCGCTGGGCATCGATGAAAAAAGAGGCCAGTTGCTCAAAGCGGCCGATACGCCTTCCAGCGCTCGTTTTTTTCCACTCCGAGAACTCCGGCCAAATGCGCAGCACGAACCTCTCGATGGCAATGTCGTTCTTCACGGCGTCCCGGCGGATCTGCGTGCGAATGGCGACGAACTCATGCTCTGCGGAATCCGACTGGATCACATCGTTGCCGAGGTCGTTGTCCACCCACTTCTGGTCGAACGTCTTCGCCCGGTTCCCTTCGCTGCCTACCGGCACGATCCGGACATCGATCAGGATGTCTTGGGCCTCGGTTCCATCGGTTGCCAAGGAAAAGTCCTCGGCGGAAACCAGTCGGCGGTCGGATCCCAGGGCAAGGTGCAGCGCCCTGAGGAACGATGTCTTCCCGGCGTTGTTCATGCCCACAAGCAGTGTCCGATCCCCCAGTTGCACCTCGATGTCGCGAAGCGATCGGAAGCGGGCGATTCGCACGGCATCCACGCGGATGCCGGTCGAGGTGGATGGGGATTTCAAGGGCGTGCTCATGAGGGCTTTGCCGCGACGATTCAGTTGGGAGGGAAATGATTGCGAAAGCAGATCGAGCAAGCACGACCGATCCAACTGCATCGTCCCGGCTTAGGCATGATCATTCCTCAATCGCCCGGCGAGGATGCGGGCGGCCTCGCTGTCATGGGCCCACTCGGTCATGCCATGGGCGTTGCCGAGGGCGGCGAGCCATTCCAGCAATGCGATGAAGCGCTCGCGTCGGTTCCAGTAGCTTTGCCCAAAGGTGTCACGCAGGTACTGGCGCCCGGGCTCGGGGTTGAGCTCGTTGCCAGACGTCTCCCGGATGGCAAAGAGGAGATGTCTCAAGGGCGACGAGGCAAACGGATGGGTCGCGCCCGCAGAACGGCCGCGCCGGACCGGTGTCGGCTGGGCATTGGCAGCTCCGAGTGGCGCAAGGCCGGAGGCCGCAAATCCGCTGGGCGTGTGCATGCGCGTGCCGTTGGCCTGGTCGCTCTTGAGCAAGGGGCGGATGTCCGTGACGCCAAAGCCCCGCGCGAGTTCCTCGTACATCCCCTTGCGGCGTTCACCCCGGCTTTCGATGTCCAAGGCCCGGAGATAGTACCGCTCGACGAGCGAAAGCTCCCTCCATGAGGCATCGAGCCCGCGCGGGATGAGCAAATCACAGGCAATGGTGATGGCGCGCTCGATGACGGCCTGGAAGTCGCTCTTCGTGTTCCGGTCCCGCACCGCGAAGACCTCATGTTCCACGTCCTTCCCGTCCAACGTGGCGTACTGCGTCAGGACCTTGAGCGCGGCCGCGTACGCCGCGAGCTGGTAGTCCGCATCATTGAAGTTCGGCTCGCCACCCTCGTCCAGGGCCTGCATCGAGGCGACCTGCCGGCGCACCTCGTCCTCCACCAGGGGATACACCTCGTCGAGGAACCCCGGCTCGGGTGTAACACGCTTCCGCAGGACCAGGCACACGGTGCCGGTCACGTAGTTCCCCTTCTTGATCCCCACCGCCTCCGTCTCGGTGCTGATGGTCCACGCCGCCGTCGCCTTCAACCCCGCCGCCCACAGGATCATTCCCAAGTCCGCCCACACGCCCGGGTCCTGATGTGTGAACTGCACCATCTGCATCCCGTTGTCCGGCATGTGACGGGCAAGGTTCTTGTAAATCTCCACCATCGAACGCCGGAAATCGTCCCCGTCCCCGCGCACCGCCAACTCCGCCCGCGCATCCGGCGTCCAATCCGGGAAGGCACGAGCCAGCTGCTTGTCGTACCAAGCCAGGAAAAAGTCGCCGAGTTCGTGGTAGTTCACCGCGTCGGCGTAGGGCGGGTCGGTGATCCAAAGGTCACAGATCTCGCGAAGGTCGCGGGCGTCTTTTGTTACGACTGGACGTCCTTGGTTAAGGAACAACGGCTGCACTCTGTTGAAGACAGTCCAAGCATCGTCCAGGTAGGACATGGGACGGCACGAGAAATTGAAGAGTGTATTGAGTGCTTGGTTGCTGAACACATCTTCCCCTTTATCCATGGCTATCCCACGGAGATGCCATCGGCAGAGACGCGCATTCCAGTTGGCAATCCTGCCGACCCCGAGGAGCACTCCCACTCGCGCCTCTCGCGACCGGGCAATTGCGGATCCTAAACTCGCGAACAGCCCGTTGGTCAGGAGTTGGCGCGGCGTGAAGAGATGATGCCAATGGGTCCAACCGCGGGTGCGGATCGGCTCATCAGTCTTATCACCTCCGAGCGGGATTGCCTTCGACGGGATGAATCCCTCGCGTTGCCATGCGGTGAAGCGTTCTCGGAGGAGATCGAGGGTCCGGGTTTCGCGTTGGAGGTCGCTGGGGGTGGGTGCGGCGTAGCGGCGGGCCTCGGTGGTCTTGCCGTGGGGATCGGTGACGGTTTTGACCCAGCGGATGCAATAGAGGCGTTCCTGGAAGACGTCGCCGGGGCGCGGGACGAGGTCGTCGTTGGACCAACGGCGCAGGCCATCGGGACCGCGGAGCGCCTCGACGGACCATGAGCGATCGGCGCGAAAGGGATCGATGACACGGCTGTCGGCGACGGTGGCGTTCTTGCCCTCCTTGTAGGCCTTCACCTCCTCGGCGGAGACGAGGGAGATCTCGGGCTGGAGCCGGTCGGAGCCGGGGACACGGTGCCATGTACAGATGGCCTTGGTTTTCTCGCCGACG
>CAIRNV010000445.1 GCA_903880005.1 uncultured Verrucomicrobiota bacterium | reverse complement strand
CGCGACGTTCCGATGGTCTTGCGCGATGTTCCGACGGTCTTGCGCGATGTTCCGACGGTCTTGCGCGATGTTCCGACGGTCTTGCGCGATGTTCCGACGGTCTTGCGCGACGTTCCGATGGTCTTGCGTGATGTTCCGATAGCCTTGCGCGACGTTCCGATGGTCTTGCGCGATGTTCCGATGGCCTTGCGCGATGTTCCGTGGCGTCTGCGCGGCCCATGGCGCCGCATGATGGCGGCGGGGAGGCGGGCGCATCCGCTGCTTGCGGTCGCATCGGAACGCGGACACGGTCGCGCGCGAAAACTTCAGTCCCGTATCCTGCAAAGTCATGAACATCATGGTCACCCGCCGACAGGCCCTTCGTTCCACCCTCGTTGCCACCGCCGCGCTGGCGGGCGGGCGTCTCCTCGGTCAATCCGCCCCCGCTGGCCCGCACAAGCTCCCCGAGCTGGGCTATGCCTTCGATGCGCTCGAGCCCCACATCGACGCGCAGACGATGCAAATCCACCACGGCAAGCATCATGCGGCCTACGTGGCGAACCTGAACAAGGCCTTGGCCGACTATCCCGACCTGCACAAGCACTCGGCCGAGGAGCTCCTGAAGAACCTCGACAAGGTTCCGGAGAAGATTCGGACGGTCGTTCGCAACAACGCGGGCGGCCATGCCAACCACACCTTGTTCTGGAAGTGCCTGAAGAAGAACGACGGGCTCCAGCCTGGTGAGCGCCTTGGGCAGGCGATCCTGGAGGCCTTGAAGTCCTCCACCGCGAGCGAGGCCTCCGAGGCGTTCGTCAAGGCCGCCCTCGGCGTGTTTGGCTCTGGCTGGATTTGGCTGAGCGTGGACAAGGACAAGTCGCTGCGTCTCGAGACGACGCCCAACCAGGACTCGCCGCTCATGTTTGGCCGCACCCCGTTGCTGGGCATCGACCTTTGGGAGCATGCCTACTACTTGAAGTACCAGAATCGCCGCGTGGACTACGTCACGGCGTTGGTGGATTGCATCAACTGGGAGTTCGTCGAGAAGCGTTTCGAGGATCTCACGGCCTAACGCCCGCGGCCGCGAGCCGCTGCCTTTCCGCCGCCCGCGCGAAAGGATAATACACGGCCATGGCGAGGCCGATGGACGCCACGCCCCACGCCGCCGCACGCCAGTCGCCGCCGGTCATCAGGTAATGGCCTATGACCGGCGGCGTCGTCCATGGCACCGAGACAAACGGCTTCCGGATCCAGCCGATGTCCATGAGCAGGTAGCTCCCGGCCGTGAGCATCAGCGCGTTCAGGATGTAGGGCACCATCAGCAGGGGGTTCAGCACGACCGGAAGACCGAAGAAGATGGGCTCGTTGATCTGGAAGACCTGGGTGGGCAGCGACATCCGGCTCACAGCCCGGAATCCAGCGTCCCGCGACCGCACCAGGACCAGCGCCAACGCCAGCGTCGCGCCCGTGCCCCCTACGTTGACAAACGTCGTGAAGAACCCGTTCGCCGTCGCGTGCGGCATCGGTTGGCCCGCCTTCAGCGCGGCCACGTTGTCCGCGAGATACTGGAGGAAGACCGGCGCGACGATGGCATCCATGGTGTTGTCGCCATTCACGCCCACGGACCAAAGCAAGGTGACCGCGAACGCATAGGCCAGGATGCCGGGGAGCGTGTCGAGGGACGACACCAACGGCTTGAAGGCAGCCGCCACCACGCCTTGCACGTCCACGCCGAGGAGGTGGCGGAGGATCCAAAAGCCCGAGACCAACACGACGAAGGGCACGAGCGAGAGAAAGGATTCCTGCACGATCGGCGGCACGCTGGCGGGCAGTCGAATGACGAGGCCAAGGTCCGAGAAGAGGCGTTGCACGCGTACCGAGACCAAGGCGACCAGGATGGCAGTGAAAAGCCCCGCGGACCCCAGCCCCTGCATCACCAGGCCCTCGCCCCCGGGCTTCAATTGAAGCAACAGGAACGCGACCACGGCCGTCACCGACGCTGGCAGGGGCTCGAGCTTGAGACGTTGCGCCAGGTCCGATGCCACCGCGAGGCAGGCCAGCACGGCCAACATCCCGAACGTGGCTTGCACGGGGATGTCGAGCAGCGGCAGCCAGCCCTTGATGCGCTCCTCGTAGCCCGGGATGGGCAGGAACGCGAGGGCCATGAACAAACCCCCAAGGATGGTGAGGGGAACGACCGTCACCATGCCGGCGCGCACGGCCGACAGGTAGGCATTGTCCCCGGCGGCGGTCAGCACGGCCATTGTTCGGCGACCCATGGACTCCAGCACGGGCTTCATGGGCGACCTCCGGGCTGCGCCACGTCGCGGAACACCTTGCCGAGGTAGAGGCATCCGTCCGCCCCCTCGCCCACGCGCACGAGGTCGGAGAAGCCCAGCCGGCGGTAGAAGCCGAGGGCGGACACGTTGGGGTTGGCGACACCGAGGTGCGCGCCGGGCGACCCGAGTTCGCGCATTTGTTCCATCACCCGTTCCAGCATGAGACGCCCCCAGCCCAGGCCTTGCGCACGCCCGAGCAGGTCGATGTGGAGATGGGACGGATACTGTTCACGGGGCTCGGGTTGGAAGTAGTCGGGTTGGTGATACCAGGAATGAACCTTCTGGGCCCGGGTCCATCCGGCCGGATCACCGGCCGGCATGGGAAACTCGCGGCACAGGCGCGGGCGCCATTCGCCCTCGTAGCGGTGGTAAAACGCGGCCGAATCCAACGCACCCAGCGCGTAGCCGCAGACCCCGCCCGCGTCCTCCAACACCCAGGCCAACGCGGGCTCGAACGCCAGGTAAGGCCCCACGAAGATGCGTCCCAAGGCATCCGGATCGTCGCGATAATACGGCTCGCCGTCCCGCCCATAGTCGCCCGTCTTCAGACACACATGATACGCCGCCGCCTCGTCGTCGGGACGAGCCGGGCGCAATTGAAAATGGTCGCTCATAGCAAGATGGAACCGTTCAAGGGTTAGGGGAGCCGGCCGGCAATGGCTCCGGCTCGCCAGCGAGATGCTCGTTCGCGCGCGAACGTCCCGGGGGAATCGTCTCGTCCAAGGATTCCCCCGTGCACGTAGCCGGCCGGAAGACCCCGTCGGCGTCCATGCCGAGCATCCGTTGCAAGGACGCGACCATGCCGCCGCGGTAGGTCACGGGTTGGTGAAAGTCTGATTGGAAGGGAAGGTCGCGCGTGGCGGGATCGAGATGCCAGCCCACGTACTTTTCGAGCAGGTCCAGCTCCTCGCGCAGTTCCCATGCACGACGGCTCCACGCGGCGAACAGGCGACGATCCCGGAGGTCCGCAATCCGGGCGCAAGCGTCGCGCAGCCGGGCCAGGAGCGCTCGCGTCCCGGTGGCGTTGGCATCCCAACGCGAGGGTGGCGTGCCGAGCAATCCTCGCAGGCGCTCGCGCAACGCCACCGCCTCGGCGCCCTCCGCGTAGGGCAGGTAGTGGCAGTCGCAGAGGAGGACGAGATCCTCGAAGGGCATCGGCTGCTTCCATCCCTCGTATCTGGGAAGCCAGGCTTGGAGGGCCTTCAGGTACGAGGCCCGTTCGTCCCAATCTGCCTCTCCCCGCAACCACGCCGCCATGGAGTGCAGCCCCGGGAAGTTCAAGGGGAACTCCGTGTTGGGATTCGAGAGCACGCCTCGCAGTCGTCCCCGGAGGCCGGGCGGCCGACCCGCGTAGGGGCCACAAAAGCAGCGCCGGCCGTCGTAATCGTTGGCGTGGAGGTTGTCCCACAAGACGGGGGCCCGTCGCAGCCAGCCCGTGACCTCCAGGATGTGGTCCTCCGTGACCGTCCGCGACACGATCTCGGGCCCGGTCCAGAACACGTCGATCCCCGGCGCCAGCGCGGCCCCGAGTTCCTGGAGATAGCCCGGGCCGCCATGGCCGCGCCGGGCCATGCGCCCACAATAGGGCGTGGGACAGAACACCATGCGTGCGGGCGCATCCTTTGAGAGGGCTTCGAGAACGGCATTCGCAAACCCCGCCTGGGCGCGGGCCAACGTCCCCCAACGCTCGACGTCCGCCGGATGCATCCGGTCGGGGATGTCATCGAACAGCAGCACGAACACCGACACCCCGAGGGCGCGCGCCTGCATGAACCGCGCGATGGCGGCATCGAGGTCCGCCGGGTCGCTGTAGCGCACGTCGAGGCCGGGACCGAAGCCATGCGCGACGCGAATCCCGCGTGCCCGTGCCTCGTCGGCGAGGGTGCGGAGCTCCATGGCTTCCGGCTCGGCGTAGGACTGACGCCATGCGGCGCGGTGGTGGACGTCATCCTTGGGCCCGTGCAGGTAGGTATCGAGCCCCCATGCCGCCATCTGGTCGAGCAACTCGATACGTTCGGCGCGCGACCATGTCGGGCCGTAGAAGCCCTCGATGACGCCAGACAGGAACGAGCCGGGCAGGGGAGCGTGCATGTTGGGGGAAAGGTTCCCCCGAAACGGCACGGGCAATCAAGGCGATGGGCAGGGCTGGTCAGGATGGCAGGACGGAGGAAGCCGACGACGACCCAAGAACCAACCATCGCACGGATCGCACGACATCTTGGAGTCGTTGGGCCTGCGTCAGGCATGAAACCGCCCGCTTCACAGATCATCCGTGCCATCCGAGGTTTGCAACTTTCAGCATGTCCCACGATCAGGCGGACGGGTGGCGGAGCCGTCCCGGCTCTGGCTGGATCACGATCCGCGGCAGGATGCCGCTGCCACGTTATCCGGATGCAGAAAGGGGGGCGGGTTTTCCAACCCGCCGCCGCCCAATGAAAGTGGAAGCGGCTTCCAGCCGCTTACCCTGCATGGACCCGCGGCAAGATGCCGCTGCCACGTTATCCGGATGCAGAAAGGGGGGCGGGTTTCCCAACCCGCTGCCGCCCAATGAAAGTGGAAGCGGCTTCCAGCCGCGTGCCCTGCATGGACCCGCGGCAGGATGCCGCTGCTCTCAATGCGTGATCATCGGCGGGACCTGGGCCGCCGATGCCACCGATGCCGTGGTGGCCGGCTGGGACGCCAGCAAGTTGGGAAGCAAGGGATGGCCCGTGGCCGGCACGAAGGTGATCTCCGACTGGCCCTCGACCAGGGCGTCCGTCTCAAGGATCTCGAACATGGACCGGGCAATGTCCGGGTCGCTGGCGACCTGCTGGAGCGTGCCGCCAACGATTTGGGGACGGATGGCCCGGGCCTTGGCGAACTCGATGGCGGCCTCGCGCTCGGCGGTGCTGGTGATGACCGAGACCTGGTTGGCGCCGTCCTGCCGGATCGCGGACGTCACCTGGCGCAGGCGGTTCACCACCTTCTCCTCGATTTGCCGGATCATCCCGACGTCGCGGAAGTGAACCTTGCGGATGTACACCGAGCCGAGCTGATAGCCCCACTCGTTGGACTTGGTGGAGACGTCGTTGCGCACGGCATGGCTCATGGCGTGCCGGTTTTCCAGCATCTCCGAGAGGCGCAGGTTGCTCAGGCAACGGACCGCGGCGTTGCTGACGTTGGCGGAGAGGGATCCGCGCGGGTCGGCATTCCGGAACAGGTACGCGACCGGGTCGGAGACGAACATCTCGTACCAGATGCCGATGCCCATGGGGGCGCCCTCCTCGGAGTTGACGGGCTGGGAGCGGAGGTACTCCTGGTCAAGGCGCAGGTCGAGGACATGGCACTTGCCGAGCCAATTCACGATGGGCGCGATGGGCCCCAACTCAAACCACAGGAGGTGCAGGCCGGGTTGGTCGAGCACGGCCACCACCTTGCCGAAGAGGACGTACACCTTGCACTGGCGCTCGTGGACGACGGTGTACACGCCCAGCATCTGGACCAGGAAGAGGAAGAGCGGCATGGCCACGAACATGCCCACGAAGGTGGCGGCCGCGGCGGCGAAGAACTCAATCATGGGAGGCCTCCAGGATGACGCGACGAGCCTTGCCCAGAAGGCGAAGCCGGACGTTGCGAACGTAGAAGGCAAGGGTGTCGGCCCCGTGCGCCTTCAGCTCCCGAAGCCGCTGGGCCAAGGCCACCAAGTGCTCGACCTCCGCCTGCGCCATCAGCGTCTCGATTTCGACGGCGCGACGGGATTGCACCAGCTTCTGGTCCGCGCCCGCCTGCGCGAGGCTGATGTCGGAGGAGACCTGGTTGTAGGCGGTGTTGATCGCGGCGAGGGCGGATTCCACGTCGGGGGGCGGGTCGATGCCGGTGATCAGCGAGGCCTCGAGGGTGATGCCGTAGCGTGCGGCGGACGAGGCGCACTCGCGGTCCATGTGCTCGTTGATGTCGCGCAGGTTCTTCCGGAGGTCGTTGATGGAGACGCCGATGGCTGCCGTGGCCGCCTCCGGGTTGGTGATTCCCCCCGACGCCGGATCCTGGGTGGGCACGGGCGCCTCGAAGTTGGCGATCCGCTCGCGGAGGATGGAGATGAAGTAGCCCATCACATGGACGATGGGGCGCTTCACCCCGAAGAGGTAGGCGTAGAGGTTTTTTTCCGAGACCCGGAAGCGGATCTGGCCGGTGAGGCCCGTGTTCAGTTGGTCCTTGGTCACCGCCTCGAGCACCGCCCCCTTGTGATTGGCGGAGGCGGACTCCGGGTCGTAGGCCATGTTCACGGTCTGGGTGGACACGTTGACCTTGTAAACCTTCTCCCAAGGCCACTTGAAGTAAGGCCCGCCCGGCGGAATCACCCGCACCTGGGGGAAGTTGTAGCGATCACGTTCCTCGTCGTGGAGGAAGTCGGAGATGGGGTCGTCCAGCGTGCTGGCGTCGCCGACACGCTGCGCGCGCCCGAAGCTCGTTTTCACGGCGCGTTGGTTTTGGTCCACGGTGAAGATGCCCGCCGCGAGGTATCGGACGAGGAACCACGCGACGAACCCAAGTATGCAGCCAGCCAAGATGCTCATGCGACGGTCACGAGCGAGACGGGCGGGTGCCGCGGCACGATGGCCCCATGGTCACCCCATCCCCTCGCAGGTAGCCGTCCTAATGGATCGTCCGTGGAAGTCCACCGTCATTTTGACCGGGAGCGCCAACCGGGCCGCACACTCCAGCCCTGGCAACGCCCCGGTTTGGATCGCCCACGACCGCGCCAAGCCCAAGCTCGGGATGCACCGATTGTCGATCGCATCCCATCTTGGGCCTTGAATCCGGCGGCCCCCTCGAAAAACTGGGGACATGTTCACCCTGCGCTCGCTGAGACGTGTCCTCCGTTGCTTGGTTGCGACGCCACCGGTCTTCCTCCTTGCGTGCTCCACCCTCGGGGCGGGCTTCCAGTTGCAAGAAGGCGACCGCGTGGTGCTCATGGGGGACACGTTCCTCGAACGCGAGGGCGACTACGGCCACATCGAGGCCGCCTTCACGCGTCGCTTCTCCGACCGCAACGTCACCTTCCGCAACCTGGCTTGGGCGGGCGACACCCCCACGGGAAAGGCCCGCGCATCGTTTGACTGGAGCAAGCCCGACTCGGAGTGGCTGAAGCGGGTGAAGGAGCAGGTGGCCATCGCGAAGCCCACGGTCGCGTTCCTGTCCTATGGCATGACCGCCGCATTGGAGGGCGGGGCCGAGGCCGCCCCACGCCACAAGGCGGAACTCGCGCGCCTCATGGACGCCGTGAACGAGGTCGGCGGCGGCCAGGTGCGGTTCGTTCTCCTTTCGCCGCTCCAGCAATTCGGCGAGCGACCCGACTCCCCGCGTTCGCGGGCCTTGGACGCCATGGCCGACGCCGCCAAGTCGCTCGCGGGCGAACGGGGCGCGGCGTACGGCGACGTCCTCGCCCTGAGCCGCAACATGGCCCGGCTTCGCATGGTCTTGTGGGACCAGCCCGTGGTGCTCAACGAGATGGGCTACCAAAAGCTCGCCCACGCCCTCGTCGAGGACCTCACCGGCAAGGCCCCGGAGCCCGCCCCGGAGCCCTTGCTGGCCGCGATCCGCAAGAAGAATGAGTGGTTCTTCCACCGCTGGCGCCCGGCCAACTGGACCTACCTCTTCGGATTCCGAAAGCACGAGCAGGGACGCAATGCCGTCGAGATCCCCCAGTTCGACCCCCTCATTGGCGAGTGGGAGGCCCGCATCGCCAAGCTGCGCGTCGGCAACCAACCCCCTGCCGACGTCGTCGCCGAGGTGCAGCGCCTGACCGGGCCAACCGCCCGCGCGCCGCATCCCGACCCCAACTTCAAGTCCCAGCCCATCCCCACCTTCACCGTGCCCGAGGGCTTCGAGGTCACGCTGTGGGCGGAGAATCCCCAGCTCTACAAGCCCATCCAAATGAACTGGGATGCCCAAGGCCGCCTTTGGATCGCCAGCTCCCGCGTCTATCCCCAAATCCGCCCAGGCCAGGAGGCCGAGGACGCCGCCATCGTCGTCGAGGACACCGACGGCGACGGCAAGGCCGACAAGTCCACCGTGTTCGCCGACGGCGTGCTGATTCCCACTGGCATCCTGCCGGACAACCAGGGCGGCGTGTACGTCGCCGCCAGCCATCAATTGCTGCACTTCCAGGACACCAACCGCGATGGCAAGGCCGACGCCCGGCGCATCGTCCTTTCCTCCTTCGGCACCGAGGACACGCACCACAACCTCCATACCTTGCGATGGGGGTACGACGGGCACATGTACCTCAACCAGTCCATCTACACCCATTCCCACATCGAAACCCCGCACGGCGTCGCGCGGCTCAACTCCGGCGGCATCTGGCGCCTCAACCCGGACACGCTCCGCATGGAGGTCTTCACCAAGGGCGGTTGCAACCCCTGGGGCCACCACTGGGACCAGCACGGCAACTCCTTCTTCACGGACGGGGCAGGGGGCAAGGGCATCTACCACGCCATGGAGGGAGCCACCTACTTCACCTACTCCGACATGCGGCGCGAGGCCGATTCCATCAGCCCCGGCAATTATCCCAAGTTCGCGAGCCTGGAACGTGTCCAGAGCCCGGCGTTCCCCAAGGATTGGCAAGGCAACCTCATCACGTGCGACTTCCGGGCGCATCGCGTCGTCCGCTTCGCGCTCCGCGAGGTGGGCTCCACGTTCCAAACCGTCGAGATGCCGGACCTGCTCCGCTCCACGAACGTCACCTTCCGCCCCATCGACCTGCGCTTCGGGCCCGATGGCGCGCTGTACGTCGCGGATTGGTCCAACCCCATCATCCAGCACGGAGAGGTCGATTTCCGGGATCCTCGCCGGGATCACGAGCATGGCCGCATCTGGCGCATCGCGCCCAAGGGCACGCCCATGGCCACGCGCCGCGACCTCGCCAAGCTCAGCGACGAGGCGCTCCTCGACCGCACCTTGTCGGCGTCCGGATGGGACCAGGAGCAGGCTCGCGTGGTGTTGCGCCAACGCGGGGCGGCCGTCCTCAAGTCCGTGAGACCGTGGTTGGTCGTGCAGAAGGATCCCCGCGCCGCCTTGGAGGCCGCATGGCTTCATGAGGCCTTCGGCAAGCCCGCGCAGGACCTCCTCGCCTCGCTGGCCGCCTCCCCCGATCCTCGGATCCGCTCCGCCGCCGCGCGGCAACTCAGTCATTAGCCGGAACGATGCGGTTGGGAGGGAAGTGATTGCGCCGCAGATTCCTTCGCAAGACGAGGAGTGAGCGAGGCGCGGGCCAGTGCCAGGCCCGTAACGAGCGAACGCCGAAGCATTTGCTGAAGCAGATCGAACCAGCACGGCCGACCCCACGGCATCATTCCGGCCACGCCGCCCGCCGAGACGCAGAGTTCTTGCTCCCATCTCCGAGTCTCCGCGCGCGATTCCCTCCCCCAGCCCATTCCCAGTGCGGTCGATCCCATGGGCAGCCACCGGGGAGCGCCTTCCGGTGCAGGGGATTGATCCGCCCGCCGAGACGCAGAGACGCAGAGTTCTTGCTGATATCTCCGCGTCTCCGCGTCTCCGCGGGCGATTTCCTCCCCAAGCCGATTCCGACAGCGGTCGATCCCATGGGCAGCTAACGAGGAGGGTGTCCCGGTGCATGAGGCTGAGCCGCCCGCAGAGACGCAGAGACGCAGAGTTCTTGCTCCCATCTCCGCGCCTCCGCGTCTCCGCGCGCGGTTCCTCCCCCAGCCGATTCCCAAAGCGGCCGATGCCACGGGAAGCAACCGCGGAGCGTATCGAGGTGCATGAGGTTGATCCGCCCGCCGAGACGCAGAGATGCAGAGGATTAGAGCCCATACCTCTGCGTGGGCTTGCCTCGAAAAAGTGGACAGTAAAAAGGATGGTTTTTGGCGTTAAAAAGTGGCCTCGAAGTCGGCAGGGGAGAGGTACCCGATGGAGCTGTGGAGACGGCGGGTGTTATAGAACCGGGCGATGTATTCGAAGATCTGGAGGCTGGCCTCGTCGTGGGTGAGGAAGTCGGTGCGGTACACCAGCTCGTGCTTGAGGGTGGACCAGAAGGCCTCCATGGAGGCGTTATCGTAACAGTTGCCCTTGCGGCT
>CAIRNV010000444.1 GCA_903880005.1 uncultured Verrucomicrobiota bacterium | reverse complement strand
TCCACGAGTCCACCCTTCACGATCAGAGAATTCACCTTGGTGCCATCGCCCCACCCCAACGCGTTGACTGCGGTCAACCGAAGCGTGCCGGCCGACTCCACGGTGACTGTGCCGCGCACCGCCCCCTGCTCCCCGCCTGCGTCCAAGGCCAGGACCCCTTGGCTGACGACCGTTCCTCCGGTGTAGGACGACATCGCCGAAAGAGTCGTCTTCCCCGAGCCGAGTTTTGTCAGGGATCCTGTCCCGGAAATGACCACGGGGACGGTGATGTCATCGCTCCGGTTGTAGGCCAAGGTTCCATGGTTCACGATGGCCCCCGTACCGGAACTCCCCGACGTACCCCCCGCACCGATCTCGAGCGTTCCCGCGTTGATCGTGACCGTCCCGGAGAGCGTGTTGGCACCGGTGAGCGTGACTTTTCCCGTCCCCGACTTCGTCAACGATCCGCCGCTGCTGATGACCGAACTTACGGTGAGGTTGTCGCTGCGGTTGAACTCCAGGGCTCCGTCGTTCCGCATATCGGCTGAACCGAGAGAACCGGCCGTTCCGCCATCGCCCACTTGCAGGGAGGCCCCGGGCCACGTCAGAAAGTTGCCTGCGGAGGGATTGTCGTTCCGCAGCAGCAGTCGGCCGCTGAGGACCCGGATCCGCCCACCGGCGGGTACCGTTCCAATCTTCAATGTTCCCACCCCACTATCCGACCAGAGGGAGAAGAAGGCATACCCCGTCATGCTGGTGCCGTGGCGACCATTGCCACTGCTGTCCTCGATGACACCTGAGCCCGTCGTGCCGAACGAATAGGCCGCATACAGGCCCGACACGGGCCCGGTGACGGAAGCGAGATTCTGATCGGCTTGGATTTGCGCCTCGGTGCGGGCGACATTCCAGACGCGGACGTTCATCAGGTCGTTAGCGAAATTCCGCCCTATGGCTCCCCCGGTCCGGACGACAGTCGTGCTGGGCAACGCGCTAAGCGTGCTGCTCGCAGCCAACGTCCCGTTCTTGTACAGTTTGATGGTCTTGTCGGCCTCGACGACGCCCGTGATGTTGTTCCATGCGCCCCCATTCAAGCCGATGAAACACTGTCCCAACTGGGTGGCCCCTGATCCCGGAATGTTCTCCCAGATGGTGAAATAGAGGTTGGACTCGGGCGTGATGACCATCGTGATGGAGTCCGATCCCCAAGTCCCCAAGGTGATCACCTCCTGATAACCCACCGCCCGGTTGTACCCGATCCTCGCCTCAATCGTCATGGGTCCGCCGATCTGCATGTCCGGAAGGTTGATGCTTCCGGTTGCAGCGCCACCGTCGACAAATGTCGCCCACATCGTTTCGGCGGCCCGGGAAACGCCCTGCAACAGCAAACCCATCCCCACAATCCACGCGCCGCAAGCCCGGATCCACGCCGCGCACCCACCCAAGCGCCGTGGAACGACGCCCATGACTGTCCCATGTGCGCCTGCCGGCTCACCGTGTCCATCGCCTCGCCCTGAATCCGTCGCACTCATCTCCAACGACGGATTCGGACCGTTCCCGGAAATCCTTACAAAATTCTTTCGCCCTCCCCGGATTCGGACATCAGCCGTGCGACTTCCTCCTTGAGTTCCCGCATCAGGCGATGCCGGACGACGTAAACCTGCGGAAGCCCCACGCCGAGGGTTCGGCCGACAGAACGTGCCCCCATGCCCCGGACAAAACTGTAGTGAAAGATCTGGAAATGCTCGGGTCGGGACCGGAAGCGCAGGCGTTCGAGCGCGGTTTCAAGGAGGGTGGCGCGCCAGGCGTCGTCCCATGCCGCATCCCAACCGCCGTCATCCAAGGTCGCAGGAACCGGGGTCGCCGGGGGACGGTGGAGGGCTTCGTCGGCGGTATCGGTGCGGGTGGGGGGGATTTCGAGATCCACCTCGGCGGGTTGGCGTTTGCGGAACTGATCTAGGATCCGGTGCCGCGTGACAGACCGGATCCAGTTCTCAAAACTGCCCTCCGTCCGGTCATAGACGAATCCGGGCATTTTTTTGGCAATGGACAGGAGGGTTTCCTGGATGACGTCCTCGGCCTCCTCCCGGGAGAGCCCCGATTGCAGGGCCATGGCCAGGATCAGCCGATGATAGCGCTGGTGGAATTCCCGCCAGCTCCGTTCGTCCGCCCAATCACGGATGCGCACGAGCAGACTTGATCGGGTTCCGTCGTGGAACCGCGGGTCCGGGGACAGACGGGCTGATGCGAGGGGCGATGCCATGCCTTGGTACGAACGGCACCCTCTTCCAAGCCCTCCGGGGATTCAACCCCCTTGGGAACCGCGAATGAATGGGAGACAGGTCATGGGTCCACGCCTCGCGGCCGGGCCGGCCGCGCTCCGTGGCCCGCAACTTCGGGATGTATCGCGCACGGGTTGGGCCGCCACGGCAGGATTGAGATAGGGGGCTGTTTCGGAGAGGATACCCCCCAATTGGGGGCCCATGGAGCGCGCAGGCCAGCATTATGTCTCGAATCCGGCTGACGACAGCCGGCCGCACGGTCGCGCCCGGACGGAGACACCACGGGTTCCCGACCACGAACTCGTGCGCCGGATCGATCGCGGGAGCTATGGATCGGTCTGGCTGGCGCGAACTGTCACCGGCATCTGGCGGGCGGTGAAGGTGGTGGAGTCGGACGATTTCTTGGATTCAAAGCCGTTTGAACGGGAATTCGAGGGCGTCCGCCGCTTTGAACCCCTGTCCCGGGAACACGACGCGTTCGTGGACATCCTGCAGACGGGACGCAGCGAAGGACGGGGCTCTTTCTACTACGTGATGGAGTTGGCGGACGATGCGGCGGGATCGACCGGGTCGGGACGCCGGTCGGATGGATGCCTCCGGGATCCACAGTCGTATGAGGCCCAGACGTTGCATCGGATCCTGGAGCGACGTCGGCGACTGCCGGTGATGGAGGTGTTGGCCCTGGGCCGGCGACTCACGGAGGGGCTGGAATTCCTCCATGGGGAAGGGCTGATCCACCGCGACATCAAGCCGTCGAACATCATCTTTGTCGCGGGACAGCCGAAACTGGCGGACATCGGGTTGGTGACGAGTGCCACCGACGCGGTGTCCTTTGTGGGGACGGAAGGGTACGTGGCGCCGGAGGGACCCAACTCGACCTGGGCCGATCTCTACAGCCTGGGAATGGTCCTGTACGAGGCGGGCATGGGGCGGAACCGAAGGGATTTTCCGGAGGTGGCGGAAGGGGTCACCGACCCGGGCGAGCGTCGATTGCTGATGGAATTGAACGCGATC
>CAIRNV010000443.1 GCA_903880005.1 uncultured Verrucomicrobiota bacterium | reverse complement strand
GACCTCTGCGGGTCTGCTCGTCGCTCGCGCCTCGTTGGACACGAAAATCCCTCGCGGCGAAACACCAGCCATTTGTGAGACACGACACTAGCGCCCGCAGCATTGCTTGTACTTCTTCCCGGAGCCGCAAGGGCAGGAGTCATTGCGACCGACATGGGACGTGGCCCGGGCGGGACGGGCCTTGGATTTTTCCAGTTCGGCGGCGGCCTCGGAGACCAAGCTGCCGCCCTGGACGGCGGCGGGGCTGGGTCCCGGGAGGGGGTCGGCCCCGGAGGTGTCGCCGCCGAAGGCGGTGACGGACTGATGGACCTGGAGCTTTGGGAGGTTGACGAGGAATTGCTCGAAGGCCATCAGCGAGGATGCGGAGCGGAAGATGTTGTGGCAGATCTCGGTCTTGATGTTGACCATGAGGTCGTTGAAGAGCTTGAAGGCCTCGGCCTTGTACTCGATCAGCGGGTCCTTTTGACCGTAGGCGCGCAGGGCGATGGACGAGCGAAGCGAATCCATCGTGTACAGGTGTTCCTGCCAAAGGCGGTCGATGGCGGCGAGGATCGTGTAGCGTTCGACGGAGGCGAGTGCCTCGGGCCGCTCGAAGCTGACCTTGAGGTCGTAGGCGTCGCGGATGGCCTGGCCGAGGTGTCGGACGAGGGCCAACTGGCCTTCCTTGAGTCCGTCGTAGAGGGAGCCTTGCACCGGGAGATCCTTGCCGGTCCGGGCCACTTGCAGGAGGGAGTCCTCGGGAAGGCCCACGGGGAAGTTGATGTTCACCCAGTCGGTGAGCCCGCGAAGGTTCCACTCGGCCGCGTCGGACTCCGCATGGGTGAATTCCTCGACCTTGGCCAGGATGACCTCCTCGAGGATGTCCATGAGGCGGTCCCGGACGTCGTCGGAGCGAATGACGTCATTGCGGAAGCCATAGACGACCTCGCGATGCTTGTTCATGACGTCGTCATACTCGAGGACGCGCTTGCGCATCTGGAAGTTGTATTGCTCGACGCGTTTCTGGGCCTGCTCGATCGAACGGTTGAGGAGGGGATGCTCGAGCTCCTGACCCTCCTCGAGGCCCATGCGCTCCATGTATTTTGCGATCTTGTCCGAGCCAAACATGCGCATGAGGTCGTCCTCGAGGGAGACGAAGAAGTGGGAGGAGCCGGGGTCGCCCTGCCGCGAGCAACGACCGCGGAGCTGACGGTCGATCCGGCGGGACTCGTGGCGTTCGGTGGCGAGGACGTGGAGCCCGCCGACCTCGGCGACGCCTTCGCCGAGCTTAATGTCGGTGCCGCGTCCGGCCATGTTGGTGGCGATGGTTACGGCGCCGCGTTGCCCGGCGCGCGCGACGATCTCCGCCTCTTGCTCGTGGTATTTGGCATTGAGGACGGAGTGGGGGATGCCGGCCTTGCCGAGGGCCTTGGACAGGGCCTCGGAGCTTTCGACGGAGATGGTGCCGACCAGCACGGGGCGCCCGGCGGCGTGCATGGCCTGGATCTCGTTGATGACGGCGGTGAACTTCTCGCGGCGCGTCTTGTAAACCGTGTCGTGGGCGTCCTTGCGGATGCAGGGGCGATTGGTGGGGATGGTGAGGACGCCGAGCTTGTAGATGTCGAAGAACTCCTGGGCCTCGGTCTCGGCGGTGCCGGTCATGCCGGCAAGCTTGGAATAGAGCCGGAAGTAATTCTGGATCGTGATCGTCGCCAAGGTCTGGGTTTCGCGCTCGATCTCGACGCCTTCCTTGGCCTCGACGGCCTGGTGGAGGCCATCGGACCAGCGGCGTCCACTCATGAGGCGGCCGGTGTGCTCGTCCACGATGATGACCTTGTTGTCCTGGATGACGTACTGGACGTCCCGTTGGTACAGGCAATAGGCGCGGAGAAGCTGCGAGATGGCGTGGATGGTGGAGGCCCTCTCCTCGAACTCGGCCTGGATCTTGGCCTTGGCCTCCATGCGCTTCTTGGGGTCGGACTCCGGGCCGGTGTCGATTTGGTGATACAGGGTGGGGAGGTCCGGAAGGGCGAAGCCATCAGGGTCGGAGGGTGACATGAACGCGCGACCCTTCTCGGTCAGGTCGGCCTCATGCGACTTCTCCTCCATGGCGAAGAACAGCTCCTCCTTTTGGGCGTAGAGATCCTTCTTGGATTGGTCGGCGAGGAGGAGGCCCTCGACACGTTGGACGAGTTGCTGGTTTCGGGGTTCCTCGAAGGCGCGCAGGAGTCCCTCGGCCCGGGGTTGGCCCAGCTTGACTCGGTAGAGGAGCAAGCCGGCCTGGTACTCGATGTCGGCGGCGTCCTTGGGGGGATTGGAGCCATCGTTGGGCCTGGCCTTGGCGAGGAGTTCCAGCGCCTCGCGCAGGAAGCGTTGGCACAGCTCGGACTGCGCATGGACCAACCGGGCGACTTCGTCGCGGTACTCGCGGAACTTGTGCTCAACCGATACGACGGCGGGGCCCGAGATGATGAGCGGCGTGCGCGCCTCGTCGATCAGGATGGAGTCCACCTCGTCCACGATGGCGAAGAAGTGCCCGCGTTGCACCTGCTCCTCCTTTCGGGTGGCCATGCCGTTGTCGCGGAGGTAGTCGAAGCCGAACTCGGCATTGGTGCCGTAGGTGATGTCGCACGCGTACATCTCCCGACGGACGCCGGGCGATTGGTCGTGGAGGATGCAACCGACGGTGAGACCTAGGAAGCGGTACAGGTGTCCCATCCACTCCGAGTCACGGGCGGCGAGGTAGTCGTTGACGGTCACGACGTGGACGCCGCGGCCGGAGAGGGCATTGAGGTAAACGGGCAGCGTGGCGACCAACGTCTTGCCCTCGCCCGTGGCCATCTCGGCGATCTTGCCTTGGTGCAAGGCCATGCCGCCGATCAACTGGACGTCGAAGGGCACCATGTTCCAGGGCAGCCCATGGCCACGAACCATGGCCTGGGTGCCGCACAGGCGGCGGGCGCCCTCGCGCACCACCGCGAAGGCCTCGGGCAGGATCGAGTCCAGCTCGCGACGGAGTTCCTCGTTGTCTTGGATGGCGGCCAGTCGGGCCTTCCACGCCGCCGTCTTGGCCCGGAGCTCGTCGTCCGTCAACCGCTCCAATTGCTGGGCATGCTGCTGCACCAAGGACACCACCTGCCGAAGGCGGCGGACCTCGCGATCATTGCGGGAACCGAAGATCTTCTTGAACAAAAGTCCGATCATGAATGGCCTTTTTGAACCTGCGCGCGCCCGAGGCTAGGGATGCCCCCTTTGAGCGTCAAAGTGTTTGGGAACCCGCATGGGTGGCGGGCATCAGTACTTGGGCGCGGGACGCCCGGTGCCTGCTCGAAGGATGTGGATGCGCTGGGCTTCGAGGGGCCCGAATTCCTCGGGTGCATGGCGTGCCCAGCGGACAACGACGCGATCGGCCTGCTGGGCATTGCCGATGCCGAAGTGCAGCCGGGGGTCGTTGCTGGAGCAATAGCCTTCGTTGGGGCTGGACTGGCGCCATTGGACGGATCCACCGGCATGGAGGGAGACCATGGCGTTGCGGGCCTCGCGTCCAGCCGGGTCTTGGAGCTGGAGCATGAGCCAGCGGCCCCGGGCGACGGCGACGTTGCGCAGGAACCGGACGGGGCCGTTGCGTTGCATGACGACGAGGTCGATGGCGCCATCGTTGTCGAGGTCCCCGGCCGCGAGTCCGCGGGCGACGCCAGGGGCGTGGTTGGTCTCGCCGGCACCGGCGACGACCGTGAATCGCCCGGGTCCGGTCCCGCGGTGGAGCGTGCTGGCCTCGGCATAGGGATCGTTGGGGTCGGGTTGGTCCGCGCCGAGGCGGACGCGTCCGTTGGCCACGTAGAGGTCCGGGAGCGCATCATGGTCGAAGTCGGCGAAGGCGAGCCCGAAGCCGGTGTAGGGGCTGGAGCCGGCCATGGGGCCATCGGGGGTGACGACGTCGAGGAAGTTGCCGGCTTGGTTGAGGAAGAGGCCGTTGCCCTCGCCAACGAGGTGGGTGACGAAGAGGTCGAGGGCGCCGCGTTGATGGACGTCGAAGGCGACGACCCCCATGCCGGCGCGGGGGATGCCGAGGGCGTTGAGGGCGCAGCCGCGAAGGGGTGCGTCGTCGATGAAGCGCCCGTTTCCTTGGTTCAGCCAGAGCTGGTTGGGCATGGCGTCGTTGGCGACGTAGAAGTCCAGGTGTCCATTGCCGTCGAAGTCGCCGGTGGCGACGCCGAAGCCGTTGCCGTAGGCCCGGTCGAGCCCGGCCCGGGCGGTCACATCCTCGAAGGTCCCGTCGCCGCGGTTGCGAAACAGGACGGTGGGCGCCGGCGCGTGGTAGTTGACGGGGGAGCAGTAGTCGCGTCGGCCGCCATGGGAGAAGCACTGCATCTCGATGGCGGGCGACCATCGGATGTAATTGACGACGAAGAGGTCGAGGTGGCCGTCGGCATCGAAGTCCACGAAGGCGGCGCTGGTGCTCCAAGAGTTCACGGCGACCCCGGCCTTTTCCGTGACGTCCTCGAAGGTGCCGTCGTGGCGGTTGCGGAAGAGGTGGTTGGAGCCGAGCTGCGTCACGTAGATGTCCGGCCAGGTGTCGCCGTCGAAGTCCCCGATGGCGCAACCCATTCCGAAGCCTGAGGGGATGACGACGGCCGCCTTGCGCGTGACATCCTCGAAGCGTGCGTTGCCGAGGTTGTGAAAGAGCCTGTGGCTGGGGGCGCGGGGAATGTCGGGGTCAACGGAGCCGCCATCGACGCAGAGGACGTCAAGGAGCCCATCCTTGTCGAGGTCGATCAGGCCCACGCCGCCGGTCTCCATTTCGGGCATGAGGAACTTGCCCGTGGTGCCGGCGGAATGTTGGAAGTCGAGCCCGGAGACGGACGGTGGGACCCGTTGAAACCATGGCTCGGCCGTCGCCGATCGGGCGGCCGGGGGCGGCGAGGGAGGGGTGACGGGGTCTGGATGAGGGGGGCGGCACGAGGCACCGAGAAGGCCCGCGAGGGTGGCGATGGAGGCAAGGCGTCTCATGGGCGGGCGATGGCTTGCCGGAGCTCGCGGAGCTCGGGTGATTGGGGCGCGACGATCTCCAGGCTGGCGAGGGTAGCGCGGGCGGCGGCGATGTCGCCGACATGCTGCTGGAGGAGTCCGAGCTGAAGGTGCGCGGAAGCGAGGGCCGGGTTGAGTTGCAGCGCCTTTGAGAGGACTTCCACGGCCGCCGGGGCATCGGAGAGGTTTCGCCAGAGGACGGAGGCGAGCTCGACGTGGATGTCGGCATTGGCGGGGTCGGCATCGAGGGCAAGTCGGAGGGCCTGGGCCGCTTCCGCATCGCGCTCGAGGGCGAGGAGGGCGTTGGCGACGGCGAGGTGGGCCTGTGCAGTGCGGGGAGAGTCCGTTGCCGCGCGTCGGGCCTCGGCGAGGGCGTCTTCTGCGCGTCCAAGGAGGACCAGGGCATGGGATCGGGTGATGCGGGGCGCGACGGCCTTGGGATCCTTGGCGAGGACGGCGTCCAGGAGGGCAAGGCCTTGCTGGGGACGACCGGCTCGGTTGGACGCGACGGCGAGCTGGTTGAGGAGGCCGGGATGGTCTGGATGAAACTTGAGGGCGCCTTGGAGGAGCTGCAGGGCGAGGTCGGGTCGGCCCATGCGGCCGAGTTCGTCGGCTTGGGCGAGTTGGTCGGGGAGGAGCTTCATGTGCTCGGGGGCTCGCTCGGACCATCCGTCGGGCATGGGGTGGCGGGTGGTGGCGGCGCCGAGGGCGAGGGCGATGCGCGCCTCGTTGGTGCGTCCGACGGCGCGGAGGGCCTGGCCCAGGAGGAAGTGGGCGGGCCGTGCGGAGCGGTCGATGGCGAGGGCGCGCTCCAGGAACGGGAGGGCTTCGCCGGGCTTGCCGGCACGAAGCCGAACCTCGCCGAGGCCCGCGGGTCCGCGCCATTCCTGGGGAGCGAGTTGCGAGAGGCGCGAGAAGGCGGACTCGGCGTTGGTCAGGTTGCCCAGGCGCAAGGCGGCCTCGCCGACGCGGTACCATGCGGGCGCGAAGTTGGGGAAGTCCCGCGCGAGGGCCTCGAACTCGGCGAGGGCGGCCTGGTCGTCGGGCTTTTCCTGGAGGGCCACGGCCGCGTGCAGGCGCGCGAGGGGTTCGTCCGGGGCCATGCGGACGACGTCGAGGAAGGCCTGCCTAGCCTCCGGCCAGAGGCCATTGGCGGCGAAGGCAAGTGCGAGGGTCGCGCGGCGGGCGGGGTCGCGCGGGGAATCGGCGACGAGGGACGCCAGTCGTTGGAGGTGATCGCGAAGCTGCGGGTCGAGGGACTCGGGTCGCGCGGGTGCGACGACGGGCAGGAGGGGAGGGCGACGCGCGAGGTGGAGGGTGACGGCGACGAGCGCTGCGGCGGCGAGGGCACCGAGGAGTCCATGGATGCGGCGACGCGACGGGGTGGGCGTGCGTGGCTGGGACGCGGGGGAGGGCACGATGGAGCGCGAGCCTGGGTTGGGAAGCAAAAGGTGGCCCGCGGGTTGCGCGAGCCACCTTTCGAGGGTCCTTGAAGGCGCGTCTAGCGGGTGCCGCCCGAGATCCTCACGGAGGTACGGTCCTGAAGCCAGGCAACGTCCTGGTTGTTGGGCGAGGGCTGCCCGAGGGTGAGGGGTTGGCCGACTCGTAGGACCGGGACGGTGCGGGCGTCGGTCCACTTGCGAATCTCCGAGTGACCGTCGGTGAAGGAGAAGCCGCATGCCCGGTTGTGGTAGCTGGCGGGGAAGTCCACGATCGTATATGAGGCGGGCTTGATGGGGTCGTACCCGTCCATGTTGACCGCGAACCATCCGTCATTGATGCCGTCCTCGCGCTCATCCACGAACACCCAGGTCTGGGAGGCCTTTTGGATGTCGGAGAGCTTCTTGAACTGCATGTAGCCGGCCGTGAAGGGCCCGCCGCGCTCGCCGAGGTAGCCGTTCATGGAGATCGACCGGACCCGGGGGATGCCGGTCTTGCCGCGGTTGAGGCTGCGGTCGGCGGGGCACTTGTAGACGCCCACGCTCCCGGCGTATTTGCCGAGCTGGGACATCATGAGGAAGATCCGGTTGGTGTTGTCCTGGCGGTAGGCGGTGTTGTCGAGCCACCCGACGCACCAGGTCCGGTTGGTCTCCGCGTAGCCCGTGCCGCCGTCGAGGTTGCCGGGGAGCACGTCGTTGTTGTCGCCGCAGAACAACGTGTAGGCGAGGGCCAGTTGCTTGCCGTTGCTCATGCAGAGGATGCCCTGCGCCTTGGTCTTGGCCTTGCCGAGCGCGGGCAACAGCATGCCGGCTAGGATCGCGATGATCGCGATGACCACGAGGAGCTCGATCAGTGTGAAGGCTCGGCTCTCGATGGGATGCCTGCCTTGGTTGGTGTTCTTCATGGGATGAGACTTTGAATGTGAAGGATGAAGGGGAAAAATGGCGGGGGGAAAGCGGCTGGCAAATGGAGGTTGGCCGTCGTCTAGGGCGAGGGGGCTTGGTCGGACATCGTGTTGGGGACGGCCTCGCCCGGCACCTTGGATGGGTCGATGGCGCGGATGGCGTTCATGACGGCCGTGATCACGTTTCGATCATTGTCCTGGAGCCGTGCGGTGAGATCGGGCAGGGCGGCCTTGGCGGCGGGCCCCATCTGGCCCAGGGCGTAGGCGGCGAGGCGGCGGACGACGGGGTCCTCGTCCTTGAGCAAGGGGATGACGTCGGCGGCTGCCGACGCGGCATTGGGGCCGCCGGCGGCGAGCTCTGCGAGGGCGTTGGCCTTGGCGTCGGCGTTGCCCTTCAACGCCGCCACCTGGGCGGACACGTCCACCTTCTTGGGCGCTGGGTTGCCCTCTTGGACACAGCCAGCCACCAGCAACCAGGCGGCAGCCAGCATTGAAGTCACGACCTTGCAACGATTCGTGGGAGGCACGCGGCAAATGCCGCACCTTCAACGCCAAGCGGTCAATCAAAAACACGGGAGATGCGAACTCCGGGGCGGCTGGCAATCCGTTCTCGCCTTGGTGCGTCCATGGGTCGCATTTTCGGGGTGTGCATCCCCATCGGTCACGGGCAAGGGCCTCCGCGCCGCAGCGCCTCCGGGCGTGGCGGGTCGTCGTGGCGATGATGTCTTTGGGATGGACGATGGCGAGAAGTGCCGAGCCGGCGCATTGGTCGTTCCTTCCGTTGTCGGACCCGCCTGTGCCATCGGGGCGGGCGTCCCACCCGGTGGATCGGTTCTTGGATGCGCGGCGGTCCGCCCAAGGGTTGGGATCCGGACCGCCCGCATCACCGGAGGCCTGGCTTCGGCGGGCGCACTTTGTGGTGACCGGGCTGCCGCCCACGCCGGGGGATGTGGCCTCCGTCCATGGCGGGCTGGACGACGGCGGCAGGCTGCGGTGGATCGACCGGCTCCTGGCTTCGCCGGCCTACGGGGAGCGCTGGGCACGGCATTGGTTGGACGTGGTCCGCTTCGGGGAAAGCCAGGGGTTTGAGTACGACATCATCCGGGACCATGCGTGGCGCTACCGCGACTACGTGGTGAGGGCGTTGAACGGGGACATGCCGTATGGACGCTTCGTGATGGAGCAGGTCGCCGGGGATGTCATGGAGGACGCCACGGCGGAGACGATCGCCGCGACGGGATTCCTCGTGGCGGGTCCGTGGGACCAGGCGGGTAATGGGTCTGCGTCGCCCTCCTTGCGGGCCCAGGTGCGCGAGGCGGAGATGGAGGACATCGTGGGTACCGTCGGCCAAACCTTCCTGGGCCTGACGTTGAACTGCGCCCGTTGCCACGCCCACAAGTTCGACCCCATCCCGCAGGCCGACTACTACCGGTTGCGGGCCGTGTTCGCGGGGGTCTTCCACGGCGACCGGCCGCTGGCGACGCCCGGGGACAAGGCGCGCCGTGCGGCGATGGAGGAGCGCAGGATGGGGCGATTGCGCGACATCTCGCGGCGATTGTCCGAGTTGGATGACCTTGCGGACGCGCGCGATCCGTGGGTGGCACAAGGGCGGGTGGCGCCGCTCGTCCGTTGGAGCTTCCGGCCGGGGCCGGCCGATGTGGAGGGGTCGTTGAAGGCCCATGTCGTGGGCGGTGCAACGGTGCGAGATGGCCTCCTGGCCCTGGACGGGAAGGAGGCGCACGTGCGAAGCGACCCGCTCGGCGAGGAATTGGTCGAATTCACGCTGGAGGCATGGGTGGCACTCGACGGCCTGGACCAACGCGGCGGGGGCGTCGTGAGCCTTGAGAGCGCCTCCGGTGCCGAGTTCGACTCCATTGTCTTCGGCGAGTTGGAGCCGGGCCATTGGATGGCGGGGTCGGAGGGGTTCCGAAGGACCCGTAGCCTTGGCGCTGCGGCGGAGACATCCGTGGGAGGCTGGGTGCATCTGGCGTTGACGCGGGGGCCGGGTGGCCGGACGACGTTGTATCGTCAAGGCGTTCCGTGGGGCGAGGGCTACGTGACGACCGGGGCGCCCGCGCCGCGATACGGACCCGATGCAAGGGTCTTGGTGGGACGAAGGCACACGGGGGGCGGCCAGGCCTTTCTGCGTGGCGCGGTGGACGAGGCCCGCGTGTATGGGCGGGCGCTGGATGCAGCGACGGTCCGTCGCTCCTTCGAGGCAGGTCCTGACGCCGTGCTGCCGACGTCGGCTGGTCGGGAGTCGCGTCGAACACCGGCGGAGAGGAAGGAGCGCGAGGCGCTCCTGGCGGAGCGTCGGCAACGATGGGGCCCGCCTCCACCGGTGTCGGACCCGATGGCCTACGCGGCGACGACGAGGCCGCCAGCGCCCACGCACGTGCTGGGGCGGGGCGAGCCGTCGCGTCCGGGCGAGCTGGTGGCGCCGGGCGCGCCGGGTTTGCTGGTCGGATGGCCGGGAGACCTTGGATTGAAGCCCGACGCGCCGGAGCCCGAGCGGAGGCTACGCTTTGCGCGATGGGTGGCGTCCCCGTCCAATGCGCTGGCGTCACGGGTGATCGTCAATCGCGTTTGGCAGCACCATTTCGGGCGAGGGCTCGCTGCTTCGCCGAACGACCTTGGCAAGATGGGGGAACCTCCGACGCATCCGGAGCTTCTGGACTGGCTGGCGCGATGGTTCGTGGACCCGGCCCGGGGCAACGGCTCGTTGAAGCGGCTGCACCGGCTGTTGATGACGACGGAGGCCTTCGCGAGGTCGTCGGTCCCCGTGGTTGGGGACGAGGCGTCGCTGCCGGCTGGGCTGGACCCCGCGACCTTGCTGGGGTGGTTTCCGGCGCGTCGGCTGGAGGCGGAGGCGGTGCGCGACGCGATGCTGGCGGCGTCCGGGGAGCTGGTGCGGGACATGGAGGGGCCGGGGTTCCGGGCCTTCGAGCACCGGGGTGGGGGTGGACAGAACGAGTACTTTGCGGCGGACCTTCCAGGGGCTCCGTATGCAAGACGGACGGTGTACCGGACGTGCGTCCACTCGGCCCGGGACCCCATGCTGGACGGCCTGGATTGCCCGGAGTTCTCGACGCGCACGCCGGTGAGGGCCTCGACGACGACGCCGTTGCAGGCGTTGTCGTTGATGAACGGGACGTTCGTGCAACGTCAGGCGGAACGCGCCGCGGCGCGTGCGGTCGCGGTGGAGCCGGGCTCGCTGGAGCGTCAGGTGAGGTGGTTGTGGCTGCAGGCGCTGGGGCGCGAGCCCGGGGGGCCCGAGGCCGCCCGGGCGTTGGCGCTGGCTCGGGAGGCGGGCCTGGCCGACGTGGCGTGGGCGTTGTTGAACTCGAACGAGTTTGTCCAATTGCGATGAACCCCATGAACGAACCCCAGGACGGGAAGGCCGCCGCGCTGAGCCGCCGTCATTTCCTTCGATCGACCGGCTCCGGGTTTGGGGCGGTGGCACTGGGTTGGTTGCTTGCGCGGGATGGCCGGGCCGGGGTGGGGGCGATGGGATCGCCTTACGCGCCGCGCCCGCCGATGTTCCCCCCGAGGGCCCGTCGCGTGATCCATGTGTGCGCGCTGGGGGGCGTCAGCCACGTGGACACGTTCGACTACAAGCCCGAGCTGGAACGTCGCCACGGCCAGTCCACGGACCTGAAGTTCGACACGTTCTTCGCTCAGCCGGGCCGCCTGATGAAGAGCCCGTTCGCATTCCGGCGACACGGTCGGACGGGCCGATGGGTGAGCGAACTCCTGCCGCACCTCGCCGGGCGGGTGGACGACCTGGCGTTCATCCACTCCATGAAGTCCCGGAGCGCGAACCACACCCCGGCGACGTTCCTGATGAACTCCGGCTTCACGTTCAATGGCTTTCCGGCCGCCGGATCCTGGGTCAGCCACGCGCTGGGTTCGGAGAACGAGGACTTGCCGGCGTTCGTCGTGTTGCCGGACCCGCGCCAGATGCCGGCGGGCGGGTCCATCAACTGGACCTCCGGCTTCCTGCCCGGGACGCATCAGGGCGTCGCGCTTCGTGCGGGGGCCCGCGACCTGATCCCGGACCTCCAACCCGATGCCTCGCTGGGGCCAGACCGCATCGGGCGGCGGCGGGCGTTCCTGGATGACTTGAACGCGACCGACGCGGCGGCGCATCCGGGCGACGCCGCCCTGGCCACGCGCATCCGGGCGTACGAGCTGGCCGCCCGCATGCAGCTTGCGGTGCCGGAGCTGGGCGACCTGGCGGGCGAGGATGCCCGCACGCGCGCGCTGTATGGCCTCGACCATCCGCACGGCGCGACGGCGTTGTTTGCCCGGAACTGCCTGCTGGCGCGTCGCCTTTGCGAGCGTGGGGTTCGTTTCGTGCAGGTCCTCAACGGCGGGCAGTTCGGCCAGCCCCGGGTGAATTGGGACGGGCACGAGGACATCGTGGCGAACCATCGCGCGCAGGCGCTGGTAATGGACCAGCCGCTCGCCGCGTTGATCACGGACCTGGGCCAACGGGGCCTCCTGGACGAGACGTTGGTCGTGTGGACGACCGAGTTTGGCCGGACGCCCATCACCCAGGGCAACGATGGCAAGGGCCGCGACCATCATCCGCTTGCGTTCACCGTCTTCATGGCGGGCGCGGGGATCCAGCCGGGCGCCACCCACGGCGCGAGCGACGAGATCGGGTACGCTGCCGCCGTGGATCCCGTCGAGTTCTACGACGTGCACGCCACGGTCCTGCACCTGCTGGGGCTGGACCATCGTCGCCTGACCTTTCGCCACAACGGGATCGACCGCCGCCTCACCGACGTGCACGGCGAGTTGCTGCCACGGGTCCTGAGGGACCCCGTCGCCGCCGCTGCGGCCGGTGCTTGAGGCGGATGTCGCAAAGGAACGACCTGGGAATGAACGACCGAGTCCAACACTCGCCTTCAAGGCCGTGGCACAAGCCGAGGTTCCTGCTGCTGCCAAGCTTGGTGGCCTCGCTGGCGCTGGCGGGTTGCTCCGCGATCGGCCGGCCGCCATCCGCGCTGGGCGGTCCAGGCGCCGAGGCCGCCGTCCGCGCCGTGCTCGCCGCCCAGGTGGAGGCGTGGAACCGCGGCTCCATCGATGACTTCATGGCCGGATACGACGCGTCCGAGGGCACGCGGTTCGCATCGGGGGGCGACGTCACAATGGGCTGGGAGACCGTGCGGCAACGTTACCGGGCGAGGTATGCGTCACGCGAGGCCATGGGACGGCTCGAGTTCTCCGGGCTCGACGTCCGGGTGTTGTCGTCGGATGACGCGTTGGTCTTCGGGCATTGGAAGCTGGCCCGCGCGCAGGACGAGCCGACGGGCTTGTTCACGTTGCTGATGCACCGGACGCCTGCCGGTTGGCGTGTGGTGCATGACCACACGTCGTCGTCACAACCTTGAGCCCGGGCGATTCCGTTGGGTCGGTGACGGAAGGTGGAATCGTGTCCCGCAAGGGCCATGTCGGGCGCTCGCGATCCTGCCCATGCGGGCATCCTAGATTTTCCCCGAAACAACGTTTTGCCTTCACCGGGCGCGGGAACGATACCAACGCCCTTGAAGGCCCCGCCCAACCACTACGACGCCGCATGGAAGCTCGTCATCGAGCACCTGTTTCGGCCCTTCCTCGAGATGCTCTTCCCGCCCGTCGCCGCCCTGGTGGACTGGTCCCGCAAACCCGTGTTCCTTGACGGGCAGCTTCAGGCGATCTTGCCCGAGGGCGAGCCCGGCGAGATGCGCGCCGACAAGTTGGTCGAGGTGGGCCTCAAGGACGGCGGCAGCGCCCTGCTCCTGATCCATGTCGAGGTGCAGGCCCAGCGCGACCCGGACCTGGCGCGGCGCATGTTC
>CAIRNV010000442.1 GCA_903880005.1 uncultured Verrucomicrobiota bacterium | reverse complement strand
GTTCGTCCGTCACAGACCGCTGCGGGTAGGCTTCGTCCTCACGCCTTGCCCCGGGGCATTCTTGGAGCAACCAAACACCAGCGATTTGTGAGACACGACACTAGCCCTTCGCGCGGGCGACGCCCGGCACCAGCAAGACCGGCACGGACGCCTTGTGGCGGACCTCGGAAATCGTGCTGCCGTGGACCAGGTCCCCGATGAACCGGTGCCCGTGCGTGCCCATCGCGATCATGTCGCAGCCATGCTCCGCCGCCACGCGCAGGATTTCCCGCGCCGGCTCGCCCATGGCAAGCTGCACCTCGACCGCATGCCCGGCCCCGCGCAGGTCGGCCGCCCGCCGGTCCAGGTAGGCGCGGTCGGCGCGGATCTCGTCGGACTCGGCCAGCTTCAGGGATGCGAAGTTGCGCGCGGCGAAGCCGTCGGCCACGTGGACCAGCAACAGGGACGAGCCCAGCCGCCTTGCCAGATCGCTCACGTGCGGCAACAGGGCGTCGTCGGCCCGGCCATTCTCCAACGCGACAAGGATTCGGACGTACATGGGGCTTCCTAGTGTCGGGTAAGGCCGACGGTGTCGGCCAGCAGCTTGAGGTTGAGCACGACGATGACGGCGGCCACGGCCCAAGCGAGGACCTGGAGCCAACGCGGCGATGCAAACTCGCCCATCTTCGCGCGGTTGGAGGTGAAGAGAACCAGCGGGATGACCGCGAACGGGAGCTGCAAGCTCAGGATCACCTGCGAAAGGATCAGCAGCCGCGCCGTTCCGTCACGCCCGTAGAGCGCCGCCACGATGACCGCCGGGATGATGGCGATGGACCGGGTGATGAGCCGGCGCAACCAGGGACGCAGCCGCAGGTTGAGGAACCCTTCCATCACGATTTGCCCGGCCAACGTGCCGGTCAGCGTCGAGTTTTGCCCGCTCGCCAGGAGCGCCACGGCGAACAGCGTGCTCGCCAGCGCCGCGCCCAGGAGCGGCGACAGCAACTCGTGCGCTCGGTCGATCTCCTCCACCACCTCGCCCCGGCCATGAAACGCCGCCGCCGCGACGATCAGGATCGCCGCGTTGATGAACAACGCCGACATCAACGCCACCGTGGAGTCGATGGTGGCGAAGCGAATGGCCTCGCGACGGCCCTCGGGCGTGTGCTCGTACTTCCGGGTCTGCACGATGCTCGAGTGCAGGTACAGGTTGTGGGGCATCACCGTCGCCCCAAGGATGCCGATCGCGATGTACAGCATCGCCGGGTCCCGCACGATGTCCGCAGTCGGCACAAACCCCTTCAGCACGGCCGACGCATCCGGCTTCGCAAACAAGATTTGCGCGAGGAAACAGCCGCCGATGAGCAGGATCAGGCTGATGACGACCGCCTCGAGCCAACGAAAGCTCCGGTGCGTCAGGTACATCACCAGGAGCACGTCCAGCCCCGTCAACAGCACGCCCGCCACGAGCGGAATCCCAAACAGGAGGTTCAACGCAATCGCCGACCCAATGACCTCGGCGAGGTCGCATGCGCAGATGGCGGCCTCGCACAGCAGCCACAGCACGAAGTTCACCGGCCGGGAAAAATGGTCGCGGCACGCCTGCGCCAGGTCGCGTCCCGTCGCAATGCCCAGCCGGGCGCACAGGGACTGCAACAGGATCGCCATCAGGTTGGACACCAGGATCACCGACAGCAGCGTGTAGCCAAACCGAGAGCCACCCGCGAGGTCCGTCGCCCAGTTGCCAGGATCCATGTACCCCACGGCCACCAGGTAGCCGGGGCCCGAGAAGGCGAGAAGCTTGCGCCAAAATCCCAGGTGCCGCGGCACGGGGACGGTGCCGTTCGATTCCGGAAGGCTGGGCGTCGTCGCCGCCTGTCGCCAGCCCTGCTCTCCATCCCCGGTTTTTGCCGATGCTCCTGTTTCCATGCGTGCCGCCCGTCCCGTCGGGCGATCTCCCGAAAGGTGCGCATGAATGCCATCCGGTAAACAAGCTTCCTGCGCCGACCCCGATGGAATCGTCCCGGATCGGCCGGACGATCCAGCCCAGCAATGGACATGGGGAATGAGACGGCCCTGCCTCCCGACAAAGTGGCAGCGGCATCCTGCCGCTGGACGTGATCCATCCAGAGCCCAGACGGCTCTGCCACCTTGTTCCCCCCCTTGGCCCGAACCGTGCTTGCCCATCGCCCGGCCTTCCGCAGTGTCACGGCCACGAGCGCATGAAACGGTTCGACACCTCACGTTGTGCCCCCGGGCGTTGGGCATCCTTAGCCGGAACGATGCAGTTGGATCGGTCGTGCTTGCTCGATCTGCTCCCGCAAATCCTTCGTCGTTCGCTCGTTACGGGCCTCGAACTGGCCCGCGCCTCGCTCACTCCTCGGCTTGCGGAAGCATCTGCTTCGCAATCACTTCCCTCCCAACGGCGTCGTTACGGCTTGGCCACGGTCTCCATCGCCATCGCCGCCGCCGCGTGGGCGGGCCCCATTTCGGTGGCCGAGCTCCAATACCGTCCGTCCACGGACCCCGACGAGGAGTACATCGAGCTGATCAACACCGACGCCTCCCCCTACAACCTGGGGGGCTGCCGCTTCACGGCGGGGGTCACCTACACGTTCGGCTCCTCGGTCCTCGGTCCCGGCGAGCGCATCGTCGTGTGCCGTGACCGCGCCAAGTTCGCCGCCCGTTACGGCAACATCCCCAACCTCGCGCCGTCCTCCTACTCGGGCCGGCTCGCCGATGAGGGCGAGACGGTGACGCTGGTCGCGGCCGACGGCTCGGTGTTGTTCGAGGCCGCGTATCGTCCCGATGGCGCCTGGCCATCCCGCGCCAACGGCCTCGGCTCAAGCCTGGAGGTCGTGGACCCCAACGGGAACCTCGCCGACCCCGTGAATTGGCGTTCCTCCACGGAGTACCTCGGCTCGCCGGGCCGCGCCGGGGTGGGGCCGTTGCGCCGGGTCGTCGTCAATGAGGTGCTCGCCCACACGGATCCGCCCCTCGAGGACGCCATCGAGCTCAAGAACCTCACCAGCCAGCCCATCGACGTGGGCGGTTGGTACATCTCCAACACCCGTTCCAAGCCCACCAAGTATCGCATCCCGTCTCCCACCGTCGTCCCGGCCGGCGGTTATCGGGTCCTCTACGAATACCAGTTCAACCCGTTCTCGCCGACGGGCGGCGACTCCCCGTTCACCTTCAACTCCGCGAATGGCGACGAGGCCGTCCTCATGGCGGCCGACGCCAACGGGACGCCCCAGTACTGGATGGACGTCGTGAGCTTCGGACCCAGCGAGAACGGCGTCAGCTTCGGCCGCTGGCCCGATGGAACCGGGCCGTTGGTGACGTTGTCCGACCTGAGCCTCGGCACGTCGGTGCGCCGCTTCGACTCCCCCTTCCGCCTCGGCGAGTTCCGTACGGGAACAGGCCAGTCGAACGGCCTGCCCAAGGTCGGGCCGCTCGTCTTCACCCGCATCCAGTATCGTCCGGCACTCGGGGGCGACGAGTTCGTGGAGGTCGCCAACGCCACCGCCTTCCCGGTGCCGTCGTTTGACCCCATGTACCCGGAAAACACCTGGCGGCTGCGCGATGCCATCGACTTCGACTTCCCGCGGGACGTCATCCTGGAACCGGGCGAACGCGTCTTGATCGTGCCGTTGGCCCCCGATGTCTTTCGCGCGAAATACTCCATCCCGGCCACGACGCGCGTGTGGGGCCCTTACACCAACCAGTTGAGCAACTCCGGCGAACGCCTCGCCTTGTTCAAGCCCGATCCCCCCCAACTGCCGCCCCATCCGGATGCCGGGTTGGTGCCGTACATCCTTGTCGAGGAAATCAACTACCTGCCCACGCCGCCCTGGCCGGTCGCCGCCAATGGCAATGGCCCGGCCTTGCGTCGCATCGATCCGTCCAGGTACGGCAACGACCCCTCCAATTGGGGCACGGACGCCGACACCACGTCGGTGCCCGGCCTGTCCATGGCATGGAACGGAGGGGAACTCCTGCTGCGTTGGACGGCCGAGGCGACCACGACGTTGCTGGTGGAATCCGCGACCGCGCCGACCGGCCCTTGGGCGGAGGCGGTCGCCGTGGCGTCGGGGCAGGGCGAGTGGGCGGTGAAGCCCGACGGCTTGGCGAGGTTCTATCGCCTGCGCCGACGCTGAGCCACGGGCGCGGTGGCTTCGGGCGGAAGCTTCTTCCATTCCGCCAATTGCACGTCCAGCACGCGCAGCTCGCGCGCGACCTTGCTGGCGACGCGTTGCCAGCGCGGCTCCATCTCGTTGCGCCGGAGCGCGTCGGACTCGGGACGCAGGTTCGGGTCGTCGAGGGCTTGCAACGCGCGGTGATAGTCCGCGACGAGGGGCAGGAGTTCCTTGGCCGCGTGTTGCTGCATGGAACGAAGTTGCGAGAGCTTGCGGCGCACCACGTCGCGTTGCACGTCGCGGTCCCATCTCACGACCAAGTCCGCCAGCCGAATGGACTGGAACGACGCCGGCGCGTTGGTGGACACGCGGATCTCCGCGTTCTCGACCAGCAACGCGTCCAGGTGAGCCAGCGTGGCTCCCCGACCCCACACCCGTGCCGGGTCGCGCCCCAGGACATGCAACGAGTTCACCGCCCACCATTTCTCCGCCTCCAACATCGTCAGGAAGCGCCCGCGATGGGCCTGAAGGAAGGCCATCTGCCAGTTCTCGTGCCGGGGCAATGCCGCCAGGAAGTCGTTGAACGCCCGTCGCCCCTCGCGTCCGCCCAGCAACTCGTGGCACAGCAACGTCGAGGACGCCCGGTACGCGGCATGCGCCGCCGCGTCCGACGCCATGCCGGCCGGCGGGAACGCCAGCTCGTCCAACAACAGCGGCGATCGTCCCGCCAACACCTTCCGAACCTCCGCCAACCATTCCGGCTTCACCGCGTTGCGCATCACCGCCGTGTGCCCCTCCACCACCAGGTCGCGCCCGCGGTCCGCCAACACCAGGCCCGTCATCCCCTCCGACACCCACAACGGCACCACGCCCACGTGTGCGCCCGGCTCCCGGTTGGCCATCTCCACGAGCAGCGCGTCCACCAGCACCCGCACCACCGTCTTCCAAGGCAGCTTGGACGGCAGGTCCAGCCGGACGTTCCAGGCCCCTTGCACCTGCACCGGGCGAAGGTGCACGCCCTTCCCGCCCTCGTCCCCGGCGTCGTGGATGTTGACAAAGATTTTCCCCCGCCAGCCCTCCGGCAGGTCCAACAGCCTCGTCAACGTCCGCCGCGTCCGGTCCGCCGCCACCGCCATCCATTGGGCCTGCAAGGGAACTTCCTCCAGGTCCGGCAACGCCTCCGGAATCAAGCCCACCCGCGTCTCGGGTGGTGGCCCGCCCGAAATGACGAACTGCCCGGAAACATCCCGCGCCGTGAACGGGGCAACGACGGAACCCGGGAGCGACGTACGCGGCACCGTTTGCGCCCATCCGGCCCACGCAGGAACCAGGATGCCTGCCAGGACGACGGACGACGCAACTCGGCCCCTCAGGTTCACGATGCCTTGGATCCGCTCCCCGAGGACCCGCCCGGGCTGGGCTTCGGAGCCGCCGGCTCCGTCTTCGGCTTCGATTCGGACTTCGGCGCGGAGCCGGTGCCCGAGTCGGCCTTGGCGGCGGACTTGTACCCCTCGGAGCGGTAGTCCGTGATGTAGAAGCCGGACCCCTTGAAGATGAGGCCCGCGCCGCCCCCGATCCCGCGCCGCACCTTGCCCTTGCCCCAGCGGGGCTTGGGGCAGGCGTCCTTGGGGCATGTTTCAAGGGCGGGGTCCTTCATCGATTGCACGCAGTCGAAGGCGTGCCCGCATTTCTGGCAGACGTACTCGTAGGTTGGCATGACGACTCGAAATCTCCGCCCGGCACGACCAGGCGTGCGGCCCATATAGCAGCAACTCGGCCCCGCGTGAACAGGCACAATGCGCCGCAAGCGAGGACGGGAGCGGCTCCCGCCCGTAAGCCGCAACGATGCAGTTGGATCGGTCGTGCTTGCTGGATCTTCTTTCGCAAGGGCTTCGTCCTTCGCTCGTTACGGGCCGGGAACTGGCCCGCGCCTCGCTCGCTCCTCGTCTTGCGAAGGAATCTGCGGCGCAATCACTTCCCTCCCAACTGAATCGTCCCGGGTAAGGGAGTGGTGGAGGCGGGGGGAGTTGAACCCCCGTCCCTGGCAAGCCAAACCGAGGTGACTACATGCTTAGGCCGTCTTGGTTCTCGGCTTCACGGTGAGGGGCGGCCAGCCACCCGCGTTGCCCAGCTCGCATGAAGTTGTCGGCCCCGTGCGCGCGAACTCCGCAAGGGACTCCGCCTGCAAACAGCGTTCGTTCCCGCCAGCAGGCGTCACAGGACGAACGTCACGGCCTTAGGCCGCGAGAGCCAACTCGTCGTTAGCAGTTATGTTTTGGTCCGATGATTTACGAGGCCAACGAACCATCCTCG
>CAIRNV010000441.1 GCA_903880005.1 uncultured Verrucomicrobiota bacterium | reverse complement strand
GCCATCGTCTCCGTGCTCATGCTCAAGGAGGGCTGGGACGTTCGGAATGTCACGACCATCGTGGGCCTTCGTGCCTACGCGGCGCAGAGCGACATCCTCCCCGAGCAAACCCTCGGACGCGGCCTTCGCCGCATGTATCCCGGGAACGACGTCGCCCGCGAGACGGTATCCGTCATGGGCACCCCCGCCTTCATGGACTTCGTCGAATCCATCCAAAGCGAGGGCGTGACCTTCGATCGCGTCCCCATGGGGGATGGTGCCGCGCGACACGATTCGATGATCGTCGAGGTGGACGCCGAGAACGACGACAAGGACCTCGACGCGCTCGACATGCCGATCCCCTTGCTCACGCGCCGCTACCAGCGCGAGTTCAAGAACCTCGAAGGCATCGACCCGGCCAAGCTCGGCAACCCGCCCCTGCCCCTGAAGCCCTTCACGCCCGAGGAAACCCGCGAGATCGTCTTCAAGACGATGCTCGACGCGGAGATTCACCACGCCATCCGGCTCGATGGCACCGGCCCGGCGGATTACCGCTCCGTCGTCGCGTTCTTCGCGCGCCAATTGCTCAAGGACCTTCGCCTCGTGGGCGGCTACGACATCCTCTACGGGAAGGTGAAGGCCTTCATGCGCGAGCACCTGTTCACGCCGTCCCCGGTGGACCTCGAGGACCCCGTGGTCCTTCGCAACCTGTCCGAGCCGGAGGTGGGCAAGGTCTTGTACGACTCATTCAAGGCCGCCATCAACGCCCTCACCGTCCAGGAGACCGGGACGACACGCATCGAGGACCGGATTCGCCTGAAGGAGACGCGACCCTTCCGCACCGACTACCGGCCAAGCCTTTCCGCCACCAAGAGCCTCTTCAACAAAGTGGTCGGAGAACCCAACTCCGGCGGCTTCGAGCTCCGGTTCGCCGCGTTCCTTGACCAGGCACCCGACGTCCAGGCCTTCGCCAAGAACTACCTCGCCATCGGCTTCAAGCTCGACTACGTGAAGGCCGACGGCGACCTCTCCCACTACACGCCGGACTTCATCGTCCGCACCCGCGACCGGAAGATCTGGATCGTGGAAACCAAGGGCCGGGCCGAGCTCGACCTGCCCCGGAAGATGGCCCGGCTCAGGCAATGGTGCGCCGACGCCACGGCCGCCGAGGAGGACGGCCAGTCCTACGACTTCGTGTTGGTGGATCAGGCCAGCTTTGAAAGGCAGGCTCCCCCATCCTTCCACGCGCTGGCCTCCACCTTCACCGACTACAAGTCCTGACCGTGCCCACCGATCCCCAGCAGACTCGGACCGTCACGCACCGCTTCATAGACGAGGTGGGCGACACCACCTTCTACGGGAAGGGCAAGGAGATCATCCTCGGCCAGGAAGGGGTCTCGCAGATCTTTGGAATGGGCATCGCCAAGTTCCACCGGCCGCTGGCCGACGTCCGATCCGAGATCATCGCCCTTCACCAGCAGGTCGAACGCGATGCCTTGCTCAACACCATTCCCAGCGTCGCCAAGCGCATCGCCAAGGGGGGCTTCTACTTCCATGCCTGCAAGGATTCCCCCGATGTCCGCACCGTGTTCCTCCACTACCTGCGCGACCTGGACTTCGAGGTCGATGTGGTGGTGGCCCGGAAGATTCACTCCCTGTTCATCCACAAACACCACGGCAAGGACGACGAGTTCTACGCCGATGTCCTGTCCCACCTGATCAAGGGCCGCCTCAAGCAGCCGCGCCGCATCGTCCTCAACATCGCCGAGCGCGGGTCCAGCACCCGGGCCAAGGTCCTC
>CAIRNV010000440.1 GCA_903880005.1 uncultured Verrucomicrobiota bacterium | reverse complement strand
CTGATGAAGACCACCTTCTCGGCCACGCCGAGTCCGCGCCGGCGGGCCTCCTCCCGCAGGCGCAGGGAGAACTCCGCCGACGTCTCGTAGCTCGCCACGTAGGTCGTCGAGTCCAGGTCGCGCACCGGGAACCCTTCCGGGTCGGTGCGGTGCTGGGTGAAGACCGCGCCCAGCTTCACCTCCCGTGTCTTGGAGGTGCCGTCGGCTTGCTTGCCCTTGCGCCCCTCCAGTTCCTTGGCCCGCATCGGGGTGCCGGTGCCATCGCAGCTCACGTACATCACGGGAAGGGGCAAGGACGCGTGCGGAAGGCCCGCCAGCCAGGGATCCACCGCGGGCGCCAGGCGCGTCACCAGGCGTTGGATCTGGCGCTCGTCGACGTGGATGGCCCCGTACTCCGCGAGGTCACGACTGGCGGCCCCATAGGGTTGCTGGGCTGCGGCACGAGTGACCAGCCGTGCCAAGGCCGCCGTGGTGAAGACCTCCAGCCCCATGGCGGCGTCGGCTGGGCAGTGACCGCCTTCCTCGGCCTTCCCCTCGGCGAGGTAGTAGTCGCGGACAACCGGGACCTCGCCGAAGAGCGTGGCGAGGGTCGCGGGACGGCGTCCGATGCGCCGATGGGAGGGCGAGGCTTGGTGATCCCGGTCGATGCGGTCGATGTGATGCTGGAGAAGGGGGGCGAACAGGACACGGCCCGCGGCCATGAGGGCGTCGCGGAACATGAGCTCGAGCTGGAGCGGAGAATCCGGCAGGTCGGTCAGGAGGGGCTGGAGGACTCGGGAGAGTTCGTCTTGGAATGCGACGTGTACCGCAGGGTCTTTTTTTTTGCGGGGTCGTCCAGGCGTTGGCGGGTTTCGGCGACGACGAGGCCAGCGTACTGATCGACGAGTTGGCGAAAGCGTTGGTGGCCATCGATGGCCTCCTGGATGGCGGGGAGTTCCTCGGGGCGGATATAGCGAGTGCAGTTCTTGCCGGCGCACCAAGTCTGGAGCCGGTAATAGGAGGAGGAGTCCTTGGGGCGATTGCGGTGCTGGTACCTGGAGAGCTTGCCCAGCTCCATGGACTTGATGGCTGCGATCTCGGCGAGGATTTGTGCCTTTTTTGAGGAGGTGCTCATTTGTGTCTATGTAACTAGCTACAGCGCTTCAAAAAAAGGCGCAAATCACGTTGGGACAACAAATCGGTCATGCACCCGTTAGGTGGGCGCAACCATAGAAGGCCTCTCTCCCAATACTTGTTGCGATGGCTGGGAGCGTGACGCTGCTCAAAGAGCGGCAACCGGAGAATGCCAAGTCACCAATGCGGGCGACGCCGGACGGGATCAGGACGCCAGACGTGATCGTGACGCTGGTCAGTCGGAAGCAATCGCCAAACGTACCTTCCCCAATATTGATGGCCCCAGTCAAGATCGTGACGTTGGTCAGGCCATAGCAACTTGAGAATGCAGCTTTGCCAATTGCGGTGACGCTCGAAGGGCTGGTGACTTTGCTCAGGGAGGAGCAACGGGAGAACGCGAAGTCCCCAATGCTAGTGACGCCGGGCGGGATCGTGACGTTGGTCAGTCGAAAGCACTCGGAAAACGCGCCGAGCATGATGCTGGTGACGCTGGGTGGGATCGTGACGTTGGTCAGGGAGGAGCAACGGGAGAACGCGTAGGGCATGATGCTGGTGACGCTGGGTGGAATGGTGACTTTGCTCAGGGAGGAGCAACGGGAGAACGCGAAGTCCCCAATGTTGGTGACGCCGGGTGGGATCGTGACGTTGGAAAGGTTGTAACACTGTTCGAATGCCCGTTCCCCAATGGTCGCGACGCTGGGCGGGTTCGTGACGCTGGTCAGGCGGGAGCAATCGCGGAATGCGCCGTCCCCAATGCTGATGACGCCCGGCGAGATTGCGACGCTGGTCAGAGATGTGCAGCCGGAGAATGCATATTCGCCAATTCTAGTTACCGTCCGTCCTTGATAGGTTGATTGGATCGTGATCGCCCCTGTAGCCGCGCCGCTACGGTCCACGTATGCCGACAAGCCATCCGCGCTGATCGCATAGTTGACTTGCGCGGCGAGCGTCGCCGGGAGGAGGACGGCCAGGGTCCGCAGCAGGAACTTCCAGAGGGCAAGCGTTCGATTGCCTCTTGTCTGCATAGGCCGAGGCTTGTCGGGGACATTTTCTTTTCTGACTACTGGGTCATCCATCATGCAACCGAATTCCAGGCCACCTGGGTTGTCCATTGCAAAAAGCACCCGCGCGCCGATGTCGTGATCGGTCGCGGCCCCCCACCCCTTGGGGGCAGGCCGATTTCAGCGGCAAAGGTGCACTTCCAGTTCGTCGAGGGCTCAGCTCACACGCTGGCCCCGGGGTCGTCGTCATCCAGATCGGCAACGACACGGTGCCGGGTGCCCCAGGTGGGCAAGCGAAGCGTCCGGCGTCTTCGAGGGTCACGTCCTGGGAACAGTGTGGGCATGGGACAATCACGGGATGGAGACTCCATCCACCAACGCCCATGCGGCAAGGCCGGAATGATGGCGCACCGTTCGGCAGGATGCGCGGAGGTTGGCCCCTTGTGTTTCAGCCCAGATTTTTGGCCGTGTGCTCGCTTTGGGGAGGCGTGTCCCTAGGTGACGCCTTTTGCTCCCTCAAAGAGATTCCTTGCCCTCCCCTGGGCGCGCGTCGGCCGTGTGTTTTTCCCAATGCGTTACCGATAACGCATGGCT
>CAIRNV010000439.1 GCA_903880005.1 uncultured Verrucomicrobiota bacterium | reverse complement strand
TTTCCCCAACACCTCCTCGCGTGTTCCCGTGCTCATTGAATCGTCCATGCCGGCCACGGTAACAGGACTTCTGGCGCAACGATCCCTCCACCCCCTTCGCCCAGTACCCCCGCCGGTAACAAACATTCTGGCGCAATTCGGACACGACACTAATGGGGTTCCATGTGTATCCCTTGCTCGACAATGCGAGGGCCAGTCGGTGAACTCACTTCAACCGGCGCGTCATGCCGCTAGGTACGCTTTTGCCATGACCTCAGACCCTGCTCCAGCCGTATTTCCATTGTTCTTTCGATTTGAGCCATCGGCGGCGTGGGAGTTCAGGGGCTCGGCATTTCTGGTGGCTCCCCGCCGCTTCCTGACCGCGCGACACTGCGTGGACTGGAACAAGTGGGATGCCCTCAAGAAGCCTGCCGGTGGGGTTCCAGATGGGGAGGTTCGGTTCAATGACATTGAGAACCGCGGGGAGTTTTCGATAGCCGTTCCGGGGAAGAAGGGCCGCGTGGACCACATGCCGGTCACGGCCATTGTCCGGCCCACTCAGGATCCTTACTTGGATGCGGCAGTCTTGAGCGTGGACGACGTTCCATCGTCCGTGCCGTCCGCCCCGGTGACATGGCTGGATGGGCTCGATCCGGGCGAGTTGAAACGAACGAAACTTGAGAAGGCCGGCATTCGTGCCCGCGGCTATACCAAGACCTCGGTGCCGGGAAACCAATGGGTCGAGCCCTTAGACATGAGGTGGGACAACATGGCCGCACCTCAATCGGCACGGCAGGTTGGCTTGAACAGTTTTCGCTTCCCAGACGGCGGGCTGCCCGAGGGGTACAGCGGCTGCCCGGTCTTGGTTGAGTCGGAGTACGGGACGTTCTGCATCGGCATCGGGTGGCGGGGAGGCCTTATGAAAGGTCCCGCCACCGCGCTGGGTTCGGGTCGGATCCTCCGATGGTTGTCTCAGGAGGAGGCCGGGTTGCACCAGCAGATGCCGTCCTTGGCTGCCCAGGACTTGCCACCGGAGGGAGCGGCCCGGCAGCTGAAACGAGTACGAGACACCGTGCGCCAGTTGCTGGTCCCCCTGCTGAGGGATGGGGCCACCGGACGCAAGGATGGTGGGCGAGGCGAGCTGACCTTGAACAGCGAGGCTGATTTCATTCGGTTGTTCGTGTGCCTCCATGCGCGACCAGACGTCCCGACACGGGATGACTTCCAAGCCCAGGGCGAGCAATTGAGGTCGGAAGTTGAGCGGAGCGTCTATGATCTCTTTCGTTCTCAACGGGCCACCTTCGACCCCCTTCCGCCATACGAGGATGCCGTGGCGAGCATTACGACCTCGTTTCATGTCAAAGTCATTCGTGCCGCCGTGAATCGCCTTACCGCATCCGGGCCGCAGCCCCCGGTGTCCCAGCAAGCTCTGTCTGAGGTCGAGGCCAACTGGGCAAACGGCGTTGAGGTCTATCTGAGCCTGCGGCTGGCTGACGGTCTGGAACGTTTGGTTTGGCGTCCCCTCGTATGGGAAGCATTGAAGTCGCCCCCAGGCGCCGTCCTGGTTGGCGGCGCGGGGAGTGGGAAGAGCACGGTGGCCCAGTTTTTCGCGCTCGCCATGGCGGTGCTGGAACACCGGGTCCGGGAGTCCAAGCTGCGCGACTTGTTCAGCCAGGCTCCCCATCTGCGGGGGCGCGTGCCCGTCTTCCTCCGCTTTCGCGACCTCGGTGAAAACCTTCGGCGGCTCGCGACCGTCAACTCGCCGACGGACGCCGCAGAGACGATTGCCGAGGTCGTCCGGCAGGCATGCCAGGTCCGTGGCCAAACAGGCGATGATTCGTGGCCCGACGCCAAGGGCCTGGTGGTGATCTGGGATGGATTGGATGAACTCGACACGGCTGCGAGGAAGTCCTTCGCCAGCGGCCTTTCGGCGTGGTGCCGGGGGGAAGGAAGCGGTGCCTTTTGCCTGGTCACCACCCGGCCTACGGCATACGCCACCGCTCGCACGAGTGACGAGAAGGCCTGCCGGATCGAGGGGTTCCCCGTGTGGCACATCGAGAAGCTCGATCCGATGCAGCAGCGCCAGATGGTGGAGGGCTTTCTCAGGGCGTTCGGCGGTGAGGACGTCGCGACCCGCACCACCCAGGTCTTCGAGGCGGTCCGGACGGGGCAATCCTCGAAACTGGCCGAGGATCCCCTGATGTTGGCGGGGTTGGTTCGACTGGCCCATGAGCGGAAGAAACGGGGCATGGAAACCCCCCTTCCGGGGCGGCAAATGGGGGTCCTTTCCGAGCTTGTGGACCTCATGTTGCACCGGTGGGATGACGACAAGTCGGGAACCAGCGTCTTGGGAAAGTTGGCCCAGGCCTTGGATGCTTGCGGCAGAACGACGCACTGGCTGAGGGGCATTCTTGCCAACCTGGCGTGGGAATCCCTCACGCGAAAGAAGGCTGGAGCGTTCTCCCGGGACAGACTCGAACAGGAACTGGATCGGGACATCTCAAAGGGTTTCGGCGGCGTTCTAAAGGCCTTGGACGACCATGCGGGCCTGATACGGCCCTTGGAGGATGTTTCCTCCGGTGAACGATGCTTTGAGTTCCCTGATTGGAGCTTTCGCAGCTTTCTCGCGGCTGAGGCTTTGTCCGAGAAGGCCTGCGACGAGGGCTTCCCATTGCCCACGCAGGCCCCCGATTCCCTCAAGGAAGCCCGGGGAAAGCCCGATGTCTTCTTGGCTGAACTGGGGCACCACGGGCTCCATGCCATCGTCGGGGACGGCACGGAAACGATTCCCAACTCCAGGGAGATCTTGCAGTTCGCCGCAGCCTTGGCGGTAGGGCAGCAAAGCGTGCAACCGTACCTGGTGGCATGGGTCCGAGTAGCATGGAAACGCAGGTCGCTGGGTTTGCCGGCAATGCCGATCCTGTCGTCGGCCGTGGATCTGACCCAGGACGTGGGGCAATGGACCTATCAGGCGTGGACGGTACCGGCGACGTGGAAGCGCGATCGACCCTACGACGTGTCGTTCCTGGTCGAGCTCGCGGAGGCGGTGCGGGACTCCGGCGCCGAAGATCCCGCCGACCGCGTGGCTGCCGCGAGCCTCGTGGGAATCCTGTCAGAGGCGAAGGATCCAGGCACGGGTGCCTCGAAAGGGACGGCACACGCATCGGATCCCCTTGTGTGGTGCCGCGTCGGAACGAAGGGGCGGCTCCGTTTTTGGATGGGGGACGAATTCCATTTCGGCGGTGGCCGTTGGCGATGTGACTTGGTGCGCCGGCCATTCTACATGAGTCGCCGACCGATCTCGGTGGCGGGCTTCCATCAGGTTGGACAACCCGCTGGGTTGACCACGTCTTTCTTCACCGAACGACACCCGACATGGCGCCTCCCGGCCTTCCAACTGCCGACGCATCCTGTAGTGGGGGTGGATTGGCCGACGGCGACGCAATGGTGCGACGCGGCGACGCGGCTCATGAGGGCGGGCCAATGGGTGGGCGAGCTACCGGAAGAGGTGAGGTCTTCCCCGTCGGATTGGGAAATTCGGTTGCCAGAGGAATGGGAGTGGGAATTTGCGGCACGTGGGCCGGAGGCAGGGGAACCGCCGTGTGATGTCACGGGGCTGCTGCGCGTGCCATGGGGATGGGCAACAGAGGAAGAAATCGGGTCGCGAGTGAGCTGCAACTACTCACACATGGCAACCGTCCCCGTGGACTGGCAGGTCGAGGAGAGCCGGTCGTGGTGCGGGCTCGAGCAGATGTGTGGATTTGTTTGGGAATGGTGTCGAACGCCATGGGTTGAGGTTGAGGAATCCAACGGCAGGTATCCCGACGACTACGCCGAGCGAGCGGTTCGAGCAGAGGCTGATACGGGCGTGCAGCGCGTGCTCCGCGGGGGCAGCTGGAACGCCCTTCCTCGGTACTGCCGCTGCGCGTACCGCGGCGCGGACCCGCCGGGCAGCCGCTTCGACTTCGTCGGATTCCGGCCTGTCCTCGCCCCAGTTCCAGAAGCAGGTCGGGGAGGGTGAGCGGAGCACCCGGGCCGCCGCGGCCGCAGGCGAGGGACGAGCCGCAGGCGCGGTGGACGGGGTGCGGAGCGGTCGCGCTTCGCCCTCGAGGCGTCACCGGGAGCACAGGCGATGGCTTCGACGCGACATGGGCGCGGGCAACATGGGGGCAACGGTGATGAAAACGGCCCGCCCTAGTCGTAGGGCGGGCCACGTATGGTACGGCGGCCTAGTGGGGCGCGCCGATCTGGACCTTCAACCGTTGGGCCACTCGCTGGAGGAATTCCGGCGCATAGGCCCAATGATCAAACAGGAATGTATTGCGGTAGCCATGCTGGGAGGCGTCATGGACATGGAAGCTGTCGATCAAGGCAGGGACCTCGCCCAGTCGGTGCGCATGGCAGGCGCGCAGGACTGCGATGGCGTTGATGCAGTGGTGTACCTCGTCTCGTGCAACCGCCCGAATCCATTCCGGGAATACGGGGGCTCCCAGGCGCTCGTAAAAGGGAACATCCTCCGCGTAGGACTTCGCGGTGCAGGCCTCGTCGAATGCAATCGCCGTCAGAACGTGGAATTCATCAGCGAGGAAGGTGGCGATGGGCGAGAAGTCAGGCGTTGCCGACTCGACGATCGCGGCCAAAGCCTCCTCACCAGCGTCTGGATAAAGACGAGCGAAGAGCCTTCGGAACGCGATGTAGTGGAGATATTCGTCGCGACGCCATGCGTGCTCAAACGCAAGGAACTCCGGCGTCCATGCAGTGCCGGAAGCCTCGAGGTAGCGGCACAGGAACTCGGCGTCGAACTCGGTCTGGGCCGCGCTCAGGAACGTGTCCCGTCTGGCCTCCAACTCAGCTGCGGAAAGGGCGATGGGCGCCCGATGGATGGCGTCGAGGACGGATTCAGGATTCCACCCTCCCGATCGGATGCGGGCCTTCGAGGATGCGGCGGGCACGATCTCCGCGCCGCAATAGGGCGTGGCCAAGCCCCGTGGATGGGCGAGGTGGGTGTGACTAACCTGGGTGATTCCGGACTTCGGAGAGCCCGGCGTGGGATTCTTCATGGGGACCTTTTTGTGGCGTATTCCCGGCGCGACCCGTGCGAGGGCGTGATTGCCTTGCCCCCACCCCGCGAATACCCCCCCGGAGCCGTGGCGATGGCTTGGGAGCATCCCTGAGCCGTAACGACTCGGTTGGATCGGTCGTGCTTGCTCGATCTGCTTGCACAAATCCCTCGTCCTCCGATTTTTACGGGCCTAGTACCGGCCCGTGCCTCGCTCACTCCTCGTCTTGCGAGCGCATCTGCTTCGCCGTCACCTCCCTCCCAACTGACTCGTTCCGGCATCGGGCCCGGCTTCAGTGCCTGGCCGGATGCCTTCGGCGGATGGCCCTTTCATGTCGATCCCCAGGATGGATGCGGAGCCGGCGGGTCCCGCATGCCGGAGGCATGGACCTCGCGGCTGGGGATGACTGCGCGCTGTGTGTTGGGCGATCCGAGACGTTCCCGGGATCACCCACCGTCTCGGGATCGGGAAGCTATGCGGAGGTTTTTTTGGCTTGAGTTCAGGGCGGATAGCGTGGCGGCATCCGAATCATGTCCTCCTGCCTGACCGCCGACATGTCCGACCACCTCACCGACTTGGAACTGGACCATGGCGAGCAAAGCAGTCTGGTGAGCGCGGAGTCCGGGCCGCGGGATGTTTACGCCACGAGGGTCGGGGTGCGGGATGGGAGAGTGGTGTTCGAGAAGGACGAGAGGATGTGGGTGTATCGGAGTTACCCGATCGCCATCGGGCCGCGCCCTGGCGCAGCGACGGGCCTACGGGTGCCGGCATGGACGACTCGGGCGACGTTGGTCGAGCCCCATGACTTGGCGATCTGCGACCAGTTCAAGGATTGCTCGGCCGTCTATGCGATTGGGCCTGCGGTGGTGGGGTGGTGGGAGTCCGCTCCGTTCACGTTGCGCAAGAGCGATCGCATCGTATTCGACCGCTTGGAGACGAGTATCCTGTCGATGCCCTTGGGCTGCGAAGTCGAAACTCTGGGCTACTTGCGTGATGCAGGGGCTGACAAGCAGGTCCGCAAGGTCACAGACCCGAAGACGGGTCGCACAACCGAGGTCAACCTCCGGTCGGCCCTGATGATGGACCCGCTTCGGCTGGCTCCGGCGCATGTGACGGGGCGGCGGTCTCGCGCACGGGGAGAGGCCGTGGACGATTCAGGCGAGCGTTGGCACTGGGGGATCGTGCCGAATCTTGAGGATACGTTGGACCAGCTCCTGGAGGACCCGGAGTTGGACCGGTTTCGGGAAAGTGTGATGGATCCGGAAGGTGACTTCTTGGCGCGGTGGTATCGGGCGGCAAACGATACCATTCCTGTTCCGCAACGGCCGATCGAGCGCTGGGAAAATGACGAAAAACTGCGGTGGCTATTGACGGAGGACGAGCGGGATCCGCGCTTGATTGAAGAATTGCTCCGGGAGGCCGCACGATATGCCTTGGCTGGCCCGATCGACCTGGGGAGCTATCAGCGGAAGTGCCAAGCCTGGGCACAGACAGGGCGACGCAAGGCATTGCATGGGGACGGGGCGGCGTTGGTTTTTCCCCTCGTCCAAAACATCTTCGTGGATTGGTTGGTCAACCGGCACAACCGAGGGATCTACACAGGCACGGCCAAAAGGAAGAAGTCCAAGCCCGGCGTGCTGGAGCACATGGACGCAGCTGGTTTTCAACGAGAACTCCTCGACATGAGGAACCAGGCCGCGTTGCTGACCCCGGATGAATTTGGAAAGCGAATTACCGATGCCGTCGAGTCCTTGCGTCGACGGCCGCAAGACGGCGCGGCGGACGAGGGAGAAGAGGAGGGGGAGAATGATGAGTCGATGGACGGCCACCCCTACCTGATGGCGATCCAAACCATGGCTGCGTCCATCGCGTGGATGGAGGATCGCTTGCTGGCCCTCGACCGCCACCTTCATTTGTCGGCCGGTGAACGGCGTTACCTCAACCGGCTCAAGGCCTATTGGGGGAGTCGTTAGGTGCTATCTCCGTCGTGGGACCTCCGGTTGCCGCGCATCGTGCTCTGTGCGGGCGGCTCTGCCTCGGGGAGTGGAAAGCGTCCTGTTGGGATGGGCCTTCCAGGCTTGTAGGCCGGGTGCCCTCACCCGGCGCACGGGGATGCGACATCCTTGCCGCCGCGTGAGGGCACGCGGCCTACAGCGATGCACACGGGCAGGTGGAGGAATCTCGCGCGGAAACGCGGAGACGCGGAGACATGAGCCATGAACCGGCGCGGCCGCGCGTCGTGGCGTGAACCCACCTAAATGGACGCCATCGGTCTCGCGAAGCCTGCAAGTCCTCACCTTCCAACCTCTGCGTCATCGCGCCTCTGCGGGCGGCACTGCCTCGGGGGGGTGGAAAGCGTCCTATTGGGATGGGCCTTCCAGGCTTGTAGGCCGGGTACCCTCATCCGGCGCACGGGGATGCGACATCCTTGCCGCCGCGTGAGGGCACGCGGCCTACAGCGATGCACATGGGCAGGTGGAGGAATCTCGCGCGGAAACGCGGAGACGCGGAGACATGAGCCATGAACCGGCGCGGCCGCGCGTCGTGGCGTGAACCCACCTAAATGGACGCCATCGCGCTTGCGAAGCCTGCAAGTCCTCACCTTCCAACCTGTGCGTCGCCGCGCTTCTGCGGGCGGCTCTGCCTCGGGGAGTGGAAAGCGTCCTGTTGGGATGGGCCTTCCAGGCTTGTAGGCCGGGTGCCCTCACCCGGCGCTCGGGGATGCGACATCCTTGCCGCCGCGTGAGGGCGCGCGGCCTCCAGCGATGCACATGGGCGGGAGGAGAAGCTCCCGCCGAGACGCGGAGACGCGGAGGTTTTGGGTTCCGCGTGGGTTACGATGCCGTCGGCCCGTCGGCTCGACGCTCTTTTTGAATGTCTCCATGAACCATGGTTTGGGCCGCCCTTTCAGGGCTTAGATCGGTGGTGGGCGAGCCAACCCGGGGCGTTGCCCCGGGCTGGCGTGTGTCGCGCCGTTGGCGCTCCCGGGTCATGGCAGACATCGCGGGTTCGGGGCCATCGCGTGGGTTGGTTGATGGATGGCGATGGCACGCCCCCTCTGGAGTCCTTCCGCACCGTTGGAGAAAGGTTTTTCCTCATGTCTCCGCATCTCTGCGTCTCGGCGCGAGGTTCTTCCTCGGTCGGGACGATTCAGTTGGATCGGTCGTGCTTGCTCGATCTGCTCCCGCAAATCCTTCGGCCTTGGCTCGTTACGGGCCTCGTACCGGCCCGCGCCTCGCTCACTCCTCGGCTTGCGGAAGCATCTGCTTCGCAATCACTTCCCTCCCAATTGAATCGTCCCGGCCAAGCCTCGGTGGGCATGGGATGGAGCGTCGGCGGGGG
>CAIRNV010000438.1 GCA_903880005.1 uncultured Verrucomicrobiota bacterium | reverse complement strand
TAAGCCGTAACGATGCAGTTGGGAGGGAAGTGATTGCGCCGCAGATTCTTTCGCAAGACGAGGAGTGAGCGAGGCGCGGGCCAGTGCCAGGCCCGTAACGAGCGAAGGACGAAGCTCTTGCGAAAGAAGATCAAGCAAGCACGACCGATCCAACTGCATCGTTCCGGCTAAGGGGCCCGGCCGGATCGCCTTGCTTGGACTTCAAGACGTCACCCGCCGTGCGCCGGCCTTCCGCCAAGCGGCCCATCCCAACAGTCCGACGGCGGCCAAGGCACCCCAAGTCTCGGGTTCCGGAACAACCGTGATCTGGTACAGGGGGAATGCCGAGGCCCCTCCCGAAGCCGTGAAGAGGCCGGGAACATTCTGGAGATTGCTGAGGAAATAGGTTCCAGGTGCCGACCCGATGGCGGGGTTGCTGCTCGAAGCAGCGATGCCGTATCGAGTTGAGCTGCCGTAGGTCATCTCAAACTGCTGCGTCACCAAGACCGTGTTGGCGAGGCTGATCCCGGACGCGCTGACGTTGCCGCTCAAGTAGGTGATGTAGTGGCCCGCGGCCAAGGGGTTGGCCGAGAGGTCCAAGGGGATGTTGAGGCTCCCGAGGAAAGGGAGGCCGGAGGGGGAGCCACCTGAGTAGCCGGCCGTGGCATCATAGAACGCCAGGCGCATGATCCCGGCGACGATGTTGCCACCCGAATTCCCGTGGTTGTAGAGGGAGAATCCCACCTCCCCGAGCGTCCCAGTGTGGGTCACCGACAGCAGCGCCCCATAATAAGAGTCCAAGTCCGGCGACGAGTAGCCGAAGGTTGCCGGGGCAGAGAGATTGTCGAAGACGAGGTCGGCGGGCGCGCCTTGGGTTCCAACGGTCGCGGCGTGCCACCCCACGGCGGCCAGAATGACGGGAACAATGGGTCCAAGCGACGTTTTCATAAGAAACTTACTTCGCTTATCCCATGCCAATGAATCGTTTAAAAGAGCAAAATTATAAACGGTGCAAGCGGTGTGACGCGGTCGCCCCCGCCCCTTGCGAAAGATCCGGCCCGCCTTCACGCGCCTCCCGACAGGATCGCGCCTGGTGCAGGGCACCGGGGGCCTTGCCCCCTCCGTCCCAGCCGGCCCCGGATCCATGCGGCTTGGGAGGCCATGATGGACGTCACAAGGATGCCTGAAACCACGAAGGTCCCCACACGGGGACGTCGCCATGCTGCGTGGGCGCTGGCCCATGATTCGTTCCACCCGCCGGGGTAGGTCCATGGCAAGGCGTCGATGGCGACCTGGGATGCCAAGGTCATGGCGGGAACACCCACCCAAGCCCACGTCAGCCCAGCAACCACACCGATCCATGGCCGGCGTCCCCATGCGGCCGCCGCCGCCAGCCAAAACGTCCCCCATCCGCAGGCCGTCGCCGTCATGGCGTCCAGGAACATCCTGGGAGCGAGCCACCACGGCCAGCGCTCGCCGCCCCTCATCGCGGCCACGAGCGCGATGCTCGTCGCCATCCACGCAAGGCCCCAAGCGATCCCAAGCCCTGCCTCCAAGCGTCCCAGGACGCGTCGCGCCCATCCATCCAAGCCAAGGGGCGTCACCGCCACCATTTCCGCCAGGGGTGTTCCGCCCATGTCACGCACCGACGTTGCTGCCGCCACGGCCGCCATCCCTTGCACAAACCAACCCACGATGGGCAACGCATCGCGAACCCCGTCAGGCGACGGCCAATCGAGGATCGCAATCCCCAGTAGCGCCGCGCATCCCAGGGCCGTCGCCGCGACCAGCCCTTCCTCCGTTCGCCAGCGACGCTGTCTTGCCTTCACCGAGCCCCGTGGCGAGGCCATGGGGCTCCTCAGCGTGCGCGCCGCCATGCCTGCTGCTCCTGCGGAGATGCCCAGCATCACCAAGGCCACGAACGCCATCCTGCCCGCGGTTGCCCATGTCGCGGGCATGGCGATCGGCAGGCTGCCCACCTGCAATTGGTTCCACATCACCGCCTTGACCCGCAGGCTCGTCGCAAGGCGTGCCATGGCTTCCGTCGGCGTCGGGCCGGCACCCGACCCCCACGAGCCCGCCAGCGCGTTGGCCAGCTCCCAGGCACCCGCCAGCATGAGGAGGGCCACCACGTTGCCCGCCAAGGCCAGGAGTCGCACCGCCCACCAACCCGTGCCGAGGGCCGACGCCACCAACCCGCTGGCCATGGACAGCCCGGCCATGGCCGTCCATGCGAACGCCCATCGCGCCACGTCCGGCCATCCCACCCCCCCCAGCAGCACGGGGAACACGATCACCGGCACCATGGACCCGAGCAGCCATGTCGCGCGGATGCCATGGGCCAGCGTCTTCGCCATCAAGACGCCGCCGGGAGTGAGCGGCGTCAGCCACAGCAAGCCCAGCGTGCCCTCGCGGCGTTCGGACGCGATGGCGTCGGCCGTGGTCCAGGGCAGGACGCACCATGCGAACACGAGGCTGGCCTTGGCCATGAGCGTGAACAATGCGAGGCCTTCGTCCCCGGTGAAGGGTGGGCGCAAGGACAGCCGCGCCCAAACCAACACGGCCGCCAACCACAACGGCCCCGTCCAGCGCAGACGCCACGTCCCGGGCCTTCGCGCCGCCTCCAGCATTTCGCGCCACAAGACGATGCCCATGGGACGACCCTCAGCGCCGCCGCTCCCGGGGCCGCGCCCACCATGCCACCCCCAGCACGGCCGCGGCCTTCAGCGACATCTCAAGCCAACCTTCCGGGAATCTCAACGGTCGGTCGTGCACCCACGACGCCGCCATCGCAGGCAGCACGTGGCCCACGACGTCGGGAAGCTTCTGGACCAACACCCAGCCCAGCAGCGCACGCGTCCACCAACGGGTCGTGATCCTCGTCACCCGCAACGTGATCCATGGCGACGCCCAGACCGCCGCGGCCAGCGGCAGGAACCCCCATCGCGTGCCGCCTTCCGCCAACGGGGCGATCAACGCCGTCAACACGGCGTGCAACGCCACCCACGTCCCGTTCTCCACCCAAAGGCGCCGGCACATGGCCCGTTCCACGAGCCCCGCGCATGGCGTGGTCATCAACACCTCCAGCATGCCGTTCGCCTGTTCTTCCCGAAGCCACCCGGCCATCGAGAGGCTCATGACCGCCGGGATCACCCACTCGGGCCAACGCGGGGAAGCCTCTCCCGCCACGAGGGTCATCCACCACACGTACACGCCTGCCATGCCCACCGGCACCATCCAAAGCGCCCCTCGTCGTCGCAGGAGGAGCCAGGCCAGTGGATTGGTCTCCAGCAAACGCCTTCGTCGCTCCGCGGCCACGCGCTCCAGCCAACCCGTCGCATGGGCGACCGGGATGTGGTCGTAGGCATGCGTGGGCCCACCATCCGCAGTGTCCCCGCCGGGCGTGGGCAACGTCGGCAGCTTCATCAAATCGCCCCCGGCGCGTCCCGCTTCCCAGGCGTGGCGCAGCTCGGTTGCGGCCACCTTCAACATGGCCAAGACGACCCCGGCGCTCAGCGTGGCCATCAGGGCGGGCGCAACCCAGTCGCCGCCGGTGGTTGAGTACGCCAGCACGGCGACCGGAAGCACCACGAACCCGCCGAGCGCTATCAAAATCCCGCAGCCGACGAACAAGGCCCAGCCGGCGGCCGTGCTCCAAGTACTCGCCGCAAGCCCGCTGGCCACCGACAACGCCATGACCGTGCCTTGCAGCGTGGCCATCACCGCGACATCCAACACCCTTACGCCCCCTAGCATCAGGGGCAGCACCAGCATTGGGAGCATGGACCACCATGCGGACAGCACCTCGATCACGGCCGAGGACGCCTTGCCGGCCAGCACCTGGGACGCGGTCAGCGGCGACAACATCAACAACCCCAGCGTCCCGTCGCGGCGCTCCCGGGCGATGACGTCGTGCGTCAGCCAAATCCCCGCCGCGCCCAGGACCAACGTGGCCGCGCCATTGAGGACGATGAAGAAATCGCGGGCCTCGCCTGGTTGGCGGACGTTGAACCACCCGGACATGACCCAGAAGGCCAGCCCCGAGAGCGCGGCCGTCGTGCACCGCATCACCCACGGATGGGCGGAACGCGCCCGCGCCCGCAGCTCGCGGTGGAGCACGGGGTTCATGCCGCGCCCGCCGTGGGACCGTGGGAAGGCGCGGGATCGCTCGGGGTGGCCGGCAGGACGGACCTCGTGGGCGATGGCGGGGTCATGGTCCATGGTCCGACGCCTGGAGCAGCACGGGTCTGGGGTGGGGCGTCCAGAAGGAGAAGCCCTTCAGCCGGAAACGGTACCGCGGCTGCACGGAACGCAGCCACGCATGAATGCGATCCGCGTGATCGTCGGCATGGTACGTGGTGACGGCCACCTGCGGGGCGTCCTCGCGCAGCGTCCGCTCGGCGCCCATCAGGACGTCGAGGTCCGCGCCCTCGGCGTCGATCTTGATAAGGTCCCGGGGCCCCAGGCGTTGGCCGCGCTCGGCAAGCCATTCGTCGATGCGGACGCTGCGCACCCGCAGGCCATCGAAGCCGGGCGGTGGATCCGGGATCACCTGGCTGCTGTCGGAGCCGAGGTCGGTCCTGAACCCAACCTCGCCCGAGTGGTTGCAGGCGGCTTGCTCGACGACGGTGATGCGGTCGGCGAGTTGGTTCAGGGCGGCGGATTCCCGTAGGAGGGCCGCCATGGAGGGGAAGGGCTCGAAGCAGGTGACGTGGCGCGCAAGGCCGCCCCGGAGGATGCGAAGCGCGAACAATCCCTCGCATGCGCCGATGTCGAGAACGGTGGATTCCGGCCCGAGGCGGACGGGGGGCGTCGTGTAGCAATGCGGGTTGGACGGGAGCACTTCCTGCTCGATGGGGTGCCAGAGGTGCCCGGCGGCGGGCGACGGCCACAGGAACGACACGTCGAGCGGCCGGACGTACACGCGGTCGATGCCGCCGCCATGGGGCACGACCTCGCAGGCTTCACGGAAGCGGCGGGCGTCGTGCCGATGGCGGAGCCGCTGGGGCAGGAGCAGCGAACGAAGCCCCAGGGCGGCGTCGCGGGCGGGGAACAAGCCGGGGTGGCGGCGCTGGAACGCCCGCCAGAAGCGGAGGGCGGACCACAGGTCGCGCGCGGGTCGTGCCGAGGGCCATTGCATGGCGGGTGGGTGGGCGTTCAGTGAAGGATGGGCAGCCCGTGTTCCTCTCGGATCAGCCGCGCGTCGAGGTCCAGGTACCAGTCGAGGCGTCGGTCGGCCTCGGCCTCGTCGATGTGCCTCGCCATGATGAGGTAGGCGGCATAGTGGTTGCCCTCGGACTCGACGAGGCTGGCATAGAAGCGGGCAAGCTCGGGTTCCTCCACGGCCAGCTCACGGGCGAGGACCTGGAACTTCTCGCAGCTCCGGCCCTCGATGAGGGCGCAGCAGATGAGGTGGTCGATGACCTGCTGGTGGTTGTTGCCGTTGCGCATGGCACCCATGAGGCCGGAGATCCACGGGCTGCGAATGGGTTGGGAGAACGGCACGCCCCGCGCCTCCAGGAGTCGCAGCACCAGCTCGAAGTGCTGGAGTTCCTCGATCGCGATCGCGTTCAGCTCGTGCACGCGCCCGAACAGCGGGCGGTATCGCTCCAACGTGATGGCCGTGGTGGCCGCCTTCCGCTCCAGGTGGGCGTGGTCCACCAGGATGGCGTCCAGGTGGGCGCGGACCTTGTCCACCCAACCGGCCGGGAACGTGTCGCGAAACAACAACATGCGGGCCCCGGTTTACCGCGCGGCCTCCAGCGCGACCCATGACATGCCGCCGGCAGGCACCTTGACGGGGATCTCGGCGATGGCGTCCGGCCCGACGTGGAGGGCGCGGGCATTGCCGGAGGCGTCGCGCATGCGGGCGCGCCCACGCAGCCCGGTGTAGTGGAGGTTGACCCGGAGGGTGCGCGCGGCGGGCTCGTCCAACGGGTTGAACACCACGAGCATCCCCTTTTCCTGCCCGCGAGGGTTGACGTGGAGCATCCAGTCCACGTCGCGCCCGTCGGGACGCCGGCCGTGGACGAGGTCGGATTCCAGGACGTCACGATGTTCCTTGAACCAGCGGACCCACCGGGTGACGGCCTCGCGGGTGCGGTCGGTGTCGAAGAGACGGGGGCCGCGGTAGCAGGCCTGGACGCCGAGGGCGAGGTTGCTGGCGAGCATGCGCTCGTAGTGGTCGAGGTGTTGGTCGAGGGGCTCGATCGTGGCGGCCGCGCCACCGCCGTGGTACTGGGTCAACGGCACGAACATCCACCCCATGGACGGGAGCTTTTGCCAGGTGCCATCCCAGATGTTCTGGCGCGTGTGCAGCACCTGTTGCTCGCGGGGCAGGGACCAATTGTCCTCGCGATAGCCCATGCCCGTCTTGGTCGAGCCGGAGAGGAAGTAGTGGTCGGGGACGTTCAGGTAGATGCCCTCGGCGCGACACCATCGATAGAAGTCGGAGATGAGCCGCCACTGGTTCCATCGGGAGTCATCAAGGGAGCGGTGGGCGGGGTGTTGGGTGGAGGCGCAGGGATCGCCCGGGTAGGAGCCGTCGTGTTCCAGCAGGGTGAAGCCGCTGGACTTGTGGAACTCGTACAGGCGACGGAAGTAATTCGTGCCCCATCGGCTGCACAGGCACGGCGAGTTGCCAAACACGGGCTTCAGACCGGGCGGCATCACGACGTCATCGGCCTGCCCGACCGAGCGCGACGCCAGCAGGGAGTAGCTCCCGATCTCGATGCCGCGGCTGCGTGCATGGGACGACCAGGCTCGCGCCCGCTCGAGGTTCTGGGGGCGCTCATCCTCGACGTTGAAGCCGCTCCCAAAGCTCAGGATCACCATCTCGAAGCCCACGGCCGCGCATTGCTCGATCGCATTGGTGACCGCCTTGGGGTCGGACGACACCAGGTGGAGCATCAGCGGGTTCTCCGTGGTCCACGGGGCGAGCGTGCGGTAGAACCGGCGCACCGAAAGTCCTTGGCGCTCGCGGTCCGTCGAGTCATGCGCGATCACCCAGCCCCGGAACGACTCGAAGGAACCGCCCGGGGGGATGTCCTGGCCGGGCCCCAGGTCCGGGCCCACCTCCAGCAAGCACGGCGTACGGCGCTCGTAGTTCACCTGCGTGAGGAACTCCGGGTCCTCCAGCCAACGGTAGCTGCGGCGGTTGGCGCCCGTGGCCATCATCCCGCCAAACGACATGTCGGTCTCCACGTGCAGCGCCGGCGGCGTGCGCCCCTCCATGCTCAACTCGTCCACCTCCGACGCCCGCTCCACCGCCGCCAGCAAGTCGCTCGCATACCGTCCCAGCCGCACCGCGCGGGGGCCCGTGTTGGAGACGGTGATCCATTTCCCGTAGGCCGGGAGCCCGTCGTACAGCTCGTAGTGAACGGAGACGCGCACCCCTTCCGCCTCGCCCGGCGGACCCGCGAAGTCGAGTCGCAACGAGGCACCCGTCGGGGGCCATGCCACGTCCGCGGCATGATGCCGGGCCCGTTTCCACGGCATGCGCTCCACGGGTTGGCCCACGGCATGGCCGACATAGCGGAACGCCGACGGCGCGGACGTCATGGACTGGAGCCATGCGGGGCGCAGGAACGCCTTGTTGGGCTGGCCCTTGAGCCCGCCCACCTCGAGTCGGTTGCCGTTGATCTCGACCGTGGCCTCCGGCTTGACCGCGCGCAGCCATGTCTCGCCCGTGGTGATGGACGAGAACTCCACGGTGGCGGCGTTGTCGCCCAGTCGCACGACGCGTCGCACCAACCCGTTCTCAAGGACCAATTCGCGCCCGTTGGAACGTGTCTCGACGCGGGCCTTGAAGGAGGAGGGGTCCACGAGCCAGTCCACGGTGGACGCCGCGTGCGACATCCATGCCATGCAGAGGACCCACCAGGCGGCGGGGAAGGTTTGCCATCGGTGCATCGGCCAAGTTTCCCACGGCACCGGGGCCGATGGCGAGCGTCGGGGCGATCCCATGCGTCTTCGCGACCCGATAAAAAGCCCCTTGCATACCTTGAAGTCCAAGGCATGTGTGGGGTGGATGAAGATCAGCAAGGACCTCAACGCGGCGTCGGCCCGGGCCATGGTCCTGGGCATCCTGCGGGACGGCGAAAGCTATGGGTATGCGATGATCCAACGCATCAAGGAGCTGTCGTCCGGCGAGGTGGAGTGGACGGAGGGCACCCTCTACCCGGTGCTGCATCGCCTGGAGGCGGAGGGGTTGGTCAGCGCGCGCTGGGGTGAGTCCGAGACGGGCCGCAAGCGCAAGTACTACCGGCTGACGACCGAGGCGAGGCCGGTGATGGAGGATGACCGGCGGCAATGGGAGGCGGTGCACGGGGTTCTCCAACGTCTTTGGGAGGTTCGTTGCGCATGAAGCCGATAGAACGCCACCCGTTTGCCGCCGAGTTGCGGTCCTTGCCGCCCGAGGTGGCGGCGGAGCTGGAGGATCACCTGATGGAGGCGCTCGCGGCGGGGCTGAGGGCGGGATTGGGGGAGGAGGAGGCGCGGCAAGCGGCACTGCGGTCCCTGGGGCCACCGGACAAGATTGGGCGAGCCTGCCTCCGCGAGCGGTCCCGGGCAGGGGAGGTGCCTGGCGGGCTCTCATGGGCGGGGCGGGGCATGGTCGTTGGCTGGTTGGCGCTGGGTGCATGGTCCGCCACGCGGGTCTGCCAGGCGACGGATCCGAGCCATGCATCCCTTGCCGTCGTGACGGGGCTGGCCTGTGCGTGCGTCACGGCGGCCCTGTGGGTGCGTCGTGCGACCGGCCGTGCCCCGTGGCCCTTGGTCGCGTGGTCGTGGACCCTCGCCGTGGCGGCGGCGGCGGGGCTTCTTGGGAAGCCATGGCAACCGTGGGTCCGCGATGGCCTGGGCCTGTCGCCGACATCGCTGGCGGCCATGATGTTTCTGGGCGCCGCCTCCGGGACGTGGTTGGCAACCCGTCGTTGGATGGTGATGCGTCGCCTCGCCCGCTCGTCGTCATCGGCGGGTTCGCCCGCATCGTGATGTCGATCCCAACCCCATCTTCCTGTCCGATAAACCAAGAAACCAAGTGCCCCATGAAACACACGTTCCATCACATCCACGGTTGCATGCGCCATTGCGCGATGGCCCTCCTGCTGGCGGCCTGGGCCGCGGCCCATTCGCCCCTGTCGGCCCAATCCATCGACCGCCCCGATCCAGGCACCGGTGACTCGGGCGGGGCGACGCCGTCCTTGTTGACGTTGAGCCTCGATTACCCGCGTTTGGAGGTGGCCGAGAACCGGGCGTACATCCCGCTGTTTTTCACGGTCAACGGATTCCCCACGGGTTCGCAAGACGTCCGCGTGCGGGCCCAGTTCGTGGGGGGGACGGCGACGCCCGGCAAGGACTTCGACCTTGGGGACGGCCTGCGTCTGGTGCCGATGGAGGGCGGGCTGAACTCGCTCAATTGGATCACGGTTCCGCTGATCCAGGACGACTCGAACGAGGGCGACGAGACGGCGTTGTTCGACCTGTTCATTGAGGGGAGCACGGCGGCGCCGGCGCGCATGGAGGTGTTGATCAAGGACGACATGGAGTTGGGCGAGGTGGGGTTTGTCTCGTCTCGTTTTTCAGCCAACGAGGGCGCGACCAACGGGCAGGTGATGGTGCGCATGTGGCGGACGCTGAACACGCGGAACGCGGCGACGATCACCTACCGATTGGAAGGGTCGGAGGCGGCCGTGGCCACGTTGGGAGGGCAAGCCACGAGGACGGCCGTGTTCCAGCCGGGCGCGTCGCAGGTCTTCGTCCCCATCCCGTTGGTGAACGACCAGGAGGTGCAGGGCACGCGCGACATCACGCTCGTCATTGAGTCGAGCAGCGACGGAATGAAGCCCATGAAGGGGTTTGAGAAGACGGTGCTGACGTTGGCGGACGACGAGACAAAGCCGGAGGGTGCGCCGCTGACGATTTGGGAAGGCTCCAGCGACGGTGGGGAGCGCGGGGTGGTGCTGACCACGATGGTGCCGCGCGGCTACCAAGTGCTGCTGGAGTACTCGGATTCCGGCGTGGAAGGGCCATGGACGCTCGATTGGGTCCTGGCGGGAGCCGACGTGGAGCAAACGGTCTTCAATCGGTTCGACGCCTCGGTGATGCGCATGTTCCGCATCGGGCCTCCGCAACCGCTCGAGATGTCCTACCCTTGGTAGGCCAGCCGGGTGCGTAGGGACGCCCCCGGGCGGCGGGGCGGGTTCCTGCAAGCCATCGCGGCGTGGCCGGAGGCTTGTGGAGGAACCCGCCGCGATGGATCGGCGGGAGGGGTTTACTGCAACGCCTCGAACACCTTGCCGACCATGTCCTTGCCCGGCTTCAGCGTCTTGCCGCCGGGCGTCCACTTGGCGGGGCAAGCCTCGGAAGGGTGCGCGGCGAGGTACACGCTGGCCTCGGTCTTGCGCAGCAGCTCGTCGGCGTTGCGGCCCACGTTGTAGAAGTTGACCTCGCTCGCCACGAGGAGGCCCGCCGGGTTGATGAGAAACGTCCCGCGCAGGGCCAGGCCCGTGTTCTCGTCGTACACGCCCATGAGCCGCGACACCTTGCCGGTGGGGTCGGCCGCCAGCGTGTACTTCACGCCGGCCAGGAGCTTCTCGGACTGCAACCACGCGAAGTGCGCGAACTTGGTGTCCGTGGAGATGCCCACGACCTCGGCGCCGAGGCCCGCCAACGCCGGGTGCTTGGCCGCGAGGTCCGCGAGTTCCGTCGGGCACACGAAGGTGAAGTCCGCCGGGTAGAACACCAGGATGGTCCAGCGGCCCGCCTGCTGCGTCGCCGCCAGCGAGAAGGTGCCAAAGTCGCCCTTCGCGGGGTCATAGGTTTCCAATTCAAAGGCGGGAACCACTTGTCCCACGCGCACGGGAGTCACGTCGCTCATGTCGTTTTTCAATTCAGGGAGTTGTCTTCGCTCGGCCCGGGCTGCTGCCCGCGGCACGCACACCCGTAGCAGCAAACCCATGTCCGGCAAAGCGGCGGGTTAGGCCTTGGCATCACGAGCGCCGTTCGTCGGCGTCGATGTAGTCCACGAAGGTCTGGATGTCGGCCCGATGCCCCAGGCCGGATTGTTGCTTTCGCATCTCAAGGCGCTCGCGCAACGCCGGGTCGCCATCGCGCCCGTGCTGGAACAAGTACTCCCGGTGCAGGGCCTTGTCCGAGTCCGGCTTCTTCACGTTGGCCAGCACCCAGTCGCAAACCTCGCCGTCCGTCAGCGAACGCCGGACGACATCGACCAAGTCCTCCGGGTGCACCCCGGCGCGGTCGAACCACAGCTTGTCGAATCCCTTGTGCAGGAAGTTCGCCTGGTAGTCCGGGTGCAAACGTCCCGCCAGGTGAAGCCGAATCTTGTCCACCAAGCGCGGCAGGTAGGCCCATCCCGCCATGACCTCCTTTGGGCTGCGCGGAAACACAACGTCGCTCATGGGTTGGACTTTATCGCCTTGGCCGGGGTCCCTGCACGCATCAACTCGCGTCGCGCCCGGTCGCATGCCGGGCTTCCCCGATGTCCCGCCCCCCTCGTCTGCATGCTCGCCACCGGCCCTTGCCCGCCGGATAGTCCCCCAGCCATGTCCTACCAGGTCATCGCGCGGAAATACCGTCCCCAGCGTTTTGCAGACGTGGTGGGCCAGGAGCACGTCACCACCACGTTGGCCAACGCCATCGCGTCCGGCCGCATCGCGCATGCGTACTTGTTTTGCGGCCCACGCGGCACCGGCAAGACCACGCTGGCGCGCATCTTCGCCAAGTGCCTCAACTGCACCGGCGGACCCATGGCGGACTTTCCCCCGGACGACCCCCGCGCCCAGGAGATCGCTGAGGGCCGGTCCCTGGACGTCCTTGAGATCGACGGCGCCTCGAACAACGGCGTCGAGCAGGTCCGCGAGCTGCGCGACACGGCCCGCTTCGCCCCGGCCAACAGCAAGTTCAAGATCTACATCATCGACGAGGTGCACATGTTGTCGGCGGCGGCCTTCAACGCCCTCCTCAAGACGCTCGAGGAACCGCCGGCCCACGTGAAGTTCCTCTTCGCCACGACCGACCCCGAGAAGGTGCTTCCCACCATCCTCTCGCGCTGCCAGCGCTTCGACCTCCGCCGCATCCCGTCCGCCTTGATCGTCTCCCAGCTCTCGCGCATCGCCGCCGCCGAGGGTGTCGAGGCCGATCCTGCCGCGCTGGATGCCATCGCCCGCGGGGCCGACGGCGGCATGCGCGACGCCCAGTCCACGCTGGACCAACTCATCAGCTTTTGCGGGAAACGCCTCGTCGAGGCCGACGTGCTTTCGATGTTTGGGCTGGCCGGGCGGGCCCAGCTCCGCGCGTTGGCCGGGGCCATCCTGGCCGCCGACAAGGCCGCCGTCCTTCGCGAGTTCGACGTCCTCGCCCGCGGGGGCAAGGACCTCGGCCGCCTTCTGGGCGACCTGCTCTCGCACTTTCGCAACCTCCTCCTTTGGGTCGTCTCCAAGGGCGACCGCTCCCTCATCGAGGCCAGCGAGGCGGACATCGAGTCGGTCGCCGCCCAGTCTGCCGGCATCGACGCCGAGGCGGTCACCCGCATCCTCGACGTCCTGTCCGCCGCCGAGGGGCGGCTCCGGGACGCGTCCTCGAAGCGCATCTTCCTCGAGGTCGCCCTCCTCAAGGCCATCCAAGCCCGGAGCGCCATCGGGATCGACGCCATGCTTCGCCAGTTGAAGGCGTTCCGCGAGGGCCTGCCCGCGAGCCCGGCGGCCGTGCCGACGGCGGGGGCGGCGGTGGCTCCCCCGGCGGCCGGCGTCGTGTCTCCCGCGCCCGGTGCCGGATCGGTGCAACCCCCGGCCAACGTCGCGCCGACGCCGGCGCCCGCCCCGCGTCCCGCCGTGGCCCCGTCCGTCCCGCAAGGCCTCGCCGAGGTCTGGCAGGCGCTTCTGGCCGCCCTGACGCCCGACGACGGACTGCTCAAGGCCACGCTGTCCCGATGTTCGCCGGTTTCCCTCGCACGCGGCGTCCTCCGCATCCGCCATCCCGAGGGCGACATGCTCGACACGCCCCGCACCGTGGCGACGTTGAAGTCGAGGCTGTTGGCCGCCACGGGCCAGTCCCTCGATGTCGCGTGGGAAGTGGGGCCGCCCGACACGGCCGCCGCCCCAGCCGTGGTGCCCCCCCGGGACACCCCATTGCCGCCGGCCCCGACCCCGGCCTCCACCCCTGCACCGCCTGCGGCCGAGCCCGCGCCTGCGCCCGCCAAGCCCCGCCCTCCCGCCCCAGGCCCCGCTCCCGGCGCCCCGGTCCTGCTCAGCAAGGACGAGTTCCTCAACGACCCGGCCATCCGCATGGCCCTCGACATCTTCAAGGGCCAGATCGTCGAGGTGCGTCCCCCGGGATCGTGAGCAGGCTTGAAGTGCCCGCCCGCCTCCACACACTCCCCGCACCATGTCGAGCATCGGAAAACTCATGAAGCAGGCCCAGCGCCTGCAGCAGCAAATGGCCGCCGTCCAGGCGTCCCTCGCCCAGAAGTCCGTCGAGGCCAAGGCCGGCGGCGGGGCCGTCACCGTCGTGGCCCGCTGCGACCAATCCATCGCGTCCATCAAGATCCTGCCCGACGCCGTCAACCCCCAGGATGTCCCGTTCCTTGAGGACCTCGTCGTCACCGCCGTCAACGACGCCCTCCGCCAGGCCAAGGAGGTCTCCGAGAAGGAAATGGGCGCCGTCACCAGCGGCCTCTCCATGCCTGGGCTCTTCTAGGCCGTGGCATCGCTCCCAGAGCCCATCCTCGCCTTGGCGGCCGCGTTGGGGCGCCTCCCGGGCATCGGCCCCCGGTCAGCCGAGCGGATCGCCCTCCACGTGGTCCAGGCCGACCCATCCGTCGCGCAATCCCTTGCCGAGGCCCTTCGGCTCGCCCGCGAGGCCGTCGCGCCGTGCAACCTCTGCGGTGCCCTTGCCGTCCATCAACCTTGCCCGCTCTGCGCCTCCCCCGCGCGTGCCAATGGCCTCCTCTGCGTCGTCGAACGCCCCACCGACGTCATCAACCTCGAGAAGTCCGGCACCTTCAAGGGGCGTTACCACGTCCTCGGCGGACGCATCAGCCCCCTGGATGGCGTCGGCCCGGAGGACCTGAGGATTGACGCCATGGTGGCGCGCCTCGCGCCCGAGAACATCACCGAGGTCATCCTGGCCCTGGGCAGCGACGTCGAGGGCGAGGCCACCACCACCTATCTCGTCCGTCGCCTGGCTGACTCCGGCGTCCGCGTGAGCCGCATCGCCCAAGGACTCCCGGCTGGCACCGGCCTCGAACACGCGGACGAACTCACCTTGGCCCGGGCCCTTGAGGGGCGTCGGCCCGTCTCCTCCTCATGAATCCCACGACAACCTCCCCCCGCGCCGTCGTCTTCGACCTCGGCATGGTGCTCATCCACGTCGCCTACAGCCGATCCGCCCGGAACCTGGCTCCCTTCTGCAAGGTGGATGCAGCCGCCGTCCAACGTGCCCTCGACCAGTCCCCCCTCCTGCATGCCTTCGAGTCCGGTGATATCTCCTTCACCACCTTCGTCGAGTCGTTCCGCTCCACGACCGGTTACTCCGGCGACGACACCGTGTTCCGGCAATTCTTCGCGGACATCTTCGATCCCCTGCCGGAGATGATCGACTTCCTGGGGCAACTCGACGCCGAGGGCATTCCCACCTTCCTCCTGTCCAACACCAACGAGATTGCCGCGGAGCATGTGCGGCGATCCTATCCGTTCTATCGATTGTTCGATGCCCATGTGTTGTCGCACGAGGTGGGCTGCATGAAGCCCAAGCCCGCCATCTATGAGGCCGTCGAGCGCGTCTCCGGCCTTCAGGGTCCCGCCTTGTTCTTCATCGACGACCGCCCGGAAAACATCGATGCCGCCCTCGCCCGGGGTTGGCACGGCATCATCCACCGTTCGCCCTCCGACACCATCGCCGCCTGCCGCCGCTGGTTGTCCCAACCGTCCTGAACCCGTCGTCCCGGAGCGCGCATGCACGTCCCCGACCTCACCCACCCAAGCCTCATCACCCGTCGTCGATTTGGAAGAACCTTGGCTGCCGCGGGCGCGGCCCTCGGCTTGCCCGCGTCGGTCGTGGCCGCCACGAACCCCTCCGTCTCCTTCGCCGCGGAGGCCGCCGCCTGGCGACGCCATCTCGTCGAACGCACGATCCCCTATTGGCTGGGAACCGTGGATCCGACGGGAGGCTACGCCTTGTCCGACGACGCCGTCCGGGGACGCACGGACCCGTGGGAGAAGCAGGTGGTGTCGCAGGCACGCATGGTCTGGGGCCTCGCCCTTGCCCATCGCCGCGGCCTTTGCCCCGGCAGCCAGGCGTGCCTGCTCGCCGCCCAACATGGCGTGCTCTACCTCCGGTCACGTATGAGGGATCCCGTCCATGGCGGGTACTATTTTGCCGTCCAACCCGACGGCTCCCCCCGGGACCCCCGCAAGCTCGTCTATGGACAGGCCTTCGTGATGTACGCCCTCGTCGAGTGGTTCCGCGCCTCCGGCGACCAGGCCGCGCTGGGGGATGCCATGGAGCTTTACCAACTGCTCCAACGACGGGCCCATGACGCGTCTCGCGGCGGATGGACCGAGCACTTTGAACGGGATTGGACCCCGCTTCCCCTGCGCGCACCCAACGCCATCGTCGAGGTCGCCGGGCTCAAGAGCGCCAACACCCATCTCCACCTCCTCGAGGCGTTCACCGAGCTGCATTCCGAAACCCGCGATCCCGGGGTCCGGGCGTCCCTCGCCGAATCCATCCGGCTCAACCAACGACACTTCTACCCCCGCGACGCCTCGCGCTCCGCTTTCCATTTCCACCCGGATTGGTCGCCCGTGGACGACCCGGCCAGCGCCGGCCTCAGCTACGGCCACAACGTCGAGTTCGCATGGCTCATGATCCGGGCGGAGGAGTCCCTGGGACGCCGGCCTTCCTGGGGCCATTTCCACGGCCACCTCGAGCATTGCCTCCGCCGCGGCACCGACGACGTCCGGGGCGGGATCTACAACCGTGGGATGCGCGACGAACCGGCCTCGGACACCACCAAGGTTTGGTGGGCGCAGGCTGAATGGATCGCCGCCTTGACCGATGGCCTGCGTCACAAGCCCGGGCACGCGCCCTACGTCGCCGCCCTTCGCCGCGTGCTCGCCTTCATGCGCGACCACGCCACCGACGCCCGCACTGGCATCTGGCTCGACACCGTGGCCGCCGACGGCACCCCAAGGTCCACCGGCCTCGCCCATTCGTGGAAGACCCTCTACCACGACACGCGCGGCCTGCTGAAGTTCGTGGAGGCCTTCGGCAACGTGTAGCCGGGACCTTACAGCATCGAGACGACGGTTGGAGAGGGTTCTAAGCCGGAACGATGCAGTTGGGAGGGAAGGGATTTGCGCAAGCAGATCGAGCAAGCACAACCGATCCAACTGCATCGTTCCGGCTTAGGCTTGGGCGATCCCATCCCGTGGCGCCGTTTTTAGAACTCAATCCTCACGCACGGGGACAGGCCTGCCCTGGACTCATGGCGGCATGAGGCGGATGGCGTCGCTGACATCCCGGCCCATGGGTGGCGTGTGCCACGGGCACCAACCCGCGTCCCTGGATGCGTAACAAGGGGACCGAACTTTTTCCGTGTTATACCTAAGGCGGAACACCCCCTCCATTGGCTAGCATGCGCGGCCATGAGGACCTTGCTTCTCCCAAGCTGCGCCCGCCTTGCCCAAATCCTTCCCGCCCTCCTGATGGCGGCCATGACTTCCCGGATGGGAGCGCCAGCGGCGCAAGCCCAGCAACCCGGCTCCCTCACGAATGGGTTGGTGGCCTTCTATCCGTTCGACGGCGACGCCCGCGATGCGAGCGGGAACGGAAATCATGGGAGTCCGTTCCTCGCTGGCTATGGACCGGATCGACATGGACGACCCAGCCGGTCCATCACCTTCAGCAATAGGCTTGATGGGGTGATTCCATGGCCGGAAGTCGCGCATGTACGGCTGCCGACGGAACTGATCAATAGCGCGAGCTCAAAGGGAACGTTTGCTATGTGGCTGTTTCCGTATAACGGGATGGGGGGGCTGATTGGGAAGGCTGCGCCGACAGTGGGCAGTAGTCCTGTGTTTGCGTATGGCGGCTATTCCCAAAACACCGGATGGAGCCAAGCAGGTGACCCCGGACGCATCTATTTCCGGCCAAACAACTACAGCCCATTGCTTGCGAGCAGGGCGTTGCTTTCGCGAAGTAATTGGAATCATGTGGTGCTAACCTATTCCCGGACCGGCGTGAGCTTGTTCCTGAATGGTCGGTTGGATTCGTCGCTTTCCGGCGACTTCGCCATCGCGGCCACCGAGGCCCCAGCCCATTACAATGCCTTGGGGGCCTACCTGTGGGACAATGATGGCAGCAGGGGGGAACCCAATCTCTACGCCAATGGCAGCTTTGACGACGTCCGCATCTACAACCGCGCCTTGTCCGAAGCCGAGGTGGCGGCGTTGTATGCATACGAATCTGATCTGCCCATCGCGTCAGGCTGGGGATCCAATGGCCTCGAAGTCAGTGACGTTCGGGAGGATGTCGCCATTTCGGGAGACGGCAGCACGGTCCTTATGGTGGGTGGCCAGGGGAACATGTTCGTCTCCATGGACTTTGGCACGAGCTGGAACGACACCGGACGGCAGGCTTATGGAAGGAAGGTCGGCCTCTCCCATGACGGGAAGACCATGCTGGTCCCTTCCCACTGGGGGCAACTCCATGTTTCGCATGACGGAGGGCTCAATTGGTTCACCCGGGGACAGGGTGGTCCATGGCAATGTGCGGCAGTTTCTGCGGATGGGAGCACGATGGTTGCCGGCAACTATTACGGGGGGCAAATGTGGGTATCCCGTGATCGTGGCGAGAGCTGGAGTGCTCGCGGAACTGCGGGAGATTGGATGGACGTCGCCGTGTCCATCAACGGGCAATTCATGGTGTCCGGCCGGTCCTCGGGTCCCATTCAGCAGTCCCGGGACTTTGGTGAGACATGGATATCGGGCGGACCCTCGGGAAGCTGTTCCGCCGTGGCGATGACCCCCGACGGGCGAATCCAGTTCGCGGGCATCCGCGGGGGCAAGCTTTACAGATCCACGGACTATGGAACCAACTGGACTGACTTGGCCTTGGTGGGTGATTGGACCGACGCCGCGTGCTCAGCCGATGGCGCCACCGTCATCTTTTCCTCGGGAACCAGCGCAAACAGCGGGTTTCTTGCAACCTCGTTGGACGCTGGATCCACGTGGATAACCGAGGAGCAAGGCCAGTATTGGGAGACGGCTTCCATTTCGGCGGACGGCCGAAAGGCGGTGGCCGCGGTGTATTCGGGATGGATCTATACCAATACCTTCCTCCCCAGCCACGATGTCGTGGAACCCCGTCCCCCCGAATTCACGGCGCAGCCCGTGGGTGTCACCACCAACCTTGGAGGCGCAGTCAGCCTATCGGTGACGGCGATCCAAAATGTCGAGGGCTCCATGAGTTACCAATGGCTCAAGGACGGCATTGTGCTTCCCGGCGCGACCAACCCGGCCTTGACCATCACGAACGTGCAACCGCCGAGCATTGGGGATTACCAGGTGGTCGTCGCGAATGCCGTGGGATCTGTTACCAGCAGCGTGGCACAGCTTACAATTGCCGGCATCAAGCCCGAAGTGTGGAGGGGAATGGTTGCTTACTATCCGTTCGACGGGTCCGTCAGGGATGAGTCCGTGTACAATGGCTCCGGCCAGATGGCCAAGGGCGAGTACTCGACCAATCGCTTCGGCAAGCTCACATCCTCGCTTCTTCTCAGGACCAACAATGACGTGGTCCTCAACATCAATGCCGGCGTGCTTCCCGTGGGCTCGGCCGACAGAACGTTTTCGATGTGGATACAGCCAAACCCTTCCAAGCTCTATTCGCAGGAATACTTCCTCGCGCTCATTTACGGCAACGACAGCGTGCCCGGCGGGGCCTTGACCATGTTCATCCAAAATGACGTCTTCAACCTCAATCCGTTCCCACTTGCCGGCGATCCACGACTTCTCGCACAAAGGCCTTCCCGAATCTGGCACGGCGAGTGGCGTCACTTGGTATGGGTCATGCACGGAACCGAGCGGAAGGCGGAGTGTTATCTTGATGGTGTTCAGGTCCCCGACGGCTCATTTGGATTTCCAGGCCAGCACGTCATCAACACTTTGCACACGCAGGTGAGGGTTGGCTCATGGCATCCGGATGCACCTTCAACCCAGCAGTTTTACGGGGGATTGGATGACATCCGAATCTACCGGAGGGCACTGTCGCGAGACGAGGTGATCTCGTTGTATCATAGCGAGCTTTCGCCTGTGCCTTCCTTCGGCCGACAGCCGCAATCGGTCACCGTGAATCAGGGCGAAAGCACGTTGCTTTCCGCGACTGCTACCAACGCCATGTCCTACCAATGGCTCAAGGACGGCATCGCTCTTACCGGCGCAACCAACCCGGTCTTGACCATCACGAACGTGCAACCGCCACGCATCGGAGATTATCAGGTGGTTGTTGGAAATGCCTGGGGAGCGGTCACCAGCAGCGTGGCCACGCTGAACATACAGGGTGTGGATGCGGGGATTTGGCGGGGGTTGGTGGGGTATTATCCGTTCAATTCCTCGCTCGCCGACTTAGCGGGGGGAAACGACATGCTTCGAATCCGGATAACGGAGACCACGCCATCTCCCGCGTCGGACTTGCAGTATGCAACGACATCGGCGGATTTCGTGCCCGGGCCCCATCCCGGTCGATTGGCCCTCGATTTTCGCAATCGATTCGGGGAGTTTGTCCGGGCTACCAACCCAGATTCCGGCTTCAAGGACTACCCCCGTTGGACCCAGTCTTTTTGGGCACGATCCATGGGAACGAACGGCTGGCGCGACACCATGCTGCTTATGGGAGCCCATGGCTTGGTCACCTTCAAGGGCGGGCAGTATGCCGGCGTAGGCGTCCTTCTGGCAGCGAACAGGATCACGCTTTGGGGGCATGCTGACAATTACATGCCGAGCCTGGCGGAGCATGCCTTGGACGCGACCCAATGGCACCACTTCACCATCAGGAATATGGACGGAGTCGTCCGGCTCTCCGTCGATGGCCAATGGGTTGCTGAAGCCGACCTTCGGGGCGAAGGGCGCGTGTTTGCCCCATCCATTGGGGATCCATATTTCCACGATGAGTTTTGGATACGCGAAGGGGGAGGGCTTGGTGGATTCCTCACGTTGGACAATAACCCGAATGGTTGGGATTACCGGGGCTTTGTTGGATCAATGAGCGACCTACGTATCTACAACCGCGCCCTGTCCGAAGCCGAGGTGGCGGCGTTGTATGCCAGCGAGGTGCCTCGTCCGCCCCAAATCACGGCGCAGCCCGTGGGTGTCACCACCAACCTTGGAGGCACCGTCAGCCTCTCGGTAACGGCCATCCAAAATGTCGAGGGCACCATGAGTTACCAATGGCTCAAGGACGGCATCGCTCTTCCCGGCGCGACCAACCCGGTCTTGACCATCACGAACGTGCAACCGCCACGCATCGGAGATTATCAGGTGGTTGTTGGAAATGCCTTGGGATCGGTCACCAGCAGCGTGGCCAGGCTCAACATTCAAGGCATCGATGCGGGGATTTGGCGGGGGTTGGTGGGGTATTATGGATTTGATCGCACAACCCAAGACGGAAGCCCATTCCTGAGGCATGGCGTCGCCCATGCGGTGACGTTCGGAGCAGACCGATTTGGCGCGTCCTCGTCCGCCGGGGTGTTTAATGGAAGTGATTCACGGGTCGTGGTGCTGGACGATGGTGTTTTCAAGCGGATACCATTCTCCGCTACGACATGGGTTCGGGTCGGCGGCAACCAAGGCTCGGACAATGCCATACTTTCGAAGTACTACGCTGCCTCGGCCAATGGTTGGGGACTTTTCGCGAACCAAAATCGTGTCAAGTCATGGTTCTACGGGGAAGATGGGCATGTTTATCGTCCAAATGAAGGCGAGACATTTGCCCGCCTTGACTCTGGCTGGCATCACATTGCAATTCGGTATGACGATACTGGCGGCACATTCTTTGTTGATGGGGTGCTGGTTGCCGACGTCCCGTGGACAGGCCAACCGTCGGCGACTTCGTCAACGCAAGATTTGTTCATTGGTCAGACACAGTACAAGGACTCGTCTTTCCACCAGAATTTCCTTGGCCTCATCGACGACGTCCGCATCTACAATCGTGCCCTTTCAGACGCGGAGGTGGCGGCGTTGTATGCAATCGAGGTGCCGCCGGCGGTCGGGATGGTTGTGCAACCGCAGGACGTGACGGCGGTGGTGGGGTCGTACGTTTCCCTCACGATGGTCGCGACCAATGCCTTGGGGTATCAATGGTTCAAGGATGGGTCACCGGTGACGGGGGCGATCGGTTGGGCGACCCAACCGAGCCTGGTGTTGCCCAAGATCACGTTGGCCGACGCAGGCGGATACTGGGTGGTGGCCAGCAACATGATGGGCAGCGTCACCAGCCGCGTGGCCACGCTGGTGGTGCAAGCGCCTCCCGTCGTCACGTCGCCGCCCGAGGATGCGACGGCCTCGTTGGCCGGGACGGCATCTTTTGCCTCGGCGGTCACCGGCGTGCCCACGCCGACGTTGCAATGGATTCGGGATGGCCTGCCCATCCCGGGAGCGACCCATTCGACGCTAACCTTGTCCAATGTGCAGCCTGCATGGATTGGGGATTATCAATTGGTGGCATCGAATGCCGCCGGCGTGGCCGTGAGCCGGGTGGCTCGACTGGGCATCCCAGGCGTGGATTCCGGCCTCTGGCGGGGATTGGTCGCCTACCTGCCGTTCTCGGGCACGGTGTCGGACGAGGGGTCCCTGGGGCATCGGGTGGTGGCCCATGGCGGCAGCCTGGCCCCGGATCGTCGAGGGAAGGCCAACGCCGCGATGAACCTGGGTGGCGTGGATGAATTCATTGAATTGCCCGACCATCCCGCGTTCGCCGCCACGAACTATTCGGTTGCCCTTTGGTTTCGTCCGACGCGCCGGGCTTCCGGTTCGGACGGGGCGGTGGCGGCGGAGTCCTTGGTGTCGAAGGGGGCGTTGAACTGGGACCTTCAATTGGGCACGGCGTCGGAGGTTTCGGGTGGGATTCGTTTCCGGCCCTCGGCGGGCGGTGTTTGGGAAGCCGCAGCGTCTTCGTATGAGACCAATCGGTGGCAGCATTTGGTGGTGGTGCATGACGGGTCGGGCAAGGCGGTGGCGCTCTATGTGGATGGCGTGGCCTTGCCGTTGTCGGCCTCTGGCACGCCGGGGCCGGTGTTGGCGACGACCCAAGGGCTTCGATTTGGGCTGCGGTTTGATGGAACCCAACCGTTCTTGGGCCGCATCGATGACATCCGGGTGTACAACCGGGCGTTGTCCGCATCGGAGGTGAAGGCGATGACGAGCCTTGAGGCGGCGGCTCCGTCGGTCTGGGCGCAACCTCGGGACATCCGGGCGGTGGAAGGTTCCCGCGCGGTGGCGTCCGTGGAGGTCTTGGGCGAGCGGCCATTGGGATGGGAATGGACCCAAGCCGGGCTGGGCGTGGTGGGAACGCGGGAGTCGCTGGAGTTCGGCGCGTTGAGCCGGTTGGATTCGGGGATTTACAAGGTGGTGGTCACGAATGTCTTCGGGGCGATCACGAGCCAGCCGTTCGCGGTCGATGTGTTGTATCGGCCGGAGTTTGTGATCGAGCCGACGGACAAGT
>CAIRNV010000437.1 GCA_903880005.1 uncultured Verrucomicrobiota bacterium | reverse complement strand
CAGTTGGGAGGGAAGTGATTGCGAAGCAGATGCTTGCGCAAGCCGAGGAGTGAGCGAGGCGCGGGCCAGTTCGAGGCCCGTAACGAGCGAACGACGAAGGATTTGCGCAAGCAGATCGAGCAAGCACGACCGACCCAACTGCATCGTTCCGGCAAAGGAAAGGTGCTTGGTCCAGGCCCATCGACAGGCCGACTCGATGCCGGGAATGATTAGAGACGGTCCAACTCTTGGAAACATTCTGTCCAAATGGACTGTTCCTTCCATGGGAGTCGGGGGCCAAGGAACGAGCGGTGTCCATCGGCCCGGGCGAGCGCTGCCGATGCTGGTTGCGCGACAGGCAAAGGCCCCTCCGATGACCAGATCCCGAAAAGGTCGCCGCTTGCTCCCGGCATGGGCTGCCGTGTACGAAGCAATGATGCAGCGGCGCGTGACGGCCTTCGTCGTCGTCATCTTGGCGACCTTCTTGGTCTTGGTCTGGACGGGTTGGCTGTCATGGGACGCCGCAGACCAAATCGCCTCGCGCCTTTCCCTCGAGCAGATGAGGGGAACCCGGCTCGGGGACACCTTCGGGGCCGACATCCATGAGTTGCGCTCCCATTTCCGGCGGTACGAAGCCAGTCGTGACGAGGCCCACTGGAAGAGGTTCTTGGCGGATGCACGACAGATTGAAGCGTCGGTGGACCAGCAATGGCTCACGGCGTTGCCCCCGGAACGGGAGGCATTGGCTTCGTTGCAAACCAACCTTGTCGAGTACATCGCGGCCTCGGAGGCAGCGTACGATAGGCTCAGGTCTGGTGCCTCGCGGGACGAGCTGGGCAAGGCCTTGGCGGAGCTGGGCGACCTGGCCTCGGACATCGCGTCCGACCTGCGCCGGATCGTTGAGCTGCGGCAGGACCGGCTTTCCGAGAGCCTCGGCGCGGCTCGCGCGCGGTTTTCAAGGCTGGTGACGATTGCGGCCATCACCTTTTGGCTGGCCGCCGGGCTTGCCACGGCCCTTGCCGTCATGGTTTGGCGGGGCCTTGTGCAGACGTTGCGACGCAAGTTGGTCGCCAGCGAGGACATCGCCCGGCGCAATGAGAGGCTGGCGTCCCTGGGCATCTTGGCGGCCGGACTGGCCCACGAGGTCCGGAATCCGCTGACCGCCATCAAGGCACGACTCTTCATCCAGCAACGACGGTTGCCGGCCGACAGCCCGGCCATGGAGGACGCCCGCACCATCGACGGGGAGATCAACCGACTGGAAGGCATCGTGAAGACCGTCCTCGCCTTCGCGAGGCCCAGCACCCCCGCGCCCGTCGAGGTCGATCCAGCCAAGGTGCTCCGGCAAGTCCAGCAATTGGTCCAGGAAGAGTGCGCCCGCCATGACATCCGGATGGAACTCGATTGCCCCAATCCCCTGCTCATCCGTGCGGATGTCGCGCAAGTCCACCAGGTGATCCTCAACCTCGTCCGGAACGCCATGGAGGCGGTGGGACGGGGTGGCCACATTCAACTGCGCACCCGGCTGGCCACGAGAAAGTTTCACGATGCGTCGATGCCCAGCGCGTTGTTGGAGGTCGAGGACGACGGCCCCGGAATCCCGCTGGGGGACCAGGAACGCTTGTTCGACCCGTTCTTCACCACCAAGTCGCAGGGGACGGGCCTCGGGTTGGCCATCTCAGCGCGCATTGTCGAGGGCAATGGAGGCCTGTTGGAGTTTGCTTCCACGGCCGGGCGCGGCACGGTCTTTTGCGTGGCGTTTCCATGCGTGACCTAAGAGCCCCTCCCCATGTCTTGCTGGTCGAGGATGACGCGTCCCTTGGGGAGGCTCTCTCCTCCATTCTGGCCAGCGAGGGCTATCGTGTTTCCTGTTCGTCCCGGGGCGACGAAGGTTGCCGCATGGCCTTGGCCGACCTGCCCGACCTGGTGGTGACGGACCTTCGTCTGCCGGGGATGGGAGGCATCGAGTTGGTGCGCAGCATCCGCCACGTGCAACCTGCGATACCCATCATCCTGATGACCGCCCACGGTTCTCCCGAGTCGGTCATCGAAGCCACCAAGGAAGGGGCCTTCGACTACCTCAGCAAGCCGTTCGAGATCGAGGAGTTCCTCAGGGTGATCCGGCGGTCGCTCGAGCTGCCGGATGCGCGCCAAGCGGTCGGCACGCAACCGCGTCCGGTGACTTCCCGGCTCGTGGGCGGCGGCCGCGCCATGCAGGGCCTGTACAAGGAGATCGGGCGTTTGGCTCCCCGTCCCGTCAACGTGCTGGTCCTCGGCGAGACCGGGACGGGCAAGGAATTGATCGCGCGAGCGCTGCACGATCACTCCAGCCGCTCCACCAGGCCCTTTGTGGCGCTCAATTGCGCCGCGCTCTCCGAGGCGCTCCTCGAAAGCGAGTTGTTCGGCCATGAACGCGGTGCCTTCACCGGGGCGGTGGAACGCCGGATCGGTCGCTTTGAGCAAGCCAACGACGGCACGCTGTTCCTCGATGAAATCGGCGAACTGAGTCCTTCGACGCAGGCCAAGCTCCTGAGGGTGCTCCAAGAAGGCACCTTCGAGAGGGTCGGAGGCCGCCATGTCCTGCAAAGCAAGGCCCGCATCATCGCCGCAACCCATGTGGACCTCACGACGGCCATGGCGAAGGGCTCGTTCCGGGAAGACCTGTATTACCGTCTCAATCAAGCAACCCTGGCCGTCCCACCCCTTCGCGAACACCCCGAGGACATTCCCGATCTCACCCGCCATTTCATCGAACTTCACGCGGCCCGGATGGCGTGTCCCTCCATCGACCTCCCGGATGCATTGACGGTCATGCTCCAAGCGCATCCGTGGCCGGGAAACATCCGGGAGCTTGAAAACGTCGTCCGACAGATTTTGATTCGATCCGATGGCCGTTCCCCGCGCGCCGAGGATTTGGCCGACCTCTTGAAGATGAGCCCCCAGCCCGCCGTCCCCGGGCCACCGGCTCTCGAATCGATCATCCATGCGACTCTCGAGGCAGCCGCCCGAGGCGAGATCCGGGATTGCCACTCCGTCATGGTCCGCCGGGTGGAGCACGCCTTGCTCGCCCAAGCCATGGACAGGGCCGAAGGCAACCAGTCCCAGGTCGCGCGTTGGCTGGGCATCTCGCGCGTGACCCTGCGCGAGAAGTTGCGCGCCCTCGGACTTCACCCGGGTTCTGAATAGCCCGGGACGATGCCGCCGGGATGCACATCACGGCGCCGCCAGCCCGGCCTTCCTGAGCTGACCCAGGAAGACCTGGCCTCGCGCGGGAAAGTACGATGCCAACAACCGTGTCACCTCCGGCTCCCAATGCCCCCTCTGCGTGTAGGCCTCGTAGGGGCCCTCCTTGTAGGGGTGGATGTCCCGGCGATAGGTCCCCCAGCGGGCCGCCTCGGCGGGAATGGCTGGCCGAAGCGCGTCAGCCAAGGCCCGGAATCGCTCCCCGGCCTGCATCGGGTCCAACGCGCCGCCGGGGCCCAGGTGCAGCCTCGCACGCCGCCCAAACTCCTCCCGGAACCGGGCCGAGCCCCGCAGCCGCTGGAAGATGCGGGTCGGGCTTTGGTCGTCGTCCGCGTCGAGCCGGTTGTCCTCGGCGCCCTCGAGCGTGCGTTCGCCGTCCCAAACGACAAACCGCCATCGCCCGCCGGGGCCGCGACGGCGAGCGGCATACCAGTTCGAGGACCGGTCCCAGTCGGCGTTCGCCCCGTACAGGTTGACCAACATGAAGTCGATGAACGCCGGCACGTCGAGACGCTGCGCCACCGCCTCGTACCGCGCGTCGTCAGCAACCCCCGCATTCACCAGGGCCAGCAGCTCGTCCCATGCCTGGGCGTCGCCGGACAACACCTTGTCCGCGTTGCGCGCATCGTAGTCCTCCTCCTTGCCCCCCCACGCCTGCGCGGCGAAGTGGGCGTCGGGCCGCTCGCACAGGTCGTAGATGCCCCAGTAAAGCCCGTTGAGGAAAAGGTGGACGGGCCGGCTGCGCGCAGCGGGCTGCCCCATCGCGGCGTGCGTCGCTCGCATCCATGGGTCGCGAAGGTAGTCGGCCGTGCGGCGCTCCCCGGCGTCCCAATGCAGCCACGAATGGTTGTTGCCCGCGCGCAGCACAAGCTGGTCGATGGATGCGGACCCGCGCCCGAAGAGGCGTTGCTTCAACTTGCCGGGGCCATACCGAGACCGGAACACCACGCGGAACGAATGCTTCGGCGACTCCTTCGGCATCCGGTTCCACCCGCCTTGGATGCGAAGCCCCGCGTCCGCGCCAAACACCAGCCCGCCGGGGCCGGCATCAAAGAACATCCGCACGCGACGCTCCCATTCGTCGCCGGTCTCGGTGGGGTGCGAATAAAGGCCGCGCGTCGGCCCGAAGAGGTCGTCGGACGGAAGCTCCAGACGCACGTGCGGGAGCGCGGCCAAGGCCTTGGCGAGGGCGTTGGACGTGGCGACGAGGCCGGGGCCTGGAAGGTGGAGGCCATACCACGCGGGAGCCTTCCACCCGTCGTGGACGCCCCAGTCCGAAGGCAATCCCCGTCCGTCCTGCCCGAGCACCGCCGCGACCGTGGCTGCCGCATCCCATCCCGTCTCGGCCGCGGACGCCCAGCCTTGGAAAAGCCCAAGGAACAACAACAGGCAACGTCGCACCGCTCGCACGACTTGACCCTGCGTATGGACGAGGGCGCGCCTCAAGCACCCTTTCTCGGCAGCCACACCGTGAAGGTTGAGCCCTTCCCGGGCGCGCTCTCGACGGCGACCCGGCCGCCATGGGCCTCCACCACCGCCTTCACCAGGCTCAAGCCCAGCCCCAGCCCGCGACGCGATCGCGACTTGTCCCCCCGATACAGGCGGGTCCAGATCCGGTCGATTTCCCCCGCCGGGATGCCCATGCCGTCGTCATGGACCCGCACCGCCGCCTGTCCCGGAAACGCCTCGGCCTGAACCTCCACCCAGACGCAGCCCCCGGCGTCCGTGTACTTGATCGCGTTGTCCAGCAAGTTGGCGATCACCTGGCGCGCGCGGACGGGATCGACATGGGCCATGACCGGGCCCTGCGGAAGCCGGGCCTGAAGGCGAACGTCCTTCTCCTGGGCCACGAACTCGTATAATTCCGCCGCCTCGCGAGCGAGGTCGCGCAGGTCCACAAGACGCCGGTCCAACCGCATCATGCCCGCCTCGGCCTCGGCGACGTCCATGAGCGTGTTGAGCATCCGCAGGACGCGCTCGGATTCCTCGACGCAGTCCGCCAACGCCTCGCGCGCCTGCTCGGCCGTCGCGCCCGGTTGCAACGCCAGCTCAGCCGTCCCGCGCAGCCGAGTCAGCGGGGTGCGGAGGTCATGCGCCGCGTTGTCCAGCGACTCGCGCATGGCGCGGATCAGCGCCTGGTTGCGGTCCAAGACCGTGTTGAACAACGCCGCAAGCTCCGCCAGGTCATCCGTGTTGCCCGCCTTCGGCACCCGCGCGTCCAGCCGCCCCGTCTCCACGATGTCCCGGGCCGTTCGCACGACCTGCCGGATCGGACGCGCCGCCCGATGCGCAAACAACGCGCCGCCCACGAAACTGGCCACCAACGCCGCCGAGCCCAGCAACACGAACGCCCGTCGCAACGGCTGGAGCAACACCTGCCGGTTGTCCGTGCCCCGACCCACCTGCAACTCAAGACCCCCCGCCAACGACATCGACGCCAAAGCCAGGTCCCGCCGCGCGTCCCGCGGGATGCGCAGCACCTTCTCCCGTCCCGCCACCGTCCCCATGCCCCCGGGCAAGGCCACCTCAACGTCCCGAAAGCCCACCCATTCCGGCGGCACGCGCGCGAAGGTCACGTCCGTGCCGCCACGCCCCACCAACCGCACGAACAACGACGTCTGGCCCGGGATGGCCGAGTCGCGTTCCACCGCCGCCTGGAGGCTGCGCACGCCGCCGAATCGATAGGCCTCCCCATACTCCGCGAGCTTTTGCGCCAGAAACGCGTGCTCCCGCTCCTCCAGGCTCCCCGCCAACGTCCAGTACAGGCCCACGAACAGCACCAGCACCGACGCCAGGAACACGAGGCTGTACCACGCGTTCAGCCGGGCCGCGAACGACCGCAGCCAACGGGCCCCGTGCTCGCGTGGCTCAGGTTGGCCGGAGGACATATCCCACCCCTCGCATCGTGTGCAGCCGCGTCTTGTCCGGGTCGATCTTCGCGCGCAACCGGTGCACGAGCACGTCCACGACATTGGTCTGCGGGTCGAAGCTGTAGTCCCACACGTGCTCGAGGATCATCGTCTTCGACACCGTCCGTCCCGCGTTGCGCATCAGGTACTCCAGCAACGAGAACTCCCGTGGTTGCAATTCCACCGCCTCGTCCCCGCGCCGCACCTCCCGCGTCAGCAGGTCCATCGCCAGGTCCCCCACCACCAACCGCGTCGGCTCGCTCGACGTCGCCGACGCCCTCCGGATGAGCGCCTGCACCCGCGCCAGCAACTCGGAGAAGGCGAACGGCTTGGTCAGGTAGTCGTCGCCGCCCGATTGCAGGCCGCGCACGCGGTCCTCGACGCTCGCCTTGGCGCTCAGGAACAAGACGGGGGTGCGGTGGCCCGCCGCGCGCAGGCGCTGCACCAGCCCCAGCCCATCCAACCCCGGCAACATCACGTCCACGACCGCCGCGTCATACGGGGCCGACATCGCATGCTCAAGCCCCTCCACGCCGTCGCGGCACGCATCCACGGCGAACCCGCCCTGACGCAGGCCCTTCACCACGAACGATGCAATCTTCGCGTCGTCTTCGACCACCAGGATCCGCACGCACCCCACCCTGCCGTGGAAGGGGCCGGGATTGAAGTAGGGAACGCACGGGCCCGCACGAGGCCCGGGACGAGCCAACGACCCGGTGCTTGCGGGGAAAAATCCGGCCCCATCCAAACGCCCCAACCCATGCCGTGGGCGGCGTGCCCTCACGCGCCCTCCAGCGTGGGGCGGCGGCGATGCTACCCCCGGGCATGGGCCATCGCCGCGCGCACCTTGCCCACCCAACGATGGAACAGCTCGCGGGCAAGGTCCGTCGCCTCGGAAGGATCAACGCCCTCGTTGACCTCCTGGGCCTTCGGCAGCCATTCAGGCCGCCCGATGACGTCGGGCCCATCCATGCGCACCCGTCGCTCGAAGGCATCGAGCCGGGCATGGAGACGACCCGAGCCTGGGTCGTGCTGGGCGTCGATCGTGGCCACCCACTCGATGTCGCCCGAGTCGGACTTGGACGTCTCGATGATCTCGGAGGCGTAGAAGGGGCGGGCCATGCGAAAGGGAGGCGTGGGAAGCCCGCGCGCCCGGAGCCAGGCGGGAACGGGCGCAGGCAATGGCAGGGCTACAGGGCGAAGATCTGGTCCATTTCCGTGCTGAGCTTGCGAAGGCCCTCGGGGGATCCGGCGCCGGGTTGCTCGGCGATACCCCAGCCGTCGTAGGCGATGTCGTCCAAGGCCTTCATGATGGCGGGCCAGTCATTGTCGCCCTTAAGGAACTCCGCGTCGAAGCCCGCCCACTTGCCCTGCTTGTCGGCCTTGGCGCGCGAGTATTCCTTGATGTGGAGGGTGGCGATCCGCTTGCCGAGGGCCTGGACCCAATGCTGGGCCCAGCCGTAATGGATGATGTTGCCGCAATCCAGGTGCCAGCCCACCTGGGGCGACTGGAACTCATCGACGTAGCGGGCGGCCTCGAGGGGGCTGAGGAGGAAGTTGTTCCAGACGTTCTCGATGGCGATGCGCACTCCCAGCTCCTCGGCCAAGGGGACGACCTTCTTGATCTCCTCCTGGGACCGCCGGTAGGCGTCGGCGTAGCTCACCTGTGCGTTGACGACGGCGGGGACGAGGAGGACGGCGGGCGCCCCGTAGCGCTTGGCGTCGCGCAACGACATCCGAAGCCCCTCCAGGCCGGCCTCGCGGACGGCGGGGTTGGGGTCGGAAAGCGGCTTCGCCCAATGGGTGTGGCAACAGACGGACCCCGCCTTGAGGCCCGTGGCTTCCAGCGCCTTCACGACCTCGTCCTGGTTCATGCCGCCCATGGGCTCCACGCCCTCATAGCCGGCCTCCTTGACGGCCTGCATGCGCTGCATGACGGAGCCTTGCACGCCCACGGTGCCCCACATGATGCCCTTGCGGATGCGGCGACGCGTGGGGGCGGCCTGCAAGGAGGGCAAGGCCGCCGCCACGGCGATGGAGGCCGCGCCAGACTGGAGGAAGGTTCGACGATTCATGGAATGAATGAGGCTGGCGTGAAGTCGGGCGGCCGTGCCGTCGCTAGACCGTCTTGGTCTTGCCGGGCTGGGCCAACGGCTCGATGGCCAAGGACATGTCCCAGGAGAGGCCATCCGGGACGAGCTTCTTGCCCGAGTTGAGCGCCTGTTCCCAGGTCACCTCAAGGCCGGTGTAGCCCGCCATGCGGCCCATGATGCCCGCCATGGTCGAACGAGCCATGCGGTCGCCGTCGTTGTGGAGGCGGCCCTCGCGGATGGCCTTGTACAAGACCTGGTGCTCGACCACGTACATGTCCGGCTTGTCTCCCTTGTAGCGCCACTTGATGTCCGAGCCGGACTTGATGTACGGGCTGTTCCAACCCGACCACCCCTTGCCTGCCGAGCCGATCACGTAGTCGCTGTTGTCCGAGTAGCAGCCGGCGATCTGCCGCTGGGCCACGATGCCCCGGGCGCCGTTCGCCCACTCATAAACCACGGTGACATGGTCGAAGATGTTGCCCTCGCCGTTGGGATGGACGCGGCCGCCGTTGGCCACGCACTTGACCGGGGCCTCGTCCCGGAACGCCCACAGCACCTTGTCCACCGTGTGGATGCACTGCTCCACCAGGCCGTCGCCCGACAACCAGGTGAAGTTCATCCAGTTGCGAAGCTGCCATTCGAGGTCGTTCATGCCGGCCGGGCGCGAGTTGGCGGGCGGCATGGGCTTCACCGGCCCGGTGAGGTACGTGCCGTACACCGCGCCCACCTCGCCCAGCGCGCCGTCATGGATCTGCTGGTAGAAGGCCTGGCGCGGCAGGTCGTACCGCCAGCAATACCCGGCCACGATGCACAGCTTCTTCTCCTTGGACATCCGCACCGACTCCATGACGTGACGCACGCCCGGGGCGTCCGTCGCCATGGGCTTCTCGCAGAAGATGTGCTTGCCCTTCTCGACGGCGTACCGCAGGTGCTCCGGACGGAAGCCCGGGGGCGACGCCAGCAACACGATGTCCACGCCGGAATCAATGACCTTCTTGAAGGCGTCGAGGCCCACGAACTGACGGTCCTCCGCCGCCTGCACGCGCGCGCCGAACTGCTCCTTGAGGCCCTTGACCGCGCCCTTGACCGGCTCGGGGAAGGCGTCGCCCACCGCCCAAAGCACGAGGTTGGCGTCCGCCGTCAACGCGTTGCCCGCCGCGCCGCTGCCGCGCCCGCCACAGCCTACCAGGCCGATCTTCAGGGTGTCCGCGTTCTGCGCAAACGCAGTCTCGCGGACGATGATGGCGGGGGCGGCTAGCGCGATGGTCGCGGCGGCCGAGCCGGAGCGGAGGAAGTCGCGACGCGTGGAATTCTCAGGTGAAGTGCTCATGACGTGGGAAATGACTGCCGACAGGCTCCCCAATTCAATTCGGATCCGTCAAGGAACCGCTGTCGGCAATTTCAACCCACGCACGCCGTCCCGCCCTCCGCCCGGCCCGCAAGCCGGCCCCCGGGGCTCGCATCCCCCGCGCGGCTGGTGTTTCCTCGGGGCATGGCATCCGACGACAAGGCCGTGCCGGGCGCACCCGGCGCGGGCATGCGACGACAGGGGCAACGGTTGCTGGCGGCGATCCTGGGATGCGTGGTGGCACTCGGCGGCCTGGAGTTGTCGCTGCGCGTCGCGGGGGTCGGCTGGCCCACCGCGTTCCTGCTCAAGGGCGAGGCAGGGGGCAAGCCCGCCTGGGTTGAAAACCCGCGCTTCACCTGGCGTTTCATGCCACCGGAGATGGGCCGGACGCCGCAACCCCTGGCGATCCCGGTGCAGCGCGAGGAGCGTTCAATACGGGTGGTCGTGCTGGGTGAATCGGCGGCGATGGGCGACCCGGAGCCCGCCGTGGGCTATCCCCGGGCCCTGGAAGCCTTGCTGCAAGCCCGGTTCCCCAATCGTCGAGTCGAGGTGATCAACGCCGCCATCACGGCCATCAACTCGCACGTCATCCGCGAGTTGGCCCACGACCTGGCGCCCCTGAAGGCGGACGCATGGGTCATTTACATGGGCAACAACGAGGTCACCGGGCCATTCGGGCCGGGCACCGTGTTCGGCAGCACCACCCCTCCCGGCCCGCTCGTGCGCATGGGCCTGGCCTTGCGCAAGACACGCCTCGGGCAAGCCATGGGGACCTGGGCGGACGCCGTGGCCCGCACATCAAGGACCGCGCGTTCATGGGGCGGCCTGGAGATGTTCCTCGACCGCCAAGTGCTCGTCGGCGACCCGCGCCTGGCTTCCGTGCGCTCCGCCTTCGAGGCCAACCTTCGGGAAACCATCGAGGCCGGGCGCGCGGCCGGCGCGCGGGTCATCGTGTCCACGATCGCCGTCAACCTGCGGGACAGCGCCCCGTTCGGATCCACCAACGACCCCGCGCTTGCGGCCGACGCCCGGGCCTCGTGGACGGCGGCCTACGCCGAGGGACGGGCGGCCGAGGACAAGTCGGATGGACGCGCCGCGCGTGCCGCCTATGACCGTGCCCTGCGCATCGACGGCGACCATGCCGAGCTGATGTTCCGGCGCTCGCGCCTCGCCTTGGCCATCCAGGACACCAACGCGGCCCCGGGGTTCGCGCGGGCGCGCGACCTCGACACGCTTCGGTTCCGCGCCGACTCGGACCTGAACGCGATCATCCGGCGCGTGGCATCGGGGCGTGAGGCGGAGGGGGTTTGGTTGATCGACGCGGAGCGGACCTTTGAGCGCAACGGCGCCCAAGGTGTTCCCGGCGACGAGTTCTTTTGGGAGCACGTGCACTTTCGGCTTCCGGGCTCCTACTTGCTGGCCTTGCTGACGGGCACGGCCCTGATGGAGGCGTTGCCGGCGGGCCTGCGCGAGGGGGCGCAGCCGGACTGGATCCAACTGGATGAGGTGGCGCGGCGCCTGGTGGTGACGAGCTGGGGCGACCACCGGATCGCGGAGGGGGTCCGCGCGCGTTGCCGGCGACCGCCATTCTCCAGCCAGGCCAACGCCGCGGAACGCGACGCGCGGCTCCAGCGTGAAATGGCAACGTTGGGCAAGGGGCTCCTGCCCACCGCGTTCAACCCGCAGGCGGAATCCTTCCGCAAGCGCCTAGCCCAGGCCCCCGGCGACTGGGTGTTGCACGACCAGTTCGGCCGCCTTCACGAGTCCTTCGGCGACGTCGCCGGCGCCACCGAGGCGTGGCGCACGGTCCTCAAGATCATCCCGCATCACTTCGGCGTCCGGCTTCAACTGGGGAGGATGCTCGCGACGCGGGACGAGACGGCGGCGGAGGCGGAGGCGTGGTTGCGGGAGGCCGACCGGCTTCGGCCCCGCACGGCGGAGGTGCAGGTCGCCTTGGGCCAGGCCCTGGCGCGGCTCAAACGCATGCCCGAGGCCGAGGCCGCCTTCGGCCTCGCGACGCGGCTACGCCCCGACTTGCTGGAGGCGCGGGTGCAGTGGGGGGTCGCGCTGGCCGGCCAGGGGCGCGACGCGGAGGCAGCCAAGCAACTCGGCCTGGCGCTGGACCTCTCAACGAACTCGGCGTTGTCGCATCTCCACCTCGCACGCATCGCCCGTCGGCAAGGGGACACCAACGCCGCGCGAATGCGCTACGCCGAGGTCTTGCGCCTCTCCCCCAACCACCGCGAGGCCCGCGAGTTCATGGGCTCGCCCCTTTGATCCGGGACGCCTCAACCGGGCGGTCGCGATCGCGGGAAACCCGTCCGCAAGGACCACGTTCTTCCCGTTTCCCAACGACCATCCTGTGGGAATAAGGTCAGGCTGTTGGGAATGGACGAGCAACACTCCACTCGAGCGGTGGATCGAGGCGCGCGACCCGGGGGTGGCGGCGACCCGAGGGCGGCGGGTCCGGTGCGCCGGGCGCGGCGCCTTGGGCTCGCCGGCATCCTGTGCGCCTTGATGTTGCTGGCGGCGGCCGTCGTCTTGCGGCCCCAGGCCGGAAGCGACGGGGCGCGAAGCAGCCTTGCCGAAAGGTTCCTTCGCGGGCGCGACATGGCGGAGGTCCGACGCATGCTCCAGGCCCGCGACGTCGCGGGCGCGGCGGCCGGGTGGCAGCAACTGCTTCGAACCAGGGAACTCGACGCGGCGTCATGCCGGGAGCTGTTCGACCACGATGACCAGTTGGGCGGCGCGTTGCTGGATCGGGTCCGGGCCCCCGAGTGGCTGGCGAGTCGCCTGCTGATGTTGGGGGGAACCAACCGGGAGGACGTCCGCCGGGTGATGCGAATGCATGCCGGTCGTTTCGCGTGGCAACGGGTGCTGGACATCTCGCCGTGGGTGAGCGCCGAGACGAACGGGCCCGTGCCAGGGTGGATGTCGCAGGCAAGGCTGGCGCTGGGCGACGCCCCGGCCTTTCACGAGACGTGGGGGTCGCTGGGACGGGAATGGTTGCACGACGCCCGGACGAAGCCCTGGTGCCTCGCCGCCGAGGCTGTCATGCGTGACGCACGCACCGCGCAGCGGGCCAGGTCTGAACTAGCCCTGATGCTGGAGGGACCTGAGCTTCAGCCTTCGGCATGGGAGGCGTCGCTATGGTTGGCCTTCATGACGGGCGACGTGGCGGGCCACAAGGGCCTGCTGAACCGCCTCTCCAGCATGGGTCCCCCAAGGTTGGAGCATGCGATCAACCAAGTGGAGTTGCTCGCCAACGCAGGCGACCGGGCCGCCGCCGCGCAATTCCTCCAGGGCCTTCGGCCGGGCAAGGCGGAGGAGGAGGAGGCCGCCACGGCCGTTGCCCGGTTGGTTCAACTCGGCTTCTTTGCCCAGGCAGAGCGTCTCCTGGATGCGGCCTGGAAGGGCGCGGCCGACGACATGAGGCGACCGATCGTGGGCTGCCTGCCCGTGTTGTTGGCGGGTGATTGGGAGCGATGCATGAGCCACGCCATGGGCCTGCGTGCCCAACCCTCCACGTCGGGGCGACTGGACGCCCTGTCCTTTTTCCTCCAGGGCTGCTCCGCCACGGGCCTTGGGAAGGCGGCCGCCGCCAAGGACGCCTTCGACGCCATGGCAACGAGGACGATCAACCAACCCGAGTGGATGCTCCGCTTCGTGTCCGAGGTCCTGCGGCAGGGAGAGGGTCGCCTGGACAAGGCTTGCATGAGGCAGGCATGGGTCATGGCCCGGATGCTTGAGACGAACCTTGGGGAACAGGACTCGTATTGGCGCATCCGCGCCGAGGCGGCAGGACGTGCACGCCAGGTTCCCGACATGATGCGATCCGCGCGGTTGGCCCTCCGCTTGGCCCCACGCTCCGCCGACGCGTTGTCCTCCGTGGTTCGCGCGCTGTTGCTTTCCCAGGAAGGCAACTCCGAGGCGTTGTTCCTCAGCGCCGACTTGATGAGGAGGGCCCCAGCCCTCGCCGAATGGCGGTTGCAACGCGCCGTGGCCTTGGCCCGGGGCGACTCGGCGGACGAAGCGAGGGGCATCCTCCAATCCATGCCGGAGCCCAGCATCCATCCGCAGCTCCGAAGCCTCCTCGGGTTCGCGTGGCTCGAAGTGCATGTCACGGCGCAGGACTGGGCCGCAGCCCGACGGGCTCTCGCAAGGCTTCGCGCCGCGCGCATGGAAGCACTCGTGTCGGACCGCCTCGCCGCCCTCGCCAAGCGGATCCCGGAGCCGTGACCCCACCGCCCGCCACGCGCCCAAATGAAGGCATGAATGCAGGCACCCCGACCGTCGCAGGCAGGGGCCCGCGTTGACTCCCCGCGTTCCCGGCTGGTATCAACTCCCCCGGATGAAACAGCGCTCGCGCAAGTCCCCCTCGCCGCGGTACCGAAGGATTCTCCTCAAGTTGAGCGGCGAGGCCCTGGGCGGGGATTCCGGGTCTGGGATCGATCCCGAGTCCGTCCATGACATGGCCGCCCAGGTCGCGGAAGTGCGCGAGCTGGGCGTCGAGGTCGTCGTGGTCGTCGGCGGCGGCAACATCTTTCGCGGGCTCTCAGGCAGCGAGCGCGGCATCGACCGCACCACGGGCGATTACATGGGGATGCTGGCCACCGTGATCAACGCGCTCGCCCTGCAAGATGCCCTGGAAAAGAAGGGCGTCCCCACCCGCGTCCAAAGCGCCATCCCCATGCCCCAGGTCGCCGAGGCCTTCATTCGCAGGCGCGCCATCCGCCACCTGGAGAAGGGCCGCGTGGTCATCTTCGCGGCGGGCACCGGCAACCCCTACTTCTCGACCGACACCGCAGCCGCCCTTCGCGCCAACGAGATCGGGGCGGAGGTCCTCCTCAAGGCGACCAAGGTGGATGGCATCTACGACAAGGATCCCAAGAAGCATCCGGACGCCCGTCGGTACGCCACCGTCACCTATGCCGAGGCCCTGCAACGCCAGCTCAAGGTCATGGACGCCGCCGCCTTCGCCCTCTGCCAGGAAAACAAGATGGCCATCGTCGTGTTCGACTTCTTCGCCGAGCACAACCTCCGCCGCGTCGTCCTCGGCGAAAACATCGGGACCACCGTCACCGCCTAGGACCCTTCCCGCCCCTTCCTCCCTTCGCGCACTTCAAAACCTGCCCAAGAAAGCCCCGTTTCATGTCGATCGACGAAATCCTTCTGGATGCCGAGGAAAAGATGCTCAAGACCGAGGAGCACGTGGTGCATGAGTTCGGCGGCGTGCGAACCGGCAAGGCGTCGCCCTCCCTCCTCGAGAACATCATGGTCGAGGCCTACGGCTCGCACATGCGCCTGAAGGAGCTGGCCACCATCTCCGTCCCCGAGCCCCGCATGCTCATGGTCCAGCCCTTCGACCAGTCCAACGTCAAGGCCATCGAGAAGGGCATCCAACAGGCCGGCCTCGGCCTCAACCCCGCCGTCCAGGGCCGCTTCATCCGCGTCATCCTCCCCGAGCTCTCCAACGAGCGCCGCCAGGAGTTCGTCAAGATCGTCAAGCGCATGGCCGAGGACGGCCGCGTCGCCGTCCGCAACGAGCGCCGCATGGCCATCGAGGCCCTCAAGAAGCTCAAGGGCTCCGGCGGGGTTTCCGAGGACGACATCAAGGGCGGCGAGCAGGAGGTCCAGAAGCTGACGGACCAATACATCTCCAAGATCGACGCGCACGTCGTCCACAAGGAGAAGGAAATCCTCACCGTTTAGCCGGGACGATCCGCGCACGAGTCACCGCCCGCGGGCTGGTTCACCCCGGAGTCACGCTCGATTCGCCGCCTCCATTCGTCCGCGCTCACGTCGCGGGGCTTGGCACGGCACACCTGGTCGAACCCAGGGAAGTTCCAGAGGTTGGGAAAGCCCCGGCATTGGCGGGGCTTCACCGGTTGGACCCGGCAGTCGTCACCGTCCAGGAACACGCAGGAACCATCCGGCTTCTCATCCAGGGAAAGCCCGGAGCGCTGGCGGTTCAGGCGCGTGAAACGCCGGATGAATTCGTCCAACTCCAGGCCAAGGTGCGCCGCCATGCGCTCGGCCTCGCCGGCCTCCATCCGCACGTCCCCCGGCCAGCGACAGCACGCCGTGCAACGATCGCATTCCCAGTAGATCGGCATGGCTAGGACGACTGGGGGGCAGGCGGTTCCTCGGCTGTCGGAAGCGGCCGCAGGACCAACCAGGCGTTGGCCGCAAGGATGAGCAGCCCTCCCACCATGAGATTCCGGGTCAGGGTCTCGTTGGCGTAGTCAATGGACGCGAACCGGGAAAGCCATCCGGGCACGAACAAGGCGACGGCCGACGTGAAAATCGGCTCCGTGCAATACAAGAGCCCGGCCTGGGTGGCGGAAACCCTGGGCTGCCACAGCACGGCCAGCGGAAAGGTCACGAGGGTGCAAAGCCCGACGAGAATGGCGAAAAGACCGAGCGCCGCCGTGTTCGAGTAGGCGAGGAAAAGGGAACCGCCGGAGGGGACCAACCAGAGGGCGAACGGCCACGCCGTGGCCGCCATGACCAGGAACATGATCACCGTGGAATGCCGGGCGCGGTTAACGCGATAGCGCGGGCGCTCCAGCCACAGGATTTGCCCGGTGAAGCTCAGGCTGCCGGCGAGGGTCTCCCATTCGCCCCGCCCAAAGCGAAATCCCTCCGTTCCCAGCCCGGCCAACACGGCGGCCCCCACCAGCGTGAGCAGGCAGGCCCCGACGACACGCGGCACCGGAAGCGTGCGATGCAGCAGGCTGACCCACAGCGGGATGATGACGCAGTAGGCCTGCGTCAGGAACGCCGACGTCGAGGCCAGCGTGTAGGACATGCCATCCATCTGGAGGACCAACCCGATGCCGCCCATCACGCCGATGCCCAGCCCTTGCTCCCATTCCAGGCGCGTGAAGACGGGGCGCGACGCCAAGCAGGAAAGCCCCAGCAGCACCCCCGCCGCCGTGAAGCGGATGGCAACACACAGGAAGGAGAGGAAGAGCGACGACGCACCGGCCTGATGAGCCAGGCCCACCTGGGCCAAGGCCTTCATCGTGGGAAAGCTGAAGGCCCAGCAGGCGCAGGCGAAGACCAGGACAAGGCTGGCACGAACGTGAACAGGCATGGGAAAGGAAACGGCCGTCCGGCGATGGCCGGACGGCCGAGACAAGGCCCCGGGGAAACCGGGGCCGGCCAGCACAGGTTACCGGGTGGGGGCCGACGTCCGCTCCGACATCCAACGAATGTCCTTGTTCCCCTTCTGGGGCTGACGGGACACGTTGATGCCCACCATGGTGCGGGCGTCGGTCCACTTCTTGATCTCGGAGTGCCCGTCGGCAAAGGCGAAGCCGCAGGCCATGTTGTGGTAGTAGCCCGGCCAGTCGATCATCTGCTCGGTGTAGGAATCCCAAGTCCTGCCGAGGGGCGGCGGCCCCATGACGGCGAAGCCGGCGTCATTGAGGGACCGATGATCCTCGTCGATGAGGACGAACGTGCTGGAAGGCCCGGGGGCCACAAAGTCGGCGAGCTTGCCGTAGCAGTACCAGCGGGAGTTGGCGGTGTGGCCGTGGGAACCGTCGAGCCAAGGACCATCCACGGGCGTGCGGCTGCCGGCCTTGTAGGGGTTGGTCCCGACGGCCTGGGACATCGAGAAGGTGCGGGCCGCGGGAATCTTGATGCCGCGCAGCGCCGCATTGGTGCCGGAATAGCGGCCCACGCGCCGGTCGGCCGGGCACTTGAACGGCTTCTCGGAGTAACCCAGGTAAGGGGCGAGGAGGGATAGACGGCGATCCTTCAGGATGTCCGGATTGAACTCCTGTGCCCCGCCCTGCCCGGCCTGGCCCGGGCACCAGTTGGCTCCGGGGGTCGTGTTGCCATCGTCAGGATTCGGCGGCAGCAGGTCGTTGTAGTCGCCGGCGTACAACTGCATGGACTTGATCATCTGGTTGCCGTTGTTCATGCAGAAGATGCCCTGGGCCTTGGTCTTGGCCTTGCCCAGTGCCGGCAACAGCATGCCGGCCAAGATCGCAATGATGGCGATCACCACCAGCAACTCAATCAACGTGAAGCCCGCCTTGGGACGGACGTGAAGTGAAGACATGCGCATAGGAACCTCGCGGGATTAAAGTGGACGCCCCACATCAAATGCCGCCCGATTCCGGGAGTCAAACCTTCATCCACGCCCGGGAACGACGCATCCCGAAGGCGTCGTGTGCGCTCAACCCTGGGAGCGCGGCCGTCCCCGACCGCCACTCCATGCTCCCGCCCTGCGGGACCGGTCAGAACTCCGCTGCCCATCCCAGATCCCGCCAACAACTTCGGGATGCACGCATGAACGCGCGGATTCCAGTTCTTGGATTGACACCAACCCCGGGTCGGCGGGAATTTTTCCCCATGAACGAATCCCCCGCAGTTCCTTTGCCGAACCGTCGCGACTTCCTTCGCACGACCGGAAAAATCGCCGCCGCATCCGCCTTGGCCGGCGTTGCGATCCCCCACGTGCACGGGGCCGAAAGCAACACGATCAACATCGCGCTGGTCGGCGCGGGCGGGCGCGGCACGGGCGCGGCCAACAACGCCATGAGCATGAAGAACGGCGGGCCCGTGAAGCTCGTCTCCATGGCCGACGTCTTCGACAACCGCCTGAAGTCCTCCTACGAGGGCCTGAAGGGACAGCACGCGGACAAGGTTGCCGTCACCGACGACAAGAAGTTCATCGGGTTCGACGCCTACAAGCAGGCGATGGATGCGTTGAAGCCGGGTGACATCGTCATCTTGGCGACGCCGCCAGCGTTCCGTTGGGTGCAGTTCAGCTACGCCATCCAGAAGGGACTCAACGTCTTCATGGAGAAGCCGGTCACCGTTGATGGCCCCACCTCGCGCCGCATGTTCGACCTCGCCAAGCAGGCGGATGCCAAGAACCTCAAGGTGGGCGTCGGCTTGATGTGCCGTCATTGCCGAATGCGCCAGGACCTGTACAAGCGCATCCAGGACGGGCAGATCGGCGACGTGGTCGCCATGCGCGCCTACCGAATGCACGGCCCCGTCGGCTCCGCCTTCTCCGAGGCCCGCAAGCCGGACGAAAACGAGACGCTCTACCAGATCCGCCGCTTCCACTCGTTCCTGTGGGCCTCCGGCGGCTGCTTCTCGGACTTCTACATCCACAACATCGACGAGACCTGCTGGATGAAGAACGCCTGGCCGGTCGAGGCGCAGGCCTCCGGCGGACGCCACTATCGCGGCAACAACGTGGACCAGAACTTCGACAACTACTCCGTCGAGTACACCTTCGCCGACGGCGCCAAGTTCTTCTTCTACGGCCGCACCATGCCGGGCGTGCACGATCAGTTTGCCTCCTACGCCCATGGCGCGAAGGGTCTCGCCGTCATCTCCTCGGAGGGCCACTGGCCTTCCAAGGCCCGCATCTACAGCGGCCAAAAGATGTCCAATGCCAACATCACGTGGCGTGCCACCAAGGAAATGGAAGGCCCCACGATGGATCCCTACGTGCTCGAGTGGGAGGACCTCGTCTCCGCCATCCGCAACAACACCCCCTACAACGAGGTCGAGCGCGGCGTGAAGGCCTCCCTCGTCACCTCCATGGGACGCATGGCCGCCCACACCGGCCAGATCGTCACCTACGACGACATCCTCAACTCCGACCACGAGTTCGCCCCCGGCCTCGACAAGATCACCCTCGAATCGCCGGCACCGCTGCAAGCCAACGCCGATGGCAAGTATCCCGTCCCCATGCCCGGCATCACCCGCAAGCGCGAGTACTAGGCGACGCGTCCCGGCTTCGCCGGGGCCGCCGACGGCCCCGGCGAGTCGCACCGGTCGCGGTTAACGGATTGCCAGCGCCCCGGCCGCTGGCCCAACCTCGCCCATGCCCACTTGGTTCCATCGGGGCGGACCCGTGCCGTTCGCCCTGCTTCATTGCCTCGCATTGGCCTTGATGGCCGCCGACGCCCCCGCCCACGTGGGCGTCGGGGCCAAGCCCCCGCAAGGAGCCACGCTGCTCCTCGATGGCACCCGCGCCTCCCTCGACGCCAACTGGACCTACTGGCAAGGACCGGGCTTCGCCTCGGCCCTGCCGATCAAGTGGAAGGAAGTGGAGGACCCGGTGGATGGCGGCCGGGCCATCATGACGTTCGATCCGGCGGCGGATGGGGGCCGATATGGCGCCGCCGACATCGTGACCAAAAAGGAGTTCCGGGACTTCCGACTGCATGTCGAGTTCTACGTGGCGAAGCCCGGGGGCAACTCGGGCGTGTACCTCCAAAATCGCTACGAGATCCAGGTGTTGGACGGGGACAAGACCTCCCACGGCATGGGCGCCATCATCAACGAGACGCCCTCTCCCTACCACGCCTACAAGGGTCCCGGGACCTGGAACGCCTACGACATCACCTTCCGCGCCGCGCGCTTCGCGGACGGAAAGCGAACCGAGAAGGCGATCGCGACCGTCTATCTCAACGGGGTCAAGGCCCACGAAAACGTGGCAATCAGCCAAGTGTGGGGCGGTCCCAAGTCGGGCATCGACGGCGGCAACGACGGCGGCAAGGGCATCACCGACACGCCGGGTGGCATCAAGCTCCAGGCCGAGGGCCATGACGTCCGCTACCGCAACATTTGGATTCGGGAACTAGACATCCGGAAGGCCGACACAAGGTTCTAGCATGCCGGAGCATGCCATGAGGCGGCCCGGCCTTTTGAGCATGCTCGACCACGACCAGTCCGACGCCGCCATCGAGGAGGCCATCCGCGACGCCGAGGCCCATACCTCCGCCGAAATCCGGGTCTTCATCACCCGTCACAAACCCGATGCCGACGAGGCCATCGTGTTGGCCGCGCGGCATTTTGAACGGCTCCGCATGACCCGGACGCCCATGCGCAATGGGGTACTCTTGTTCGTGGCCCCGGCATCGGGCCAGTTGGCCGTGGCGGCGGACGAAGCCGTCCAATTCCACCTCGGAGCCTGCTTCAAGGAGTCGATCCATCGCGCGGCGGCCCCTCACCTTCCACAGGACATCACCCGCGCGGTCATCGCCGCCATCCAGGCCGCGGCCCAACCCCTCGCCCGGCGGTTTCCAAGGGCCACCTTCGACCGGGACGATTTCCCGAACGACGTCCTGAGGGATTAGCCATGAAACGGTCATGGGGGATGACATCGCCCCAAGAGCGGCACACCGCCGTGTTCAGGCTGCATCCGTCCAGGCCTAGCTCACCATCCCGCGGATGGGCGTGCCGTGGTCGATGTCGAGGCGCTTGCGGCCGGGCACTTCCAGGCGACGCGAATCGAGCCCGAGCTGCTGCAAAATGGTGGCGTGAATGTCCGTCACGTAGTGCCGGTCCTCGATCGCATGAAACCCAATCTCATCCGTCGCGCCATGCACCGTCCCGCCCCGGATCCCGCCCCCGGCCATCCACACGGTGAAACCAAAGATGTGATGGTCGCGTCCGTCGCTGCCCTGCGACCCCGGCGTCCGGCCAAACTCCGTGGCGAACACAACCAACGTCTCGTCGAGCAGGCCGCGTCGTTCGAGATCCACCAAGAGCGCGCCAATGGGCTGGTCCACGGCACGCGCCAGCGACTCGTGGTTGGCCTTGAGCCCGGAATGGGCGTCCCATGCACCCGCGCCGCCGCCGCCGTGCTGGACTTGGATGAAGCGCACGCCTCGCTCGACGAACCGCCGGGCCGCCAGCAACTGGCCCCCCAGCTCCCGGCAATGCGGCGACTCAACCCCATACATCGCCTTCGTCTCGGCCGTCTCCCGCGAGAAATCGACGACGTCTGGCACCGACATCTGCATGCGGTAGGCGAGGTCATAGGACGCCAACCGCGCGGCGATGGCCGGGTCCTCGGGATACTCGACGCCCCGCAATCCGTTCAACGTCCGGGCCAGGTCCAGTCCCGTACGCCGATCCTCGGCCGACCACGGGCCCTCGTGTCGTCCAAAGTCGAGCGGATGGGCCGGGTCGATGCGCAAGGGAACGGCATCATGGGCAGGCCCCAGGTAATGCCCGTCGCGCTTGTTCCAATACTCCCGCGTGCCGATCGAAATGAATTGGGGGAGGTTTTCATTCAGCGACCCCAGCCCGTAATGCACCCACGCGCCAAGGGTTGGAAAGTCGCCGTCGTTCTGGTGGCGGCCCGAATGGAACTGCGTCTGCGCCCCGTGGTTGCTGTCGGTGGTCCACATCGACCGTACAAAGGCGATGCGGTCGGCTTGGCCGGCGATGTGGGGGAACCAGTCGCTGATCTCCACACCGGAACGTCCATGGCGTCGAAACCCGACCTGGAGCGGGTACAGGGTGTTGCGTTGGTTGCCATTGGCGTCCGGGACGACGAGGCGCTCGATGGCAAGGCGCCGGGGATCCTGGACGTGTGCAAACGGTGTTTGAGCGATCGTCTTGCCCGCATGGACGTTGAGCATGGGCTTGGGATCGAAGCTCTCCATGTGGCTGACGCCGCCGTTCATGAAGAGCCAGATCACGCTCCTCGCCCGGGGCCGAACGTGCGGCCGTCCATCGGGGGGCAGCCCGCCCGGAGCCGACGCCCGCAGGACGCCGTCCCGCGCCAACGTCGCGCCCATCGCCAGCCCTGTGAAACCCATGCCCAGGTCCGCAAGGAACGTCCGGCGCGTGGTCGGCCGCATCCCCATCCTTTGTGGTCCAGATCTCATGGTCCTCAACGCAGCGTGACGAAGTCACCGTGATTCAACAACGCCCACGCCACTCCCTCGCGCGCCCGCCGTGATGCAGCCGCCCTCGACGCGCCCGGACCTGCGTCCGCGCCTTTCCTCCACGCCTCCATCGCTCGCACGGTCGCCTCGACCTCGCGAGGGCCCGGGTCAAATCCCAGCAGGGTTCTGAAAGCCTCCCGGACAAACCCGGCATCGTCCTCCAACCCGGCTCGCCCCTCAATCCGGCGTGCGATGTCGGGAACCACATCCTGCACGGAGCGTGCGTTCATCAACGCCAACGCTTGCTGCGGCACAACGCTCACGTCGCGCCGGTAACACTCCTTGACCGTGGCATCGTCGAACGTCGCCAGGAACAAGTTCCGGTCGTTGTTGGAATGATAGAGATACAGGCTGCGGCGGCGGGACGCAGCCTGGGCCTCCGGGGCCACCGAGGGCCCGCCCAGCAACGTCTCCAACGCGCCCGCGTGGGCCAGGATCGAGTCGCGCACGACCTGCGCCTCCATCCTCGTCGGCACGCGGCGCCACCAGTGTCGGTTCTCCGGATCCCTCGACATCTCGCGCGCTGCGCCGCCGACGGACGACTCCATCCGGTAGGCATCCGACAGCACGATGACGCGATGCAGATGCCGCAGGCTCCACCCATGTTCCATGAACTCGACGGCCAACCAGTCGAGCAGGGGTTGTTGGTCGGGCGGTGATCCCTTGCGGCCAAAGTCGAAGACCGTCGGCACCAACGGCGCGCCCATGTGACGGCTCCAGACATGATTTACCGCCACGCGCGCCGTCAGGGGGTTCCTATGATCGGTCATCCAACGCGCCAAGGCCGTACGGCGACCCGTGCTCTCCGGGGGAAAAGCCGGGTTGGGATCGTCCTTCGTGGAGTCCAGGAACCGTGTGGCACTCCAAGCCGCACCAACCAAGGGAGTGGGCTTGTCGGCAGGCACAACAGGGGCGGCGGCCGCGACGGCAGCCTCGGAGGCCTTCTTGCGGGCGGCCTCCAACTCCTTGGCCTTGGCCTCCCGCTTGGACGGTTCCGCCGTTGCCAGCCGTTGCTCGGCCTCCGCCACGGCCAGCAAGGCGCGCGATTCAGACACCTTCCGCTCAGCCCTCACGGCCGTCACGCGGGCGGCGTCAGCCTCGGACGTCGTGGCCCCGGCCTCGCCCAATCGCCACGCCGCGCGCATCGCATCCGCGCGGGCCACCACCGCCGCCAGCTCGGCGCTGGCCAGCATGGCGTCGCGCTCCAGGACCGCACGCGTGGCCGCGTCGGCCATGGGCTCGGACACCCATCGTTGCGTGGCCCGGGCCTCGCGTTGCCGGGCCGCATCCACATGGGCCTCGAGGACCCATGGACGCCGCTCAGGCTGAAACGCACCCAGGGGAAGCGTCACGGGCCGAATGACAGGCGGCTCGAGGCCCAGCAACGCCGGCACGCCCGGGCGAATGACCCGCTGGGTGTCGGGCGCATTCTCATTCCCGCGAACAAACCGAAAGGTGGGCCGATCCAGGTCACGGTCGTAGGCCCGGGGAACCCCATCGCGCGCGAGGTCGGGTTCACCCGGCCGAACGTCGAGGCGCACGTGATACGGCTCGAAGAAGGCACGCATCCGGTAGTAATCCGTCTGCGGGAAGGGATCGTACTTGTGATCGTGGCATTTGGCGCAGTTCAACGTGAGCCCCAAGAAGGCCTTCGACATATGCTCGACCGTCTCGTCGAGCCACTGGTTGCGGTTGAAGAGGAAGAAGTTGCGCGCGAGGTAGCCGGTCGCTCGGACCCGCCCTGGATCCTCCGGATGCAACTCGTCGGCGGCCAACATCAATCGGACCATCTCGTCGTAGGGCACGTCCGCGTTCAGGGACTCGATCATCCAGTCGCGCCAGTGATGGATGTGCTTCTGGCTGTTGCGCAGTTGTTCTCCAAGGCCCCACGCATCGCTGTATCGCCAGAGATCCATCCAATGGCGTGCCCATCGCTCACCATGTCGAGGATCCGCCAGCAAGCGGTCCACCCAGCGCTCGTACCAGTCGGGCGCGGGATCGGACATCGCCGACTCGCGCTCCTCCGCGGAGGGCGGCAAGCCAATCAAGTCGATGAAGAGACGCCGGATGAGGACATGACGTGGGGCCTCGGGGCGGGCGCGAAGGCCTTGTGCTGTCCTGGCAGCATCCAAAAGGGCATCGACCGGCCCGAGGCCCGGGCCTCCAACGATCGCGGGCACTGGCTTGGCGGGCGCACGAAAGGCCCAGTGCTGACGAGGATCTGGCTCGGGCCGTTCGTTGGCGGGGGCCGGTGCACCGGCCTCGATCCATTCCCGGAGAGTCGCGACCTGGGAGGCATCGAGCGGGACACCCTCATGCTCCGGAGGCATGCGCTCCTCGACATCCGCCGATGCCACCCGCGCGAGAAGGAGGCTGGATCGGGGGTGGCCGGCATGAATGACGGGGCCCGAATCACCCCCGGCCCGCATGGCGGCAACGGTATCCAACCGGAGCCCACCCTTTTGCTGAAGGGCCCCATGGCAGGCCCAACAGCGTTCGCGAAGCAGGGGTTGAATGACGGCTTGGTACAACTCCAGGTTGGCGGGCACGACCCGGCCCACGAACAACCCAGCCGCAAGGAGGGGCAGGATGCGAAGCCAATAACTCGCCATGAGATGAGCCCTCATTTTGCCCGATGAACTCGGCCTGTGTCGATACCCTCCGCGCCGTGTGGGGGCGACGCCTGAGACGGAACGATTGAGTTGGGAGGGAAGTCATCGCCAAGCAGATGACTTCACTAACCGAGGAGTGGGCGAGGCGCGGGCCCGTTCGCGGCCCGTGACGAGCGAAGGACGAAGCTCTTGCGGAAGAAGATCCAGCAAGCACGACCGATCCAACTGAATCGTTCCGGCTAAGCCCGAAACAGGAGCCAGCCTTGGAGGATCACCACGGCCAGCAAGGCAGCCCAAGCCATGAATTCCGTGGGCTTGGGCGATCGCTGGACGCCCGAGGCCAACCCGAAACGCAGGTGCACTCCACCCAGGCTGAAGGATTCCCCATTCTTCAACGCCCATTCCGTCTCGCGGACGTCGGAACGGGCGCCCGTGGCGTCGCCCAGCACTCGGATCCGGAAACGCCCGTCCTGCCCCAAGGAAACCTCGGCGTGCCGATCCCAAACCCCGGGCCCCTTCAGGACGGCATGGCTGGATGGGGATTGGCCGATGACGCAAGGGAGTGCCTCGATGGCCAGTACTCGACCTTGGTCGGGACCCGAAAGGACGAGTATTTCCGTGGCGGCCATGGGCCGGGAAGAAGCCCTGCCTAAAATGGCAGCAAGCCGCGCCGATCCACCTGGATCTTGTCACCAGGGAACACCTCGACGTCATGCTTGGACGGATCATCCAAGGCCTTCTTGCAATTCACGATGATGGGCTTGCTGTTGCGAATGATTCGGACCTTCCGGCGGTCGGCAAACTCCGTGAACCCACCCGCCAGGTCGATGGCCTTGAGGATGCTCAACCTGCCGGGGTGGGGATAGGTGTTGGGCGAACGCACCTCGCCGCCGACGGTGATGGGGCGGGCCGGAACCTCGATGGAGACCGTGATGATCTTGTAGAGACCGTTGGTGATGTAGTAGTCCCGGATCTTTTGCTCGAGGAGATCGCGGCGCTCGCCCCGGAAGTTGAACTTGTGGCCAAGGTGCAATGTGACGGAGCCACTCTCGGGTATCTGGGTGTCGAGGGGCGCGGGGGGATCCGTGATGTCGCCAAACGTCACGCGAATCTTGTCGCCCACGTTCAGCACGTCGCTGCTGAGGTCGGCACTGGCCACGGGCGGCTTGCTGGAGTCCTCGGCCAAGCCGGGAAGAACGCGGGCGAGGAGCGCCAGCCAAAATGCCAGCAGCCCAGGGGCCAAACGATGACGCAAGCGTAGGAAGGGCATGTCTAAATGGGGAGGCAACTAGTACTTCGGCTTGATGGCGGACTCGGGCTTGGAGGATGCATCTGGCGCCGGGGTTCCAACCTTGGCATCGCCCGACCCGCCGGACGGAGGCACCGCGCCCTCCTCGCCCTCCTTGTTGTAGTAATCGTAGTAGTAGCCGCTGTAGTAGTAGTAATAGCTGTCCTGCGAGATGTTGATGTTGTTCAGCACCACCCCAAGCAAGCAATTGGGCCCGCCGATCTTCTCGACCATTTGCTTGGCCCGGATGGTCATCTGCTGGGGGTACTTGCGGTACTGGACCACCAGGACGGCCATGTCCATCTCCGAGGCCAGGATCGAGGCGTCCGAGACGCCCATGATGGGCGGGGAGTCGAAGAAGACGTAGTCATAGCGGCGACGGGATTCCTCGATGAACTCCTTCATCTGCGGGGAGCTCAGGATGCCCACGGAACTGCTGGGCAACCTGCCGGAGGGCATGAAGTGAAGGTTCTCGAGCGGGGTGGTTTGGACGACTTCCTCAAACGACTTTTGCCGCAGGAGGTAATTCGTCAGGCCCACGGTGTTCGCCACGCCCAGGATCTTGTGCAGGCTCGGGCGTCGAAGGTCCGAGTCCACAACGAGGACGCGGCTGCCTTGCTGGGCAAAGATGGTGGCAAGGTTGAAGATGGTGGTGGACTTGCCCTCGCCAGCGCCCCCCGAGACAACGGTCATGGTGCGTTGATCCGGGTCCTTGCGTGAGAACAGGATGTTCGTGCGAAGGACGCGGTAGGCCTCGGCATGGGCGCTATCCAGCCCTTCCTTGATCAGCGGGGCGACGTTCTGCGGGATGACGCCAAGCACCGGCGCGCCCAGCGCCTGCTCCACGTCGTCGATCGTCTTCACGCTGGTGTCGAGATACTCGATAAAGAACGCGAGGAGGAAGCCCAGCAAAAGGCCCGCCAACGCACCAATGGCGATGAACAACGGCTTGTTGGGACGCACGGGGCGCATCCCGGGCAAGGCGCGGTCGATGATGTCCACCGAGGCATCGCGCACCAACTGGCTGTTGACCACCTGTTGGTTGAGTTCCATCTGCATGGCTTCCTTCTGGCGCAGCAACGTCTCGAGGTCGCGCTTCGCCCGGCTGTAAGGGGCCGAGGCCGCCAACTCCTGGGTGCTCTTCTCCGTGGCTTCCTCAATCTGCTTCTGCAAGTCGTCGGCCGCACGCTTGCTGGCATCCAACCGTGCCTCCATGGAGGCTCGGATGCCCTCGACCTCCTTCTCGATCTGGTCGTTGATTTCCGAAATCAGCTTCTCGACGCGCTGAACCTCGGGGTGCTTGTCACCCAGTGTGGTGAGAAGGGAGACCTTCTTTTGCTTGGCTTGGTTCAGGTTGCCGAGCAGCGCCGTGAGCTCCTGCGTTGGATTGGACGCGGCCAAAAAGTGGCGCAGGTCATCCCCCTTCCTGGATCGGACCTTCTCGAAGGTTTGCTCCAGGGCGGCCACCTCTCCACGAAGCTGGGTCCGGGCGGCCTCCAGGCGGGAAATGGTTTGGGTGAACAACGTGATGTACTGGGGGCTTTCAGGCCCGAGGTCCGACACCTTACCGGCCTTGCGCAGGTCATCTACATTCGTCTGGGCCACCTTCACCTGGAACTCAAGGTCGGTCAGCTTGTTGGACAGCGTGGTCAGGCCGCTGTCGAAGCGCTTGGTGCGCGTCTCGCCACGCGCCGACTTGTACACTTCTGCGATCGCATTGGCGATGTCGCGGGCCAGCTCCTTGTCCTGGTCGTAGGCGCTGATCTCGATGATCGCCGCATTGCGCTTTTGCTTGATGTCCATGTTGCGGGACAGGATCTCGTAGGCCTGCTGGACCGTTACTTCGGGCAGCTTGAGGCGCTTGGCATAGACCTTGTCCAGCGACGTGCGCAGGATCACCGCATCCAGGATGCGATGGGATTTCAGCACCTCGAACTCGGTGTTGAAGAAGTAGGGATCGAACTGCTGCTGCGGCAGCCCAAAGGCGGTGAACGGCGCGACGTCAGGCGTATCCTTCTCCACCTTCATGCCCACCGTGCTCATGTAGAGCGACGGGAGGAAGTTGGTGACCACGGAGACCGTGGCGACGATGAGGAAGAAGACCGTCAAGATGATGGCCTTCCTCAAGCGGATGATGCGCCAATAGTCGAGAAAGTGCTGCCGGGCCTCGGCGGGTGCATTGCCGCCGCCCAGGGCGGGATTCTTGGAGGCGTCCATCCGTTAAAAAAAAGGGAGGCGGAATTGCTTCCGGCCCCCCAAATGAAAATCAAGGCAGGCTCAGCAAAACGTGGCTCAGTAAACCGCCCGGAAGCCCACGAACACGCGATTGCGCGTGAAGTCACGCAGGATGAGGTCGGAGGACAGCCGATCGAAGAAGTAGGACGTCTCGGCCGACAGATAGGCGTTGATGCGGTAGTTCAGCGTCACGCCCACGGAGGCCAGCGTCTCAGATAGCCCATCCACCAAGGAAGACGATCCACCCACGAAGCTGGCGTTCTGGAACTGGCCCGTGAGGGAACCACGAAGGTCACCCGTGATTTGATGGTTCACGGAGGCGTACACCATCGTCGATTGCTGGTCGAGTGCGGCAATCACGTCCGTGGCATTACGACCATGGCGCACACCCAACTGGGCGTTGCTCGCCTCCGCATACGCATAGGTCAGGCTCGCGTCCGCATACGGATTGGAGGCGCTCGAACGGCCCGCCAGGTCGGAATTGACCCAATTGATCATCTGTCCACCGACTCGCACCGACGCGGTCAATCGGGCCGTGATGGATTGGTCCAAGCCAAGGAACGCGTAGTGGGCTTGGGAATCACGGGCATCGTACTTGGAATAATTGATGTCGCCGAACTGGTAGTTGCCCGACACCACGGTCGTCGGCGTCCACTGGTACCGAACCCCGAGCGAGGGGAGGTTTTCGAGGCGGTTAAGCCCCTCGAACTGCGCGGCATTGTAGTCGAAGTACGAGTTGCGATAGCCTAGGACGGAGGACCAAAGCGGCGTCAACTGGGCCGTGAAATCCACCGAGGCAACGTTGTTGATGTTGTTACCCTCGGCGCGCAGCAACTGGCTCGAAGGAGCCCCCGGCGAGCCCAGCGCCTGGGCCGGCTCTTGGGCATCCGCGAAACGATCGGCCACGGTGACACGGTAGTTGTCGCTAAAACGGTGGTTGGCCTGCACGTCGGCGAGGTGGAATTGATCGTAGCTCGTGCCGGGACGATCCGCGAAGTAGCGGATGCCGTAGGTGTACCCGGCCGAGAGCGTGGTCTGCTCCAAGGGGACCGAGAACCGCACGCCCGGGGTGAACTCAAAGCCCAAGCTGTCGAACTTGCGGCGATCCGCCTTCCCGTCGCCATCCAAGTCCACCTTGTTGTTACCGGTGAAGATGTTGTCGTCGTAGAAGCCACGAAGTCCCGCCGACAGGTTGTACCACTTCGCCCCGCCTTCGATGGCGAGGGCCGACATGGAGGAAAAAACAACCCCGGCGGTCACGATGGAAGCGGTCTTCAAGGTCTTGTTCATACGCGATTTACAATTTCGCCCAAGGCAAACACGAGCACGATGCTGAGAGCGTTTACACGTTCTATGGAGAGCTTCGTAGGGTGTCAAACGCCAAAATGGTCTCTATGAACCCGCCCACCGCGCCGTGGACCTGACCTACCGGCTCAATGCCTCGATCAAGTCCCGCAGCTCTCCTCGGGTCATCAACTCCCCGAGACCCTCCGGCATCGCGGAGGCCGCTCGATCCCTCCCGCGAATCCGCGTCGCCGGGATCAACAACTCCCCCTCGGAGGCGGTCTGCAATCGCACCATTCCATCCCGTTCGTCCCGCACGATCCCCGCACGTGTCTCGCCATCGTCCAAGGTCAGCACCACGGTCTCGTAACCGGCCGCGATGCGCCGGTTTGGATGCAGGATCGACTCCAGCAACTGCTCGCGTCCCACCCTCCGCCCAACCCCTGTCAACTCGGGCCCGACATCCCCCCCGTTCCCACGAAGCTTGTGGCAGCGTTGGCAGCCCCAGTCCGCCTTCTCCGCAAACCACCGCTCGCCGCGCACGCCATCCCCTCCGGTCAGCAGGTCCGTCGCGTCGGACGGCTGGGCCCCGACGAGGCGGTCGTCGCCGGGCCGTGCGGCAGGAATCCCGGGCGAGACGACGTTTCGGACCGTCGCCGAGGGATGGGTCGCCAGCGGTTCCAACCGCCGGTCCAGCCCCGGCAGCGCGAGCCGCCTCGCCGCCTCCACGGCCGCCACCACCAAGCCTTCGGGAGCCCCTGGCCCCGTGCATCCTTGCCACGCGTCCATCAAGGCGCCGCGCGGCCCCGCCTCGTCACGGGCGGCCCATGCCACGGCCAGGCCGGTGACCCCGTCCTTCCGCGGTGGCACCGGCCAATTCCGGAGGGACTGAACCGCCTCGACCCGCACCACCTCGGGCAATTCCCCGTTTGCCGCCGTCCGCGCCAACGTCGCGAGGTCCTCCCTCGTTCCACGCCGGAAGGCGGCGTTCACCGCTCTCCTCAGGTAAAAGGTCCTCCACTCCAAATCGCTGAACGGGTAGCGGCCCGGCTCTGCGGCCTTCATCGCGGCGGAGGCACCCTTGGGAAGGCCCGTGTCCAGGTGTTGGATGAGGTCTCGGTAGCCGGGCTCGATCCCAAGGTCGTGCACCGCGCGGGCGGCCTCCAGGGACAGCCATGGGTCGCCGTCGTCCAGGAAACCCGCCACCTCCGGCAACCGCAGCTCGCGATACGCCAGCAACACCACCCCGCGGACGGCCGGGTCCGGATGCCGTAGCAACGGGGTGATGCCTGGGAACAAGCTCTTGCCCGACGCATGCCACATCGCCACCACATGCTGGACCGCCGCGTGCCGGATGACCGGGTCGGCCCGGCCGGCCGGCCCGCCCGCCGAGGCCAAGGCCGACGCGAGCTCGGGCAACGGCCACGTCATCGACCACGCTTGGGTCGGCCCCCCTAGCCACTTCCTCATGAACCCGGGCAGGGCGTCGATCAACGAAGGGATGGCGCTGGCCCGAAACCGCGGCCCCGCCCCAGGGAGGCCGGGTCCGGATCCCACCGGCTGCATCCCCGCGATGGCCCGGAACAATTGCGCATGCGCGAGGATCGCGGCCGCCGCCACCCGCGGGTTGGGATGCACGAAGGCCCTTCTCAGCCGGGCGTCCGCCGAGACGAACCGCGCCTCGCCCAGGAGCCGGCAGGTCTCCACCGCCACGGCGGGGTCGGCGTCGTCCAGCAAGCGCATCAAGCCCGCGAGTTCGTCCGCCCACCGATGCGGGCTGCGGTCCTCGCGGGCCATCTGCGCGAGCGCCCGCAGCGCATGGCGTCGTTGGAACGAGTTCAACCCGCGCCCCGCCGCCTCCGCCAACGCGTCCCAGGCATCCCCGCCGAGCGACGCAAGGTAGAGCTGCGCCTTCTGCCGCACGCGCAAGTCCGGGTGCGCCATGGCGCCCAAGGCCGACTCCACATCCTCGAGCCGGCCCGCCAACGCGCGCGCCGTCGAGGCCACCGTCGGGTCGCCCGCCAAGGCCGGATCCACAACACGCCAGAGACGGCCCTTGCCGGTCTTTTCCCAGCCCTCCACCCAGTCGGCCACGACCACGCCGCCATCGGGCGGAAACGCCACGTCCACCGGCGACAACCCCCACAGCAGCTTGCCCTCCATGGACTCGGGCCGGTTGTCCTCCATCCACGACCCGGCGCGCGCGACGCGGTAGAACGCGCCGTCCGGCTCCACCCGAAAATGCCGGATGCCACCCGGGAAGTCCGCCATCAGGAACGAGCCCGTGAAGCGTTCGCCAAGGCCCGTGCCCGGGTAGAACGCGATGCCCGCCGGGCCATGCCCCACGTGCGCCACCGGAGGCAACCCATGCAACGCCGTGTTTGACTCCCGCGTGTGCCACAGGCGCTCCGAGTTCCATGCCCCCATCCCGGGCAGCCATTGCCACCCGATGGTCCAACGGTGGTCCGACCCCGGCAGCACCAACGTCCACCGTGCCTTGTCGCCGCCGTCGCCGTTGTTGTCGCCAGTCCAAAGGTTGCCCAGGTCGTCGAAGGCCAGCTCCTGCGGGTTGCGGAGCCCGCGGGCGAACACCTCCAGCTGGCTGCCGTCGGGCTCGCACCGGTACACGGCGCCCGTGTCCGGCTCGCTGACGGTGGCGTTGCCAGGCACAGGCACGGCGGCGCCTCGGTCCGCGATGGTAAAGTACACCCGTCCGTCCGGGCCCGGCGTCAGCCCGTGCAGGTCATGCCCTCCGTAGGCCACGTGGACCCCAAAGCCCGTGAGCAAGGGACTGCCCTTCTCGATGCGCCCCGGCTTGGCCCCGGGGGCGCGCCATTTCCAAATGTCCGGGATGCACGCCATCCAGACGTCGTTCCCCGCGACCATGACGCCCGCCGCCACGCCGCTGGTGATTCCATCCAGGCCATCCACCAGCACCTCGGACCGGTCCGCCCTTCCGTCGCCGTCCGAGTCCCATACCAGGCGAAGCCGCTCGGATTCCACCGTCAGGTCCCGCGCATCGACCGCGCCGTCGCCATTGAAGTCGCGCAGGCCGCCGCGGCCGCCACGGGTGGCGGCGGCCCGGAAGGCGGCGTTGGTCGCGAGCTGGCCCGTCAGGAAGCGGGCCCGGTCCTCCACCGTCCGCAGCGCCAGGTCATCCTCGACCCAGTCCTTGAAGTTGCGGATGTCGAACACGCTCGTCCGGCGCCGGCCGGTCTCCACGACGTAGGCTCGTCCCGAGCCATCGAAGTCCATGGACGTGATGTCCTGGACGAGGGGCTCGGTCGCCCAAGCCTCGACGCGAAGGCCGGGAGCCACCGAAAGCCTGGAACGAGCCTGCTCCACGACGGCGTTCCGGGATCCGGCCGCCGGCGGGCTGGGGTCGGCCGTCTGTGCCGGGAGGACGTCCGCCAGCACCGCACGGGAGACGCCCAGCGAGGCCCACAGGCCCAGCGACGCCCAACCCACGCGACGTTCCCATCTCGCACGCCCCATGGGGACGATGCTGCCATCGGTCTTCCTCAACGCCAAGGAACGGCCCGTTCACCGACGAACCCGACCGCCGCCGGAGCCCGCCATGAGCGCCTCGATCTCGGCCCGGGTAACCACGCAGGCGTCGCCCTCCACCGAATGCGCCAGGCAAGACGCCGCCGTCGCGAACGCCACGGCCCATGCAGGGTCCGCCCCCGTGCTCCATCCGTGGATGAGCCCCGCCGTGAAGGCATCCCCCGTCCCAATTCGATCGACCACATGCCGAATGGGATACGACACGGGACGGCCGGAGGCGTCGCGTGGAGCCTCGTCATGCCGCCCGGTCCGGGCATCGAGCAGGAAGCCGGACCATTCGAGTTCGGACGCGTTGGGCGCGTGGCGGCGGGTCATGCCCACGGCCTCCAACCATGGGAATGCAGCACAGGCCGCCCGTGCCCAGGAAAGCTCCCGCGATTCCATCCCATCGCGTGCCTCGTCCACGGCAACCCCCAGCATGAGCGCCAGGTCTTCCGGCCCGCCGACGAGGTGGGTGACGTGCGGGATCAGCCGGAGCATCTGCTCCCGCGCGAGGCCCTCCGGGGCAGTCCCGGGACGCCAACGCCACAGCTTCGACCTCGGGTTGAGGTCGCACGAAACCGGGATGCCGCGGCTGCGGGCAGCTTGGGCGGCGAGGACATTGGCGTTGGATGCGACCTCCGAAAGGGCCGAGGTGATGCCGGTGAGATGGAGCCAGGAAGCGCCCTCCAGCAGGCGTTCCCAGCCATAGGCCTCGCCGGGGGTCAGGGCGATGGAGCTTCCGGAGCGATCATACACGACGTTGCCCGGCCGTTGGGCGGCCCCCTTTTCGAGGAAGTACAAGCCGAGGCGCCCGGCGTCGGTGCGGACGACCGCCGACGTCCCCACGCCCCGATGTCGCAACGCCGCGATGCATGCGTCGCCCAGCTCGTTCGACGGCAGGGCCGTCACCAGGCGTGCGTCATGGCCCAGCGACGCCAGCAACGCCAAGGAGTTGGCCTCGGCGCCCGCGAAGTCCACGTCCACGCGCCCGGGCATCGCCTGGCCAAGGCGAAGGTACCCGGGCATCGAGATCCGGCCCATGATCTCGCCGAAACCCAGCAGGACGCCCGGCTTCATGGCATGCGCGCCGTCCGGGTGAGCCCGGCGACCTGCTGGGCCGCCCGGGCGTTGGCGGTGATCGCGTCCCAGTCGCCCGAGGCGATGGCGGCCCGCGGGGCGAGCCATGACCCCCCCACGGCCACCACGCCGGGCAGGGCCAGGAACGCGCCGACCGTCGCCTGCGACACGCCCCCCAAGGGAATGTAGCGCAGGCCCAGGTGCGCGTAGGGCGCGGTCACCGTCTGGAAATGCGTCGCCTCGCCTCCGAACGACGCCGGGAAGTACTTCAACACCCGGCAGCCCAGCTCGCACGCGGCCTCGATCTCGCTCGGCGAAAAAACCCCCGGCGCAAAGGGCAGCCCCATCTCGCGCGCCGCCGTCACCACCCTTGGATTGAGGCCCGGCGCCACGCCAAACCGCGCCCCGGCGTCGCGCGCCTCGGCCGCCTGCTCCGGCCGCAACACCGTCCCCGCCCCCACGCACATCCCAGGGAACGCCCGGCACATCCGACGCAGCGCCTCCATGCCGGCCGGGGTCCGCAACGTCAGCTCCACGGCGTGGATCCCGCCCGCCAACAACGCCTCGGCCGTCCGCTCGGCCCGGCCTGCGTCGTCCAGCGTGACAACCGCGACGACGCCGCACTCGGCGAATGCCCCCAGCAACGAAGTCATCTCCATGATTGGTCCTTGCTCATGCACCTCCAACGACGCCTCCGCGACGACCTTGCCCCCAAGGCAGCCTTCATGGCGAGACGGGAGACGCCGGGGGCGCGGACGGCGGCGGCGCGGACGGACGTTGCTTCTCCGTGTACAGGACGATGGCCGCCCCGAAGAGGATGAAGCCAACACCCGCCCACCGAAGGCCCGAGACCTGCTCATGCAAAACGATCCTCGCCGTCAACGTCGTGATGACGAGCGACAGCGACGTCAGCGGCCAGACGAGGCTGACGTCGAAGCGCGACAACAGGAACAGCAGGCAGCCGAAGAAGCCCGCCTCGAAGGCCACGCCCAGGAGCAGGGCCGGGCTCGTGAGCGCCTCGCGTGCCATCTGCCGGACCACTTGCACGCGCGGCTCGAACCGCGTCGTCAGCTCCTTCTGCCCCTTGCTGATGAGGACGACCCCCACGGCCTCCATCACCAGACCAAACAACAAGACCATCACCAATCGCGTCATGGGTTTACTCGCTTTGCAGGAACCATTTCATCGGGAGGAAATTGCCGGCGCAACGGGGGCCTCTCACGTGGGACCTCCCAGGTCGCTGTAACGCACCAACCGGATCCCCAGCTCGCCCACGAGCCGTCGCACGCGCGGGCTGCACAACGCGTCCGTCTCGTGCCGGTGCGGTCCGTCGTCCGGATGGCCGTACACCTCGAAGTCCCCGGGGCCGAGCCGCGGCAGGAGGCGAAGGAGGTAACCCTCGTCCAGGTGGTCGTTTTGGAGGAGCCCGAAGACGCGGTCCACGTGCCGCAAACCCGCCTGCCGGAGCGCGGGCCGCGCGAGGGCGCACAAGACCCGGTACACCAGCGCATGGCTGACCCGGTAGGCCCAGCGCCCGCGGTCCAGCCGGAGGTTCAGCCGCAGCGGGTCGCGCGTGAGGCGCATCGTGCGCATGCCCCAGGCACCGGCCCTCCGCCGCAGCACCCCCAGCACCGTCGGGTGCAGGTGGATGTTGCAATGACCGTCCATGTGGCCCGGCGCCAGCCCGAGCTCGGAAAACCTCCGGACCTGCGCCTCGATCTCCTCGGCGAGTTGTCGCCGGAGGCCGGGCAGGAAGAAGAAGCGAAGGCCGGCCACGACGGGACTCGCCGGGAGGCGGCCGTCACGCCCCACGAGGCCGGGGATGCGCGAGGCGTCCAGCACCGGGCTGGCGCACGCCAGGGCGAGGTGCAGGCCCACGCCCAGGCCGGGGTTCGCACGCGCCATGTCGGCCGCCTCCCCGGCGGCGGCGCCCGACACCATCAGGCTCGCCGACGTCAGGATGCCCTCGCGATGCGCCCTCAGGATGGCCGCATTGGCGCCGGGCGAGGAACCGAAGTCGTCCGCGTTCACCACCAGCCGCATGCCCGCGCTAGACCCCATGCCGAGCCGGTCCTAGTCCGAGCTTCCAGCGGAGCACGGTTCCCAGGATGAGGAGGAGCTTGCGGGCACGGCCCAATCGGATCGGGCGGGGATCCAGCACGGGGAAACCCCGGCGCTCGATCTCCACCAGCAGCCGGCCATACACCGCCGCCATGAGTTCCGCCGTCATCATGTTGCCCGCGTCGGCCGCAGGCAGCGCCGCCCGCGCCGCCGCAAAGAACCGACGCGCGTGCCCGGCCGTCTCCCGAGCCAACGCCAGGAAGCCGTCCGAGCATCGCCCGTCCAGGATGTCCGCCTCGGCCACCCCATGCGCCCGCAACGCATCCTGCGGCAGGTAGATGCGGCCGCGCTGCGCGTCGTTGCCCACGTCACGGAGGATGTTGGTGAACTGCAGGGCCTTGCCGAGTGCGTCGGCATAGGCCCGGCAACCCGGATCGACGTAGCCGAACACCTCGATGCTCAGGAGCCCGACCACGGAGGCCACGTGGTAGCAGTAGCGCTCCAGCGAGGCGAGGTCGGGGTAGCGCACGGTCACGAGGTCCATCTCGACGCCGGCGAGCAAGTCATCGAACAAGGCGAACGGGAGGCGGTGGCGGGCGATGACGGGGACCAGCTCGCGGACGACGGGAATGCTGGGGCTCAACCCATCGCATGCGCGGCGGGTCTCCTCGCGCCAACGACGCAGCTCCGCCGCCCGGCGGGCCACCGGCACGTCGTCCTCGTCCGCGACGTCGTCCACCTGGCGGCAATAGGCGTAGAGCACCGACATCGCGGCCCGCTTCTCGGGAGGCAACAGGATGAAGGCGAGCGCAAGGTTCGACCCGCTCTGGCGGGTGATCTCCGCGCTGACGGCCGCCTGCGGCTCCTGGACGCCCGGGACGTTCACGACATGAAGGGACCACCCGGGCCCGGCGGCGTGTCGTCGCGCAGCGGAGGAAGCCCGCCCGTCTCGGCGAGGGTGGGGTTGCGACGATCGCTGCGCCGCCGCCTGCGCCGCGACTTACCGGCCGTCTCGGGTTCCGGCGCGGAGGTGGTCAGCCGCCCGCGCTCGCGACGTCGCCCGCGCTGCGGCTTGCGAATGAAGACCGCCCAGACCACGAGGACCAGGATGACGGCCAAGACCGCCATCAGGATGAGCGCAAGGTGGCCGGCCGAGTCCGGGCCCGCCTGGCGGACGGACCTGGAGATGTCGGGGAGTTCTGGGGCGGCGGCGATCATGAGGACGCCCTGGATGGCGGCGTGCCGGGCGCGGGGGACCCGGACGGCAATTGGAGGCGGCCCAGCCGGAACTGGAGCGCCTCGATGGTCAGGCCCAGGTGGGCGGCCGCGCCGGCCAGGTCGCCATCGTGGTGCTGGAGGGCGGCGGAGACCATCTCGCGCTCGAACGCGATGAGGGTGTCGCCGAGGTTCGAGACGCGGGGCGGGGCCACGGGGGGCGGGGCTTGGCGAAGCCGTGACTCCACCTCGAAGTCGGGCAGGCTGGCGGCCTGGATTTCCTGGGAGGCCTCGAGGATGACGGCGCGCTCGATCACGTTTCGCAGCTCCCGGATGTTGCCGGGCCAGCTATGGGCGACCAACGCCGCACGGGCCGCGTCGCTGATGGAACGGACGTTCTTGCCGAGCCGGGCGTTGAAGCCGCGCAGGAAGTGGGCGGCCAGCAACAGGATGTCGCTGCCCCGCTCCCGCAGCGGCGGCGGGCGGAACTGCATGACGTTGAGCCGGTGGAACAGGTCCTCGCGGAACTCCCCGCGCCGGATGGCGTCCACCACGTCGCGGTTGGTGGCCGCGATGAGCCTCACGTCCACCCGCAGCTCCTGGGTGCCTCCGACGCGCGTGAACGAGCCATCCTCAAGGAACCGCAGCAGCTTGGCCTGCAACGGACGGCTCATGTCCCCGATCTCGTCGAGGAAGATCGTGCCGCCGTCGGCCTCCTCCACCTGCCCGTGCTTCGTGCGGTGTGCGCCGGTGAACGACCCCTTCTCGTGCCCGAACAACTCGCTCTCCAGCAGGGTCTCGGGGATGGCCGCGCAGTTGATCCGCACGTAGTTGCCGGCGGCGCGCCGGCTCAGGGAATGAATCGCGCCCGCGACCAGCTCCTTGCCGGTGCCGCTCTCGCCCAGGATGAGGACGGTGGCGTCCGTGGGGGCGACGGTCCGGATGAGTTGCCGCAGCTCGAGGACCTTGGGGCACTCGCCGATGATGTGGTCCACGGAATAGGCGTCCGAGGCGCGGGCCTTGAGCGCGGCGTTCTGCGCGAGGAGCCGGTGGCGCTCGGCGCATCGCGCGACGGCATGGAGGAGCTCGTCGGGCTCGAAGGGCTTGGCGAGGTAGTCGATGGCCCCGGCCTTGATGGCCTCCACGGCCAGCTTGGGCGTGGCGTAGGCGGTGATCATCAGCACCGGCAGGCCCGGCTTCTTGCGGGCCATCTCGCGCAGCAGCTCATAGCCGCTCATGCCCCCCAGCCGGCCGTCCGTCACGACCATGAAGAACTCCTCGCCGTCCACGGCCTTCAAGGCCGCCTCGGCCGACTCGGCCAGCCGCACTTGGTAGCCCTCGGCACGCAGCACCGTCTCGAGGGACAGGCGCATGTTCTTCTCGTCGTCCACGACGAGCATGGGGGGGAGTTTCATCGACGCAGCCGCATGACCGAGCGGGCAGGCAACGTTACGACGAAGGTCGCCCCTTGGCCAAGCACCGACTCCGCGCGCACGCTGCCCCCATACAGCTCGGCGTTGTGCTTCACGATCGCGAGCCCCAGCCCCGTGCCGTGCTCCTTGGTGGTGAAGTAGGCGTCGAAGAGCTTGGGCAGGTGCTCCGGATGGATCCCCGGGCCCGAGTCCTTCACGCGCACCTCCACCTCGTAGTCGGGCGTCACACGGGCATGGATCCACACCTTGCCGCGGCCGTTCATGGCCTCCCGCGCGTTGGTCAGCAGGTTGAGGAAGATCTCGGCGAAATGCCCGCGTTGCCCCAGGAGGTGGGGGATGGCCGGGGCGTAATCCCTCTTCACCTCCACCTTGTAGTCCGTCCCCGCCGGGAACGCCTCGTCCACGGCCCGGTCCAGCTCGTCCGTCACCAGCACCCGCTCCACCTTGCCCTCGGCCAGTTGGGCGTAGCCCATCAACTCCGTCAGGATGCGATCCGACCGGACCACCTCCTCGCGGATGATGGCGATCTGCTGGGTGATGGTCTTCCCCTCCTTGACCGTCTTCTGGAGCGTGTAGGCGGCGTTGTTGATGATGCCGAGGGGGTTCTTGAGCTGGTGGGCGATCTCCGCCGCCAGGCGACCGGCCGCCTGCAATTGCTGCTGCTTGAGCGCGAACTCCCGCGCCTCGGCCTCCTCCATGCGCTTGCGATCCAGCAACACCTGCAACGCGTAGCAGCACGCGGACAACAACAGCAACAGCAGCATCCGCGTGACCAGCGACTCCAACGGCTCGTGGCCAGGCTCCTCCAGCCCCGCCCCCAACGAGCCCTTCCCCGTCGTCTCGATCAACTCCCGGTCCGTCCGGTCCAGCACCCGGTGGAGGAACCCCGCCAGCATGTAGAAGCAGGGGACCGCCACGTTCACGAGGATCTGCACGTCCGCCCTTGGTATCACCATCGCGTTCCGCAGGATCAGCCCGGGACATAGCCAGTAGAGGATGCTCCCAAACCCGCCCGTCATCACCGTCAGCGCCGACACGAAGACCGCGTCCACCAACGCCAGCACGTACACCACCACCTCGACCAACCGCACGGGGACCTCGTTCATCCCCCAAATCACGATCCCGCCGCCCACGTTCAGGCAGAAATAGATGACGTAGAACGTCCGAAGCAGGTTCCATGCGTCCTCCGCCAACGGGGTGAGGTCCCGGAACCACGACGAGACGAACAGCAGGTAGAGCAGCACCAGCAACGACACCGCCTTCGCGGGCAGGGCCACCCCCCGCTCCACGAACGCCACGCGCTGCATGAACACCCCGTCGTCCGCCTTCGGCGCGGCCACGAGGTCCCGCCAACCCCAGAACCCGCCCATCAACCTGGCTGCCAGCGTCCCCATGAATCAGCCGTCTCCCTCACGGCCCGCCCAGGCCAACCAACGCCAGGGCCCGCCCCACCACCGCCTCCACCGTCGCCAATCGGCCCGTGCCCTCGTAGCCGCACGACAACATCCCCGCCTCCGGCCCCACGAACTCCACGCCGCGCGACCGCAGCAACGCCACGTTCGCCTGCGTCGCCGGGTGCGCCCACATCTTCCCGTTCATCGCCGGCGCCACGAGCACCGGCGTCCCCGGCTCCAACGCCAGCGCAATGCAGCCCAAGGCGTCGTCCGCCAGCCCTTGCGCCATCCGCGCAATCGTCGCCGCCGTCGCCGGCGCCACCAACAGCAGGTCCGCCTCGTCCGCCGCCCTCACGTGCGCCGGACGCCAGCCCTCCTCCTCGTCGTACAGGCCCGTGATCACCGGGTTGCGCGACAACGTCTTGAACCCCAGCGGCGTCACGAACCGCTGCGCGTCCGCCGTCAACACCACCTGCACCCGGCAGCCCGCCTTCGTCAGCGCGCTCGCGATGTCCAGCCCGCGGTGCGCCGCGATGCTTCCCGTCACCCCCAGGACCACGTTGCGCCCGCCGCCATCCCCTGCCTCGCCCGCGCTCATGAAAACCTCCCGAACTCCAGCCTCACGCGATGTCGCCGGCATCGTTCCGCCGCGTAGATCGCCTCCACACGCGCCACGTCCTCCTCGCGCGTCCCGCTCACGACCACGTAGTCAAAGTGAACCGCCTCCGCCACCTCCCGGGGCGCCGCCTCCAGCCGCCGCCGCACCACGTCCTCCGCCTCCGACCCCCGACCGCGGAGCCGCGACTCCAGCTCCGCCAACGTCCCCGGCGTCAGGAACACCGTCGCCAACGCGCCCCCCAGCTCCGCGTCCGCCATCGCCATGCGCCGGATCGACGCGGCCCCCTGGACGTCGATGTTCAACAGAACGTCCTGACCCCCTTGCAACACGCCGAGCACGCTCGTGCGCAGCGTCCCGTACCGGTTGCCGTACACCTCGGCGTGCTCCAGGAACTCGCCCGCCGCCAGGCGACCCTCGAACTCCTCCCTCGTGAAGAAGTGATAGTCCACCCCGTCCGCCTCGCCCGGCCTCGGCGCCCGCGTCGTGCACGTGATGACGCGCCGCAGCCGCGGATGCCGCGCCAGCATCGCGGTGCAGACCGTCGTCTTGCCCCCGCCGGAGGGGGCCGAAATCAGCAGGATCACGCCGCCGTGTCGCATGTGTGTTGGCATCGAGGCCGGTGGGGGCCAGATGGCCCCCACGCAGGGACTTCACTCCACATTCTGGACTTGTTCGCGAAACCGCTCCAGCTCCGTCTTCGCGCGCACCACCGAGGCGGAGATCACCGCGTCGTTGGCCTTGGAACCAATCGTGTTGATCTCCCGGTGCATCTCCTGGGCCAGGAAGTCGAGCCGTCGCCCCGCCGCCTCCGATGCCCGGCATGCATCCTCAAACTGCACGAAATGGCTCTCCAGCCGGGCGATCTCCTCCGAGATGTCCGACCGGTCCGCGAACACCACCAACTCCTTCAGGATGCGCTCGTCCCCGGGGCCAACCCCCTCGATGCCGGCCGCGCGCACGCGTTGCACCAGGTTGTCCCGGTAACGCCGCATCACCTCCGGGGCTCGACCACGAATGGCCGACGCCTCCTCCCTCAACAACCCGATGCGCGCCCGAAGATCCCGTTCCAACGCCTCGCCCTCGCGCCGGCGCATGGCGTCGAGAGCCCCCAGCGCCGACCGCAAGGCCTCCTCCATCACGGGCCACGCCTGGTCCGGGTCCGCCGCCGCGCCGCACGGCTCCAGGACCCCCGGGCACCGAATCAACACGTCCAGCCCCGGGTCCTCCGGCCGTCCCAAGGCCTCCGACAGCGCCCGCAGTTGCGTCGCGTACGCCAATGCCACGGAACGGTTCACGCGCGACGGCGCCCCGGAGCCCGGCGCCTCCCATTGCAGCCGCGCCTCGCATCGGCCCCGCGACACGAGCGCCGCCACCATGTCCCGCGCCCGACCCTCCAACGCCGCCCATGCCTCCGGCAGGTGGATCAAGACCTCCGCTTGCCGCCGGTTCACGCATCGCAGCTCCGCCACCGCCCGCAGCCCGTCCCGGAAGCCCTCGCCCCGCCCATGGCCCGTCATGGATCGCATGGGCGTACCCTGGGCCAAATGCCGCCGCGCCGGAACCCCGAATGCATCGCCCCGGCTCAGCCCACGCAGGCCCGCGCCAACCGGTCTGCGATGCCCGCCCACGCGGGGCTGCCCGGGACGCGCTCGACGACCACCCATTGGATGCCGTCGGCGTCGGCGGCGTGCAACTCCGCGTACAACGCCCGCGCGAAGGCCTCCGGGTCGTCCGGGATGAAACGCACGTGGGGAAAACGGCCCTCGGCCGGGATGCGCGAGTGCGCGATGATCCAGCCTCGGTCGGGATCCAGGCGCCGGACGGCCAACTGCCGCCCGAGGTCGTCGTCCGAGGCCCATTCCAGCACATGGAGGCGGGCGCGGGGCGCGTAGTGCCGCGAGAGCTGCCCCGGGCTTCGGAGGGGCCGCTGCACGCCTGTTTCACCCTCGCCCCCGGCCGCATCGCCCACGTTCGCGCCGATTGGGGCCATGCCGCACGCCCGGGCGACGTCCTCGGATGAAATCATGCCCGGACGCAGGATGCGGGGCACGGGCCCGGTCACATCGACGACGGTGCTCTCGATGCCCACGTTGGATTCGCCTCCATCGACGATCAGCGGGATCGCATCGCCGAGGGCGTCCGCCACATGTCGGGCGGTGGTGGGGGAGAGCGCATTGGCTGGGTTGGCGCTGGGCGCGGCCAAGGGGAAGCCGCACTCGCGAATCACCGCCTGCATGAGCGGGTGAAAGGGCCATCGCAGGCCCACGGTGTCGCCCCCGGCCGTGACGACGTCGGGCACGCGACCACTCCGGGGGACCACCAAGGTGAGGGGGCCGGGCCAGAAGGCGCTGGCGAGCCGGGCGGCGAGCAGGGGCCATTCCCGGGCGCAGGCGTGGGCCATGTCCGCGCTGGCGACGTGGACGATGACGGGGTTGTAGGCGGGACGCTGCTTCACATGGAAGATCCGCCGGACGGCCTCGGGCGACCACGCGTTGGCGGCGAGGCCATAGACGGTCTCGGTGGGCAACGCGACCACGTCCCCGGCGCGGAGCCGGGCGGCGGCCTGGGCGACGGCCTCCCGAAACAGGGCGGGGGTGTGGACGGGGAGGATTTCAGCCGGCACGGGGAAAGGATGGGGAAGGACGGGCGGGGATGGAACCGAGAAACCGTTGGCGTTTGGCGGGCATGGGGGATATGGCGAGGGGAGGATGAGCGAGCGGCGTGCGCGGCTGAAGCGCGAGACCAAGGAGACGGCGATCCATGTCGAGCTGGACGTGGACGGGACGGGCAAGTCCCGGGTGCGGACCGGCGTTCCGTTCCTGGACCACATGCTGACGTTGTTTGCGAAGCACTCGAAGTGCGACCTGACGTTGCGCTGCAAGGGCGACCTGGAGGTGGACGCGCACCACACGGTGGAGGATTGCGGAATCGCGTTGGGGCAGGCGTTCCTGGCGGCCTTGGGCGAGAAGCGAGGCATTCGGCGGTACGGGACCGGCTTCGACCCGCGCAATCCGTGGACCGGGGAGGCGTATGTCCCCATGGATGAATGCCTTGCGCGGGCGGTGATCGACTTCAGCGGGCGGGCCTACCTGGTGTGGCGGGGCCTGGACTCGCGGGCGCACCAGAAGATTAGCTGGGAGGAACGGACGCAGGACATGTCGTCGGCGTTTCGGTTTGGCCTGGCGCGGGAGTTCTTCCAGGGATTTGCCAACGAGGCGCGTTGCAACCTGCACCTCGAGCTCCTGTACGGGGGCGAGCCCCACCATGTCGTGGAATGCGTGTTCAAGGCCTTTGCCCGGGCGGTGGACGCCGCCTGCCAGCGCGACCCGCGCATCGCCGGGGAAATCCCCAGCTCGAAGGGCCGTCTGTGAGTCGGCCTGAATAGGTCCGAAAGGGGTCTCGTCCATGGCAGGGTCGTTGAAACCGGATTTAGCCGCCGAGACGGACGAGGCATTGGTCTCCCTTGCCAAGGGGGGCGACATGGAGGCCTTCGAGGAGCTGGTCCACCGGCATCGCGACAAGATTTACGCACGCGCGATGATCATGATGCGGAACGAGGTGGAGGCGCTGGACTTGTCCCAGGAGGCATGGGTCAAGGCATGGCAACGGCTCCACCAGTTCCAGGGCGACAGCACCTTCGCCACGTGGGCCACCCGCATCGTCATCAACCTGTGCCTGGACCAAATCCGCCGCCAGAAGCGCACCCGGGCCGAGTCCATCGAGCAGATGGAGGAGGAAACGGGCGGCGTGGAGCGCCACATGCCCGTCGTGGAGGCCAACCCCACCGAGGGGCTGGAGTCCGAGGACGTTCGCAAGCGCATCGACGAGGCCCTGGGCAAGCTGACGGAGGCCCATCGCACGGTGGTCGTGTTGCATGAGTTCGAGGGCCTCGAATACAAGGAGATCGCCAAGCGCGTGGGCATCTCCATCGGCACCGTCATGTCCCGTCTCTTTTACGCGCGACGTCGTCTGGCGTCGCTGCTCCAAAACCTGAGGAAGGAACGATCCGAATGAACAACAAGGAATGGACGCTGGACTTGCAGGCTTACGTCGATGGCGAGCTGGAGCCGTCGCGCCGGGCCGAGGTCGAGCGCGTGCTGGCCGGCGACGTCGAGGCACGGGACCTGGTGGCGGCGCTGCGGGCCCTGGGCGAGGTCGTGCGCGCGCACGAGCCCGCCGAACGCGTGCCGGAGACGCGCGAGTTTTACTGGTCGCAGGTCCAACGACGCATCCGGCTGGCGGAGGCGGCGGACGCGCGGCAGGCGGCCGGGGCCAGCCGTGCCGCCGGATGGCTCCGATGGCTCGTTCCCACCCTGGGCGTGGCCGCCGTCGTCGTCGTGGTCTCGCTCAACCGACGGGCGACCGGGCCCGTGGTCGAGGTCGCCTCGGCCGGCATGGACGACGCCGTGGGCATGACCTTCCGATCCGACACCGACGGCATCACGGTGCATTGGCTGCGTTGACAGGGAGGGGATGGGGAAGGCTGGATTGCGGCGTTGCACCGCCAAGGCGGGCCTGGATGGGATTCACATGAAGCAATGGAAAATGCGATGGATGGGGTTGTGGTTGGCCGCCGTGTCAGCATGGCTGGCCATCCCGGTTCGGGCGGATGACCCCGCCGGCAAGTATCGCATCCAGTTGGTGTGGGGGACCGACGTGCAGCGCCCGGCCGGCAAGGACGGCATGAAGCCCCTCGACCCCGCCACGAGCGCCCGCCTCCGCCAGCTGCGGTGGACGAATTACTTCGTCACCAAGACCGAGTTCGCCACGCCCGACAGCAAGGAGCATCGCCGGGTCACCTTGTCGGACCGCTGCGCGGTGGACCTCAAGGAGGTGGAGGGGGGCAAGCTCGAGGTCCGCATGCTGAGCCTGAAGCCCGGGTCCGAGCCCAAGCAGGTGGCCAGCCGGGCCGTCGGGCTGGAGGCCCTCAAGAAGGGTGAAATGATGATCTACGCCGGGGACTCCAAGGACCGCTGGGATGACTGTTGGCTCGTCATCGTGGACGAGCCCGCCGCGAAGCCCGCGCCCGCAGGGAAGCCATGACCCCGTTCAGGACCCCGTCCCCCTCGGCCTCCATGCAACCGTTCCAGATCATCTTCAACCCCACGAGCGCCGGCGAACTGTCCCGGATGCCGAAGGACCTCCAATTGCAGGTCCTTGGCCAATTCCGCGGCCTGCCCCACGAGTTGCAACGCGAGAACCCGCACTTCGGAAGCCTGGCTCGCAATGGTCGCACCCTCATCCGCTACCGCCTCGGGGACTACCGGCTCTACTTCGAGCGCCACCCGCTCGGCATCGTCGTCCACCGCATCCTGAGCAAGAACACCCTCAAGGACTTCCTCTACCGCTCCAACCTTCCCACGGGCGAGGACGAGCAATTGCAGGACAACCCCCGCTTCTGGGAACTCATCGAGCGCGCATCGCCCCCATCCGGCTCCGGTCCCGTCACCGCGTTGTAACCGTTCAGTCATTGCCTCCAGGACGCGTCCCCCATAGGACAACGTTGGATATGGCAAAAATCCTGGTGGTGGATGACGAGCCCGACGCCCTGGAGCTGGTGGCCTTCAACCTCAAGCAGGCGGGGCTTGAAGTGGTCACGGCCGACGACGGGGCGGCGGCGCTGAAGCGGGCTCGCGAGGTGGTGCCGGACTTGATCCTGCTGGACCTGATGCTGCCCGAGGTGGACGGGCTGGAGGTCTGCAAGCAATTGCGGCGGGACCCCGCGACCTCATCCATCCCCATCATCATGGTCACCGCCAAGGCCGCCGAGATCGACCGCGTCCTCGGGCTGGAGCTGGGGGCCGACGACTACGTGACCAAGCCGTTCAGCCCTCGCGAGCTGGTCCTTCGCATCAAGAACCTCATTCGCCGCCGCACGGAGCCCACCGACACGCCGGAGCAACTCGTCTTCGACGAGCTGACCGTGGACATCCCCAAGCACCTCGTCACCGTCGGGCGCAAGCGGGTGGACCTCACGGCCACCGAGTTCAAGCTCCTCACCACCCTGGCCATGCGCCGCGGCCGGGTGCAGACGCGCGACCAGCTCCTGCAAGACGTCTGGGAGTACGACGCCGTCATCGACACCCGCACCGTGGACACCCACATGCGTCGGCTTCGCGAGAAGCTCGGCTCCGCCGCCCGCTTCCTCGACACCGTGCGGGGGGTCGGGTACCGCTTTGTGGAGGGCTAGTCAGCATGTGGACATGGTTCGCATCCGCAGGTGCCGTCGCGGCGCTCGTTTCAGTCTGGGTGGCGCGCGAGCGCCGCTGGCGAAACCGGCTTCGCGACCAGTCGCTTCGCCTCGCCGACCTCCGCACGCAGCGCCACCTCGCCCTCGTCGAGGAGCAGTCCAAGCAACAGGCCCTCCTCGACAGCATGCTCGAGGGCGTCCTCGTCCTCGACGCCGAGGGATGCGTCGAGCACATGAACCCGGCCCTGCTGCGCCTGCTGGGGCTGTCCTCCGAGTGCCGGGGCAAGGCCGTCGCCGACGTGGTCCCGCTTCCCGGCATCGCCGCCCTCGCCACCCGGGCCGTGCAACAGGGACGGATCACGGACCACGAGGTTGATTTGCCGGGCCCGCCGCCAAGGGCGTTCCAGGTCAGCGCCGTGGCCTTGCGCGACCCCGACCGCATCCTCGCAGGCACGTTGTTCGTGTTTCACGACCTGACGCAGCACAAGCGGTTGGAGGATCAACGCCGGGAATTCGTGGCCAACGTCAGCCATGAGCTGCGAACCCCGCTCTCCCTGATCAAGGGCTACACCGAGACGCTGCTCGGCGGCGCCATGGACCAACGCGAGACCATGGTCCGGTTCCTCCAGACCATCGACCGCCACGCCGACCGCCTCACCTTCCTCATCGAGGACCTGCTCACCATCTCGCGGCTCGAGTCCGGCCAGGTCATCATGAACATGCAGCCGACCACCCTGCGCGACGTGGTCGAGGCCGTGATCAACGACCTGCGGCACAAGGCCCACGACCGTTCCGTCAACCTCCGCGACGACGTGCCCGAGAGCATCCGGGTCCACGCCGACGGCGACCGCCTCCAGCAGGTCGTCCTCAACCTCGTGGACAACGCCATCAAGTACGGCAAGGCCGGCGGCCAGGTCGTCATCGGGGCCCGCGCCGCCCAGGAGGACATCGTCGAGGCCTGGGTTTCCGACGACGGCCAAGGCATCCCGCCCGAGGCCCGCGACCGCATCTTCGAGCGCTTTTACCGCGTGGACCGGGCCCGGGCGCGGGACCAGGGCGGGACCGGGCTCGGACTCAGCATCGTCAAGCACATCATCCACGCCCACGGCGGCGAGGTCCGCGTGAGCAGCGAGGTCGGCAAGGGCACGACGTTTTCCTTCACGTTGGCGCGCGTGAACGACGAGGCCGCCCCATGAGCCCCGCCACGCCACCACGCCGTGGCGGGAGTCGGGGCTTTCCGACGGTCGGCCGTCCTTGGTAGCGTTTGCCCGATGAAGCACGCAGGCAGGGCGAGCAAGGCGGCGAACCGGATGCTGGGCATGGCGGCCGGTGCGGTGGTGGTTCTGGCGCTGGCCCTTTGGTTGCTGGGCGTCCCGCCGGTCGGAACCCTCGGCGTGCTGCTCGGGCCCCTCCTGCTGTTCGCCGGCTTCAATGCCTACTTCTTCCGCGACCCGGACGCCCAGGTGCCCAAGGGCGCCGGCCTCGTCGTCTCCCCCGCCCACGGCACCGTGGACGTCGTGGACGAGGTGGACGAGCCGCTGGTCATGAAGGGACGATGCCGCCGCGTGTCGATCTTCCTTTCCGTCGTGGACGTTCACGTTCAGCAGGCACCGGTGGCGGGCAAGGTGACGCGGGTCACCCACACGCCGGGCTTGTTCCTCAACGCGCTCGACACCGAGTCGGCCGACAAGAACGAGAACGTGCTCCTGGGGTTCGATGCCACGGAGCCCGGGCGCGGTCCGGTGGCGGTGCGGCTGCTCGCGGGCCTGATTGCGCGGCGGATCCTCCCGTGGGTCGCGGTGGGCGACAAGGTGGCGAAGGGCGAGCGCATCAGCCTCATCCAATTTGGGTCCCGCGTGGACCTCTACCTCCCCATGGAGGCGCAGGTGCAGGCGACCCTCGGCCAGAAGGTCGTCGGCGGCGAAACGGTCCTGGCCATCTGGAACCCATGACGGACGACGCTGAGAAGGCGGGGCGCGCGGCGTCAAACGCGGACGACGACAAGCTCCACATCTACCTGCTTCCGAACTTGTTCACGGCGGGGAACATGTTCTGCGGGTTCCTCGCGCTGACGAAGATCGTGGAGGCGGACCTGGCCGACGGGAACTACCACGACATCAAGGTGGCGCTGACGCTGATCCTGCTGGCGTGCATCTTTGACCTCCTGGATGGGCGGGTGGCGCGCATGGGGGGCTACGAGAGCCCGTTCGGGCGCGAGTTCGACTCGTTGGCGGACATCGTTTCGTTCGGGGTGGCCCCCGCCTTCCTCGTCCATCGCATCGTGCTGCACGACGTGTTCCGAAACCATCCGGAGGTTGGGTGGTTCATCGCGGCCGCCTACGTGATCTGCGGTGCGTTTCGCCTGGCACGGTTCAACTGCCTGGCGGCGATGTCCGGCACCGGGGGCGGGCGCTACTTCCTTGGATTCCCCATCCCTGCCGCCGCCGGGATGGTGGCGTCGCTGACGTTGTTCCTGATTCGTTGGGAGGAGCGCGACTTCCCCAAGGGCACATGGCGGTTCGCCTTGCCCGTCATCTTGGTCTTCCTGTCGGCCATGATGGTGAGCGAGGTGAAGTACCCCACGTTCAAGAAGCTCGACTGGAGGACGCATCGGCCGTTCACCAAGATGGTCGTGATCGTGCTCGTGGCGGGCTTGTTCGTCCTGTTGTTCAACCGGCTCCTTCCCTTTGTCGCCCCGCTCTTCTTCACGGCCTACCTGCTCTACGGGTTCGTCCGGCCCTTCATCTCGCGGCGCATGCAACGCACGATGGAGGCGGACGACGACGAGGAGGCCGAGGACGCCGACGCCGACGACGAGGAGGCCAAGGGCGGCCGCGCATGAACGCAGGCCTGGAGGCGGTGATGTCGGTCGCCCTCGGTGTGGTGGCCGGGTTCGTCACCAGCATCCCGGGCGGGCCCATCAACGCGACCATCGTCGCCGAGGCCCCCCGACGCGGCCTTCGTTGGGCGCTCTTCCTCGGGCTCGGGGCCGTCTGGATGGAAGCCATCTACTGCACGTTCGCCTTCGCGGGCTTCGCGCAGTTGCTCATGAAGGGCTGGGCCCTGGCCGTCATCGAGCTGGCCAGCTTCACCTTGATGCTCTGGCTTGGGCTCAAGTACCTCCGCGGCGGAACCGTCCCCGGCGAGCAGCGCATGGAGGCGCTCGTGGAGGAGGCCTTCCATCCCAGCTCGGCATTCTGGACAGGCTTCCTGCGCGTCCTGGGCAACCCGGGCGTCCTCCTGCTCTGGATCACGGTCGTCGCCACCCTCCTGTCGCGCGGCTGGCTCGACAACGACTGGTCCAGCAAATGGCCCTTCATCGGCGGCGTCGCGGCCGGCGGCTTCGCATGGTTCGCCTTGGTCGGTTGGGGCGTGTCCCGCGGCCACGGTCGATTCGAGCAACGAACCTTGCGCCGCTTCTCCATGGCCAGCGGCCTCCTCCTCCTCGCCGTCGCCGTCGTCGTCGGCTCCCGCCTCGTGCGCCTCCTTGCCGAACGCCACGGCGGGGCTTGAACCGGTCTCCTCGGCCATCAAGGGGACTTCGGATCAGGCGAGACGGACAGGTGGCAGGGCCGTCTCGGTCTGGCCGGGCAACCTCTCCCGGCGCGCTGAGTTGCGGCATCTTGACCGCCGCGTGAGGGCACGCGGCCCACAGCATCGCCGGAGGCGCTCCAGCTAGACCCCGTCGGTCAACCCACGCCATACCCGGAGCGCCTCGGTCGCCGACCATGCCTGCGCGTCGCAGCCCCGGTGCGTGTGCGGCGCGTCGCCGTCCATCACCTCGGGCAATTGCCCCACGCAACCCTCCCCCAGCAACCCCGCCATCGACCCCAGGTACGCACGCGCCGCCGCACGCGCCGCCCCATTCCCCGGATAGGCCTTGGTCAAGGCCTCGCAAAACGACGGGAATGTCCACGTCCATGCCGTGCCGTTGTGGTACGCAGGCTTCCTCCGGGTGTCCTCATCCCCCTCGTACCGGGGCCAGTAAGGCCGGGACGGGTCGTTGAGCAGCTGTCCGCCGGCCCCATGGACCGGCAAGGGCGGCTCGGTCGCCAACGGAGCCAGGGACCGAAGGCCCCCCGGCACGATCAAGTGACGCCTCGCCGCCTCCACGATGCGCCGTGCACGCTCGCCAACCACCACGCCCAACGACACCGCCAACAACGCGTTGCTCCGCAGTGCATCCGATGCCGCCGCATCCCGCGCGGGTTGCCCCGGGCCCGCCATCAGCACGTCCGCCAGCCACCCGCGACCTTCCAACCAGAACAACCCGTGGAACGATGCCTCCGCGCGACGCGCCATCTCCGCCCACGTCTCCCCCGCCCCCTCCCACGGCGGCTGCCCCAGTCGCGCCAGTTGCCGCAGCAACCGTATCCACAACGCCTGGATCTCCACCGGATACCCCTCCCTCGGGGTCCCCGCCGGATGGTTCGTGTCCATCCATGTGAAATGCCCCGGGCTCCACACCAGCCCCGACTCGCGATCCACCCGGATCCCGTTGGGCGTCCCGAACAGGTAGCCCGCCGCGATCGAGCGAAGCACGCCCGCCAACGTCCGCCCGCGTCCGTCCACCACCGCCCCGTACAGCGACCCCGCCTCGCCCCCCATGGCGTCGGCCAGCTCCTCCGCCACCACCCCCAGCCACAACGGCGCATCGCTCGTGTCCCGGTTGGACGCATCCTCGCCATGGATCGAGTTCGGCAACGTCCCATCCTTCTCGAAGCGGGCGAACGTCACCAGCAAGTCGCGCACCTCCGACCTCATCCCCGCCGCCAGCAATCCGCGCGCCGCAATTAGCGAATCGCGACCCCAGTCCAGGAACCACGGGTAGCCCGCGACCACCGTGCGGGTGTCGTCCCGCCGGACCACGAAGGCCTGCACCGCCTGCACCAAGTGCCTGCCGAGCCAGTCGTTCGCGGCCAGGTTCGCCCGCTGCTGCGCCACGTGAACCTGATGCAATCGCGCCGCCACAAACCCAGGCGTCATCGACGGGGCCGGGTCCTCCTCCTCCGCCGTCACGATGCAATGCACCTCGCCCCCGGGTCCCAACGGCAGGTCGAACCAGCCCGGCGACCACGCGTCGCCGCTGCCCGTCATGCCCCGCGTGGCTTCCACCGGATGCGCCAGGCCCTCCGACCACTCCGCCTGCGGATGGTACGTGCCCGCGTCGCACCAGGCCCGAAGCCGGCGCCCCGCCGCCGGCGCGAACTCAAACCCCGCGCGTCCCTCCAACGGCCGCGTGTACGACGCAAAGTGATGCTCGGCCGCGGCATTCCGGCGCGTCTCCCAATGGAAGTTCCGGTCCTCAAGGTCGATCCGCACGCTCAGGCGCACGTCCGCCTCCGGCGGCAACGGCCGTCCCACGCCCGGATGCCCCGCGACGCGCGAGAATTGCAGGACGACGGCATTGGAGCCCTCGGGCATGTCCGCCACCAAACGCAATTCCACGGCCCGCCCGTCGCCGGCATTCGCCACGAACCGCCACAACGCCGGCGGCCCGGCGTCGAATCCCGCGAGGTTCCCCAGGTCGAGCGGCGTGATGAAGCCGTCCGCGTTGATCCAGGCGCGCAAGCGCTTGGCCAGCACATGTCGATCCACCGGCACCGACGCATGCAGGTTCGCCCCCAGCAGGCAATCGTACTTCGACGTCACGCGGCCCAGGTCGATGCCCATCCGGGCCATGCCCCCGCGCCCGTTGGTCAGCAACACCAACGGCCCATGGAACGTCGCCGGCGGAACCCCATGCCGGGGCGCCGGCGCCGGCTCCAGCAACAACACGTCGCCCTCGACGACGTCCTCGCCCGCCGGCTCGATCACCAACCGATGCCGCCCATGCGAGGGCGACGGCGGGAACGCCGCCACATGGCGGCCACCCGCCATGATCGACTCCGCCACGCGCCACTTGCCTCCATTGGCTGGCAACAACCGCGCCCGAAAAGGCCCCCCGTGCCACGCCATCAGCCAATGCCCCGGTGGAACCATCAACACGCGCGTCGCGTCCGCCGCGCCCCATTCCATCACCGCCGGATAATCGCCCGCGCCCGGCACCGAACCCGCCAGGAACCCCGCAGGGTCCGCATCCACGGCCCGCGCCACCTCCTGCCACGACCCGTCCGGCGTCACGGGCGACTCGTGGCAGGCATTGAGCACAGCGAGGCCCCAGTCGGCCCGGGCACGCGCCAGGGCATAGGCCTCGCCCGCAAGGCCCCGCGGCTCGGCGCACGCCGCAAGGCAATGGACGCCTCCCGGCCCCAGTCGCAGCTGCACGCCGGCGTCACCCGCCACCACCTCCACCCCGGACGGCCCGGGCTCCACCAACGCCAGGTCCACCGACGGCCTCCCGAGCGACTCCCATTCCCGGGCCGGCACCACGACGGAAGCCGGCTGGTCAAAATCCGCGTTGATCAGCACCAGGCACGTGTCCAGCCCCTCGGCCGAATCCCGTCGCAGGGCCACCACCCGCGCCCCGGGCGGATCCAAGCGCGTAAGCCGCGCCCCGTCAAAGAAGCACGGATGCCCGCGCAAGAGCCGAGCAAGGCGCGCCAGCTCGTCCACGAGGTTCACAGGGTTGCCCCAATGCAACCCGCGCGACCCATGCACGTTCACCTGCTCCGTCGCGCACCATTCGACGCCATTCGTGTATCCGAACCCGCCATGGAGGCTGGCCAGCGCATGGATCCGGTTGCGATGAAGCGACCACCGCCTTCCCTCAGGCGTCAGCGGGGCGTGCGGCCCCACGCCCCGTGCCGCCAGGCGCGTGTTGTCGTGGGTCTCGCTGTAATGCACCAGCGTGCCATGCCGCTCCGAGGTCCGCATCGCGTGCGCCAGGTAGCCGCCGACGTCGCCCGGGCCGAAGTTTTGGAACAGCTCGCTGTAGGCCCACTGCATGCCGCCGTCCGTCAGGAGCGCGTCCGTGGCTTCCCACGACCCCCCAAGCCCCTCCAGCAGGAACACCGTGTCGGGGAATTCCTGCCGGACACGCGCCGTGATGAACTGCCACACGGGCAGGGGCACCTTGTAGCCCGCATCGCAACGAAACGCGTCCACGCCGCGTCGGCACCAGGTCAGGAAGACCCGCGCCAGGTAGTCCCAGAGCGCCACGTGGCGTTGGTCGAACTCCACGAGGTCCTCCCAAACCGTGCCCCATGCGCCCGGGCTATGGAACGAGCCGTCCGCGCCGCGCAGGAACCACTCGGGATGGTCGTTCCATTCACGGCTGCCCCAGCCCGTGTGGTTGATGACCAAGTCCAGCATCAGGCGGCCGCCCAGCCCATGGACGCCCCGCGCCAGCTCCTCGAATTGCTGAACCCCGGTCGTTCGCCGGTCGAACTCCACCAACGCCGGGTCGATCGCCGCCAGGTCCTGCGCCGCATACGGCGACCCCGCGCGGCCAAATCGCGCAAAGGTCGTGGGCACCGGGCTGACCGGCAGCAAGTGCAGGATGCGCGCGCCCAGCCGCCCCAGGATGTGCGGCAACTCGCGGGTCAACGACCTCAGCGTCCCGCCCGGCGGGATCACCGTCCATCCTCTCCGGTCCATCGCCCGGAACTCCGGGTGCTCATGGTCCGCCGCCGTGGCCTCCCTCGCGCGCGACCACCCCCCGAACATCCGCGGAAACGCGCAGTAAATGACGTTTCCAACCCGCGTCCACGACGGGTGCACGGAAACGCCGAAGTCGGGCCCCGGGGCCCAATGCTGGAACCCACGCTCGTCCATGGCGAAGGCCTTGGCTTGGAAGAAACCCACCTCCGTCAAGGGCAACGCCAGCCGCGCCACCCCCTCGCCGTCCGTCGGCATCGGCAGGTCCCGCCATGACGCCCCCGCCAACGGGACCTTCTCGAAGTGCGATCGGACGATCTCCTCCCGAAGGCGCGCCGCCCGGCCGATGTTGGTGCGCAGGCGCGCCTTCCAACCCTTGGGAACCCCACGCAGGACGAATTCAATGCGATCCCCAACGTGACGCACCGCGCGGTCGCCGGGGGCTGGAGTCATGGTGAGGTCGGCCATCGTTGCGGGCGTCATCGTGTGTCCGATTGCGCGGCACGCCAACCTTCAACTGGCTCCCCCGATGTCGCCTAACCCTGGGAGCGCGGCCCGCGCGTGCGAACCGCCCCTCCATGCCACCGCCCTGCGGCGCCGTGCATCCCGAAGTTGTGAGGGGTCCCGAAGACGTCGTGTGCGCTCAACCCTGGGAGCGCGGCCGTCCCCGGCCGCCCCACCATGCACCCGTCCCGGGGGACCGGCTCGCCCCCCGCTGCCGACCCAGATCCCGCCAACAACTTCGGGATGCGCGCCCTGCGGCGCCGGGCCGAAGTTTCCTGTTCCAAGGGTTTGGGGGGATCGTTAGCTTTCGACTGCGTCCGGGAAGTCCGGCGCCTTGACACCTGTATCTGAAATTATGCCACTCACGCACACCCGCGAACTGTTCGCCAAGGCCCTGAAGGGCAAGTACGCCCTCGGCGCCTTCAACGTGAACAACATGGAATTGCTCCAGGCCATCGTGGAGGCCTGCGAGGAGGAGAAGGCGCCCGTCATGCTCCAGATCTCCAAGGGCGCCCGCGAGTACGCCAACCCCGTCTATCTCAAGAAGCTCATCGAGGCCGCCGTCTCCACCACCACCATCCCCATCGCCGTCCACCTCGACCACGGCGACTCCTTCGAGCTCTGCAAGCAGTGCATCGACGAGGGCTTCACCTCCGTCATGATCGACGCCTCCCACGAGCCCTTCGAGAAGAACGTCGAGATCACCCGCCGCGTCGTCGAGTACGCCCACAAGCACAACTGCGTCGTCGAGTCCGAGCTCGGCCACCTCGTGGGCGCCCAGTTCGACGACGGCGAGGAGGGCGGCAACTACTCCACCGGCGGCCATTACACCCACCCGGACGAGGCCGTCCAATTCGTGCGCGAGTCCGGATGCGACTCCCTCGCCGTCGCCATCGGCAACAGCCATGGCGCCTACAAGTTCAAGGGCGAGCAACACCTCGACCTCGAGCGCCTCAAGGCCATCAAGAAGGCGCTCATGGACGCCGGCCTCGGCGACTACCCGCTCGTCCTCCATGGTGCCTCGTCCGTTCCCAAGGACATCGCCAAGAAGTGCAATGCCTATGGCGGCCAGCTCGGCGAGGACACCGCCGGCGTGCCCGAGGCCGACATCGAGGTCGCTCGCCGCACCGGCTGCACCAAGGTCAACATCGACACCGACCTCCGCCTCGCCATGACCGCCGCCATCCGCGAGGTCTTCGCCACCAAGCCCAAGGAGTTCGATCCCCGCAAGTATCTCGCCCCGGCCCGCAAGGCCGTGAAGGAACTGGTCCGCCACAAGATCCGCAACGTGCTCTGCTCGGCCGGCCACGCCTTCGACTGAGCCCCGGTCCCACCTGCATCCGAATGCCCGGGGCGGGGATCATCCCCCGCCCCTTTTTCTTCCCCCTTCCCATGCAACGCCCCGGCACCCCCCTTCGTCGTGCCACCCTCATCACGTCGGCTTGCCTGCTTTGGGTGGCCGCCGTCTCGCTGGGCGGATGCCGCACCCCGCCCGACGCCCCCCCCGAGTCCTGGGGCAACATCCATTCCGGCATCCCCCGAGAGAAGCTCCTCAAGCGACTTGGCATGCCCTCAGGCAAGTCCGCGCGCGGCGGTGACTCATGGACCGCCAACGGATGGGTCCTCGACGTCGAATACGACCAGGACGGCACCGTGACCGGCAGCTCGCAGGGCCATGCACCGTCCAAGCGTGCGCCGGCAACGCCCCAGAGCGTCCCACCCGCGCCCACGGCGGGGAACTAGGCCAGAACGATTCAATTGGGAGGGAAGTGATTGCGAAGCAGATGCTTGTGCAAGCAGACCGAGCAAGCACGACCGATCCAACTGAATCGTTCCGGCTAAACCTTACTCCACTCCCTGCCATGCCTCGTGAATCCAAGTCCGCCCGGCTGGGGCGCGTCGGACAGATGGTCTCCCGCCTCCGCGCCGCCTACCCGGACGCCCATTGCGAGCTGAACTTCTCCTCACCCTTGGACCTCTTGGTCGCCACCATCCTCAGCGCCCAGTGCACCGACAAGCAGGTCAACATCGTCACGGCCGACCTCTTCAGGAAGTACCGCACGGCCGCCGACTACGCCGCCGCGCCGGCCAGCCAGCTTGAATCCGACGTCCGACGCATCGGACTTTATCGCAACAAGGCCCGGAACATCCGCGCCGCCTGCCAGGCCTTGGTGTCCGAGCACGGCGGGGAGGTACCCCGCACCCTCGAGGAACTCGTCCAGCTTGCTGGCGTGGGACGAAAGACCGCCAACGTCGTCCTCGGGAACGCCTTCCACATCCAGTCCGGCGTCGTGGTCGATACCCACGTCCAACGCCTCGCCGGCCGACTCCGCCTTTCATCCGCTCGCACGCCCGAGAAGATCGAGCAGGACCTGATGGGGTTGTTTCCGCGCGAGGAATGGACTCTGGCGAGCCACTGGCTCATTTGGCACGGGCGCCGCCGCTGCCGCGCCCGGAACCCCGACTGCGGCTCCTGCGAGCTGCGCGACCTTTGCCCATCGTCGGCGACTTGAAACTTGAACCCCCGCCCGTCCCCCGGGCCATGCTTGCACCGCCGGGCGCGCGTGGGCGTCGCCCGGTCATCGTCATCGACAACGTCATCCACATCGAAGCACGCACACCATGGCCAATCCCTGGACCGGCAAAGGCAACCCCTACACGCGCAAGGAAGTCATCGAACGCCTCCACGCCACCCTGAAGAAGGGCGACGCCATCATTGCCGCCGGGGCCGGCACGGGCATCAGCGCCAAGTTCATCGAGAAGGGCGGGGCCGACCTCATCATCATCTATAATTCCGGCCGGTTCCGCATGATGGGCCATGGGTCCACCTGCGGCATGATGGCCTACGGCGACGCCAATGCGATCGCCATGGAGATCGGCGAGTACGAGGTCCTGCCCGTCGTCGAGGAGGCCCCCGTCATCTGCGGCGTCCATGCCACCGACCCCCGCCGCCGCATGTGGCACTGGCTCGGCCGCGTCAAGGAGATGGGCTTCTCCGGCGTCAACAACTTCCCCACCCACACCATCGTGGACGGCCATTTCCGCAACGTCCTCGAGGAGACCGGCATGTCCGTCCGCAAGGAATACGAGATGGTCGCCCTCGCACGCCGCATGGACCTCTTCTCCGTCGTCTATGTCGGCACCGCCGAGGAGGCCGTCGAGATGGCCAAGGCCGGGGCCGACGCCATCATCTCCCACGTGGGCACGACGGTGGGCGGCTCCATTGGCGTCACCAAGGCCGTCGTCACCTGGGACTTCGCCATCCAACGCACCCAGGAAATCATCAACGCCGTCCGACGCGTCCGTAAGGACGTCCTCTTCCTCGCCCATGGCGGCCCCATCAACACCCCGGCCGACGCCAAGCGCATCATGGACAACACCGACGCCGTCGGCTTCGTCGGTGCCAGCTCGCTGGAACGCATGGGGGTCGAGGCGTCCCTCACCCAGCTCACCCGCGACTTCAAGGCGCTCAAGGCCCCGGCCGCCAAGAAGCCCCTCCGCCGCTGACGACGACCCCGCCAAGACCATGAAGCCCAACCGCTTCGTCACCGAGGCCGAGGCCCTCAAGGAGGCGTACAAGGGACGGACCAACTTCTGGATGGTCCGGCCCGAGGTTTGCGAGGCTCGCGACCTCCAAGTCTGCCGCGCCGTGCTCCCGGCCGGCGAAGGCCACAACTTCCACACCCACCCCGAGCTGGAGGAGGTCATCTACGTCCTCGAGGGATCCGTCGAACAATGGGTGGAAACGGAGAAGCGGATGCTCCGTCCTGGCGAGGTCGCCCACATCCCCAAGGGCGTCGTGCACGCCACCTTCAACCCCACGGACGCCGACGCCGTCATCCTCGCCATCCTCTCGCCCGCCGCCGCCCAGGGCCCGTTCCTCGTGGACGTCAGCCAAGAGGAGCCATGGCGCGGATTGCGCCCATGATCGCCCTCCTCGACTACGGGGCCGGCAACATCCGCAGCGTCGAGAAGGCTCTCGCGGCCGTCGGTGCCAACGTGCGCCGCCTCGACTCCCACGTCGGCCTCGACCATGCACGCGCCGTCGTCCTGCCCGGCGTCGGGGCCTTCGATGACTGCATCAACGCCCTGCAACGCCAGCGGCTCCTCGACGCCGTGCGCGCCTGGATCGACGCCGGACGCCCCTTCCTCGGGATTTGCGTGGGCTACCAGGCCCTGTTCGACCGCAGCGAGGAGTTCAACTCCTGCGCGCTCGGCCTCGGCGTGTTGGCCGGGCCCGTCGTCCGCTTCCAACCCACCCCCGAGGAGCCGCACCTGAAGATCCCGCAGATCGGATGGAACCAGGTCGAGGTGACCCAGCCGTCGTGCCCCCTGTTCGAGGGCATCCCGTCCGGGTCCTACTTCTACTTCGTCCATTCCTTCCACCCCCGTCCCGCCGACGACTCCGTCGTTGCCGGACGGACCACCTACGGCCGGCCCTTCGCATCGGCCGTCTGGCGCGACAACCTCTTCGCGACCCAGTTCCACCCCGAGAAGAGCCAGGCCAATGGCCTGCGACTCCTGGGTAACTTCGTCCGCTGGGCCGCGCGGTAGCCGGCCCGCGCCTTCTTCTTTTCCGTTGCGCCTCGGGACGTCGCCGCGATTCACTAGCCCAACTTCCGCGCATTCATGACGTGCCCGCGACGGGCACACTGGTGCGCGTTTGCAACCATGGGCGTGGCGAGACGCGGAACCATCGATCGACCGGGGAAACAGCACGGGGCTGGCATCAGCCTCGCGCTGCGCAGCCGGCTGGATCGCTCGCATCGCACGGCGCCCTCTAATCGACCAACGGAGCTATCAACATGAGCAACGGATCAAGCGAGGGCATCGCCTCGAACGCAAAGCGCCTGCTATGGGCAGGCTTCATGGCCATCCTGGCGGCCGGCATCGGATTCGGCATCCGCGGCGCCATCTTCGGCGACTGGGTGAAGGCCTTTAACTTCACCGGCCTGGAGATCGGCCTGATCAACGGGGCCGGCTTCACCGGGTTCTGCTTCGGCATCATCATCGGCGGCGTCATCGTGGACAAGGTCGGCTACGGCAAGCTCGTCGCCGCCGCCTTCCTCTTCCACGTCGTCTCGGCCCTCGTCACCTTCGGTGCCAAGGAGGGCATGGACACCAAGACGGCCTTTGTCTGGCTTTGGTCCGGGACCTTCCTCTTCGCCGTCGCCAACGGCACCCTCGAGGCCGTCGCCAATCCCCTCGTGGCCACCTTGTTCCCCAAGAACCGAACCCATTACCTCAACATCCTCCACGCCTCGTGGCCGGCCGGCATGGTGATCGGCGGCTTCATCCACAACGGCCTCGCCGACCAAAGCTGGAAGCTCCAGCTCGGATGCTTCCTCATCCCCGCCGTCATCTACGGCGTCATGTTCTTCGGCCAGGCCTTCCCCAAGTCCGAGGCCTCCGCCAAGGGGCTTAGCCTCGGCGAAATGCTCCGCGACGTCGGCATCCTCGGCTCCGCCATCGTGGGCCTCTTCATCGGCCTCTTCTTCAAGGACGGCCTCGGGCCCCTGCTCAACGGACTGACCGGCAACGCCTTCTTCGCCGGCGACAACTGGACCTATGCCTCCGTCGCCGTCGGGGCCGTCGCCTTCCTCGGCTTCGCCGGCACCTCCCGCTGGTCCGTGGGCGCCCCCCTCCTCTTCGTCCTCTTCATCGTCCATGCCCTCGTCGGCGCGGTCGAGCTGGGGACCGATGGCTGGATCCAGAACATCGAGGGCGCCATCCTCACCCCCAAGGAGGCCACCTACCTGTTCATCTTCACCTCCGCGCTCATGTTCGTGCTCCGCTTCTGCGGCCACTTCATCGAGCACAAGCTCGGCCTCAAGCCCGTCGGCATCCTCCTCGTCTGCTCCATCTTCGCATGCGTCGGCCTCAACCTCGTCTCGGGCGTCACCTCCTTCAACGGAGCCCTCCTCGCCCTCACCGTCTATGCCATCGGCAAGACCTTCTTCTGGCCCACCATGCTCGCCGTGGCCTCCGACCGCTTCCCGCGGTGCGGCGCCGTCGCCATCTCCATCATGGGCGGCCTCGGCATGATGTCGGCCGGCCTCGTCGGCTCGCCCGGCCTGGGCTATGCCAAGGACCGCTTCTCCGGCGAGGCCCTCGAAAAGGCCAACCCCGCCGCCTTCGCCGAGTACAAGGCCGCCAAGCCCTCCAAGTGGCTCTTCCTCAAGGAATCGTTCTCGATCGACGGCCAAAAGCTCGAGGCCGCCAAGAAGGTGGACGAGAAGGCCCGCAACCCCGTCCAGCAGGCCGTCGTCACGGCCGACGTGGACGGCAACCGCATGACCCTCAAGTGGGACAGCTTCATCCCCGCCACCATGGCGGTCATCTACCTCCTCATCCTCCTCTACTTCAAGGCCATCGGCGGATACAAGCCGGTGTCCGTCGAGGATGCCGCCAAGGCGTGACGCCTTCGGCGTCGTTGCCACCCCGCACATCAAGGCGGCCCCACCACCGTGGGGCCGCCTTTTTATTTTTTCACCCAAATCCCCTCAAACCTCCACCACCGCCTTGATCACCCCGCTCGCCGGGTCCAGCCACCGCGAGAACACCTCCGGCACGTCCTCCATCCGCGCGTGATGCGTGATCCACGGACGCGTGTCGATCCGGCCCGACCCAATCAACTCGATGATCCTCGGGAAATCCCCCGAGCGCGCATTCCTCGACGCCATCAACGTCAACTCCCGCCGGTGCAACACGGGCGCGTGCGGGAACTCCAGGTTCTGCTGCGTGATCCCCACGAACACCACCCGCGCCCCATGCGCCCCAAACTCCATCGCCCTCGCCATCGACCGCGCATGGCCCGTCGCATCCACCACCACGTCCGCCATCCGGCCCGATGACAGCCCGGACAACGCCTCGAAATCCCCGTCGTCGCCGCGGCTCACGAACGTGTCCGGCAACCCCATCTTCTCCCGGACGAACGCCAACCGCGATGCCTGCAAGTCCGTCACGATCGTGCGCGCCCCGGAAAGCCGGGCGAACTCGACCACCGACAACCCGATCGGCCCCGCGCCAATGACCAGCACATGCTCTCCCGGCCGCGGCTGCGCGCGGTCCACGGCGTGGCATCCGATGGCCAGCGTCTCCACCAACGCCGCCTGCTCGTGGGTCAGCGCCGGGGCCGGATGCAGCTTCCTCGCGGGGAGGATGATCCGTTCAGCCAGGCCGCCATCGCACATCACCCCCAGCGTCTTGTGATGCTGGCAGGCATTTGTGTAGCCCCGTTGGCAGGCGTAGCACTGCTGGCAGTTGATGTACGGCTCCACCGAGCAACGATCCCCCGGGCGCACGTTCGTCACGCCCTCGCCCACCGCCAGCACCTCCACCCCCAACTCATGGCCGGGCACGCGCGGATACGAGAAGAACGGCATCTTGCCCAGGTAACCCGACAAGTCCGTCCCGCAGATCCCCACCCGATGCACCCGCAGCAACGCCTCGCCCGGTCCCGGCGCCGGCGGTTCCGGCAACTCAATGCGCTTCCACGCCAAGGGCTTCTCCAATTGCAGTGCCTTCATCCCCCCAAGGGTGCGAAACCCGTCGCCCATGGCGAGCGCGGATCCATGTCGGGCCATCCGTCGGCCAAGGCCTCCGTTTCGCCGGCTGCATGCGGAATCATGCAGCTGGGCATGAGGGTACCCGACCGTTCCGGCTCAGTTGTTTTCCGGCAAACCCTCGGCGTGCCCGACGTTCCGCACCGGATCAAAGATCGCCCGCACCTCGGACATCAGGGCGTGGTCGATGGGTTGCTCCAGCCATTGGGCCCAGCGGCGGATGTTCGCGGGGTTGGCGGACCCTGCCACCGTGCTGGCGATCCCCGGATGAGCGCAGGAGAACTGGAGCGCCAACTGCGCGATGTCCACGCCCCTGGCCGCGCACAGGGCGGCCGCGCGCCTGGCCGCGTCCTTGACTGCCTCAGGCTCCTTCAGCCACGCGGGTAGCGGCGCGTTCGTCAGCAATCGCGCGCTGAATGGCCCCGCGTTGATCGCGCCAACCCCCTTGGATTCGAGGTAAGGAAGCGTCTCGTCCGAGAACCGCGTGTTCTGCAACGTGTGCTGGTTGTAGCTCAGCACGCAGTCCACGTCCGTCTGGTCGCACACGAACCGAAAGATCTTCTGCGGATAACCGCTGAAGCCAATGAACCGAACCTTGCCCGCGTCCCGCAGCCGCCGCAGCGCCGGCAACGTCTCGTCCACCACCTGTTGCATCGGCACGAACTCGATGTCGTGGCACAGCACGATGTCGAGGTGATCCGTGCGCAGCCGGTGCAGGCTCACGTCCACGGACTCCGCCACGCGCCGCGCCGAGAAGTCGAAGTGGCCGAGGTCGTAGCGTCCCAGCTTGGTGCAAAGGGTGTACTGGTCGCGCGGCACGCCCTGCAACGCCACGCCCAGCAACACCTCGCTCATGCCCCGGCCATAGAACGGCGAGGTGTCGATGAAGCTGATGCCCAGGTCGAGGGCGACGCGGACCGACGAGATCGCCTCGTCCAAGGTGACGCTGCGAAACTCCTGGCCGAGCGATGACGCGCCGAAGCCGAGGATAGGAAGGCGAAGGCCAGTGCGGCCCAGGAGGCGGGTTTGCATGGATTCTTTCGTTGAGGATGAAGGGGGTTATCCGGGGCGCCGGGTTCAACCCACGAACAACGGCCGCAGGTGCCGTCGCAGGAGATTGTCGGTCACGTTGCGCCCCACGACCTCGCGGTGGGCCTTGAGCAAGTCCGTGTAGGCGGTGCCCCGCTTGGCGGCGAGCTTGAACGAGACGTGCACCAATTGACGCAGCCCCGCGTGGAACCGGGGGTCCGATGGCTCATGCCGCAACGCCGCCGCGAACTGCGCGCCATCCCACCCGGAAACCTCCACGGCCGACGGAAGGCGGGCCCGGTCGATGTCGATGACGGATGCGTAGGGCGCGCACAATTCATCCACGTGCCCAAGGGCGTCCGCGTAGAGGGACTTCACGAAGTCCAATCCCTCGACCCCCGATTCCGCGAGCCCGATGACCTCCTCCAACCACGTGGTCCCGGCGGTCTTCACATGGACGCCGGCGCCCGAACGGGCCAGCGCCCTCCGGATGACCGGGTACAGGGAGAACTTGTCGCTGCCCGAGTGTACCGAGAGCTTGAGGTTGGAGGGCAGGCCGTAGCGCCGCACCGCATGGGCGATCACGGCAAGGTCGTCGTTGAACTCCCGCTCGAACTGGGCCAGGTCGCCCACGTAGTCCACGCCCTTGTTGAACCGCCCCGTGAACTTCGGCGCGATCGTCTGCAAGGGCACCTTCTCGTCCGCCAAGGCCGCCAGGATCAACATCAAGACCGGCGGCGTCTGGGGCTCGTCCGTCTCGTCCATCGACACTTCCGCGATGAAATTCCCCACCCCTTTCAAGGCCTCGATATGACGGTAAATGCGCCCCGCCTCGCGCGCGGCGAGCAGGTACTTCGACGCCCATCCCAACACCTCCGCCCGCGTCGTCCGCACCACGCCCTCGATGCCGTCGATGCGCAGGTCCCCTTGCAACTCGGGGTGTGCGTCCACGAACGCCTCCGCCTCGCCGGGACCCGGCGGGAGCCCGATCGAATCCGCCACGTCAATCGTGAAGAAGTCCGAGTGCGGCAGGAACCGGTCCACCGTCTCCAACCGGATGTGGTCCGCATCGACATGCCATGGATGGGCCCAGCCCAAGGCCTTCACCGCCGCGCGCGCCGACGCCAGCACGCTCCCCGGGTCGGAGCCGATGAACGAGTGCTCGCGGTTGGACTTGTTCCACACGGGGACGACAAGGGGCCCCTCGCGAAGCAACTGGACGCAGGCCTGGAGTTGGGACTCGGCCTGGTGGGCAAACCGATCGCCCACCCCGATGGAAAAACGCGCAAGCTGAAGCATGGAGGAAATGCCTTTCGGATGAGCGTATGGAAATGCCCCGCCCGTGGGGAGTTGGAAATCGGCGGGAAACGGCACGAGCGAAGGACGAAGCTCTTGCGTCAGAAGATCCCACAAGAACAACCGACCCGAATGGATCGTTCGATCCGAGGGACTTGGCGCACGAAGGCCCCGGCTTTTCGCGCGGACACGGGCGGGCGGCGGCGGCGCAGGCAGGCTCAACCCTCGGGCGTGACGCCGAGGATGATGTCGAAGCGCGCGGACAACTCGCCTGCCTTGGACCGTGGCAAGGGCTTGAACGGGACGAGAAGCAAGGCGCGGGCCTTCGGGTCCTTCACGCCCTGGAGAATCCCGTCCTTTTGGTTCTGGGGCTCGCCCTCGATGTAGCACTGGGTCGTGAACTTCGGTCTCCCGGGCAACTTCACCGCGAAGTGAACATGCGGCGTGCGGCCCGGGTAGGGCACCGGCTTGATGGTGCGGAACACGTACTCGCCCGAGGAGGCGGTGAGGAAGCGGCCGAAGCCCTGGAAGCGCTTGTCCCGCTTGCCGCCGTTGTCGCTGCGAGAATGGAGGTACACCCCGTTGGCGTCCGCCTGCCAGATCTCCACCATGGCGTTGCGGATCGGCTGGCCGCGCGAGTCAAGGATGCGGCCGCCCAGCCATGTCACGACGCCAGCCGACGGGTCGAGGCTGTCGTTCACCACGAGCAGGTCGTTGTCGGTGTCGAGCGGGAGCTTGTCCGGGTAGAACGGCCCCTCGGTCTGGGGCGGAGTCTCCATCAGCGCCGCCGCGTAGGCTCCCGGGACGGCCATGAAGGTCGTCGAGAGGGCGGCGGCACGAAGGAACCCGCGGCGGGCAACACTGCGAGGCATGGGGATGTGGGACATGGGGTTCATGGCTGGAATCACTCTGGGATGGATGGGGTGGGAGCGGGTTTGAGCGATTACTTGGCCAACGGTTGCCTGGGGGCGCCTTTTCCGGACGCAGGCGCACCGTCGTTCTTGCCCGAGGCCCAGAGCATTCCGCGCGTCACCATCTCCAGGAAGGCCGGGTCCGCGAAGGTCGCGTCCGAGTGCCCGAACGTCGTCCCGAAGACGCGCGCGCCATGGAAGTCATGGGCCCATGCCACGGGATGGACGGATCCATCCCGCTCGCTGCGTGCGGTCGCGAGGGCGACGGCCTTGGGCCAGAGCTTCTCGACGATGTAGAGCTCGTCCATCTGCGTGGTCCACGGGGCCTGGAAGCCCTGCATCGCGGGATGCGTGGGCGCGACGATGGAGACGGGATAGCGGCTTTGGTGGTCGTGGCGTCGGCTCGTGACGCCGAGGAACTCGCGCCAGTCGTCGATGGTCGCCGCCCGGTACGTGTGCATCGCGCAGTGCACCACCACGGCCGGCGTGCCGGCTCGATGCCCCGCCACGACGCGGCGGATGTAGGAGGGGTCGTCGGTGTCGGCAAAGCACTCGTTGTGGACCACGACGTCGTAGGGCTTCGACCAGCCCGGGTTGTCATACAACGGGATCTGGCCGCGCGTGCCCTGGCCTCCCTCATGCACGACCGTGAACCGGACGTTCGCTCGCTTGGCCGCCCAGTTCGTCAACTGGCCTGACTGGAACGGGTAGTTGTGGCAGCAGCCGCCGGTCACCAGCAGCACGTTCAACGGGCGGCCGGCATACAACCTCGGGACGGATTCCTCCGCGCGTGCGGTCGCGTGTCCGGCGACCACGAGGCCCACGGCCAACGAAAGGGAAAGACGGGACATGCAAGGGGGCTTACCAGAAGACCCTCCGGCGAGGCGAGCAGGGAGTGTCGTCCCGGGCCCGCGCACGGCGGGATGTTCGAGACGGGTCACGCGATGGGACGGCAACCCTGGTTCGACCCCATTACAAACGTGTAATGTCCCGGAAAGGCTGGGGTCAGGCTCGTTCGGCAACCTTTCCCCACGAAAGGAATCGAAGGAAACATGAACACGAATCCATTGAGCACCGATCACACCGCCCCGGCGGTCGCCGAGGGCCGCGCCTTGCGTTGGGCCGCCTTGGGCGTCGCCAGCGCCATCCTCTTCCTCGGGGCCGTGCCAGCCACGCAGGCGAAGGATGACTCCGGCCGCGGCCCGGCGCCGAAGCTGAGCATCGACACCAAGCCCCTGGACCGAGAGGGGCCGTTGCCTCGCTCGTTCGCCCCGGTCGTGAAGAAGTCCTCGGCGTCCGTTGCCCAGGTCTTCACCTCCTCGCGGCCGCGCATGAACGCCGTCCCGTTCCAGGATCCGTTCGAGTTCTTCTTCGGGCCGCAAGGCCCCCGCCGAGGGGCTCCCGCGCCGCGCCAGACCGGCGCAGGGTCCGCCGTCGTCGTCTCCAAGGATGGCTACCTGCTCACCAACAACCACGTCGTGGACGGGGCCGACGAGGTGAAGGCGAAGCTGCCCGACGGCCGCGAGTTGAACGCCAAGGTCGTGGGCGGCGACGAGAAGTCCGACATCGCCGTCCTCAAGGTCAACGCCACCGACCTCGAGCCCGTCACCTTCGCCGACAGCGACAAGATCGAGGTGGGCGACGTGGTCTTCGCCGTCGGCAATCCCTTCGGCATCGGCCAAACCGTCACCATGGGCATCGTGTCCGCCACGGGCCGCACCACCTTCGGATCGCCCCTCGAGGACTTCATCCAGACCGACGCCGCCATCAATCCCGGAAACTCGGGTGGGGCGCTGGTCGATGCGGCCGGCCGCCTGGTGGGCATCAATGCGGCCATCATCTCGCGATCCGGCGGCAACCAGGGCATCGGCTTCGCCATCCCCGCCAACATGGCGCGCGATGTCCTCGAGGCGCTGGTGACCGAGGGCAAGGTCACCCGAGGCTACCTCGGCGTGCTTCCGCAGGACATCACCCCTTCCCTCGCCAAGAAGCTCGACCTCAAGAACGGCGGCGGCGCCCTCCTCGCGGAAGTGACCCCGCGCGGCCCCGCCGACAAGGCCGGGCTGGAATCCGGCGACGTCGTCATGGAATTCAACGGCAAGCCCATCCGCGATGCACATCACCTCCGCATCGAGGTGGCCCGCACGAAGCCGACCGACAACATCCCGGTGCGGATCCGGCGCGATGGCGAGACCAAGACGCTCAAGGTTGCCCTCAGGGAACGCCCCGAGGACCGGGAGTTGATGAGCGGACAACCGGGCCGGGCCGAGCCACCACGGGACGAGGGAACCCTCAATGGCGTGGGCGTCGCCGACATCAACGCCCAGTACCGCCAGCAATACAGCCTGCCGCCCCGCCTCAAGGGCGTGCTCGTCACCGAGGTCGAGGAAGGCTCGCCCGCTTGGGATGCCGGACTCCGGCCCGGCAACGTGATCCTGGAGCTGAATCGCGAGCCGGTTTCGTCGGCCGACCAAGCCGTGAAGCTGACCGAAAACCCGAAGGACAAGACCACGCTGCTGAAGCTTTGGACCCCGAACGGCACCCGCTTCCTCGTCGTGGACGAGTCGGAGTCGAAGTAGAACGCACCGCCAAGGAACGTACGGGACGATTCCTTTCGGAATGGAGGAGCCTGCGGGGGGATCCCCCGCAGGCGCACACTTTGGGCTGAGCCGGACCGATTCAGTTGGATCGGTCCGGCCGCCCAACAACCGCTCTTCCGACCCGCTACCGGCCCAGCACCGCCAGCAACCCCTGCGCCGTCTGGATGCCAGTCTCGTCAAACACCACGATGCCCAGGCACTGCACGGGCCACGGGTCATCACGGTCCAGCCGCACGACCAACGCCAGGCGACGATAAGAATCGGCCGGGTCCATGGCGCGGCTTGAGGCGGCCAAAACGGGCGCCTCGGCCAGCTCGCCCGCGGGCCCGACCAACGTGCACCGGGGGCCGATTCCAAGCACCATGAACGTCTCGTGGGTGGTCCCCTTCACGACGCCACCACCGAACAGGTCGTTGGGGTTCACCCGCCGAAGGTCCAATGCCACCACGTCATCCGCCGCGAACCCGCCTGCCGTCACGTCCAGCGCCTTGCGATCCGTCAGCTCCTGCCACGACACGCCGGACCCGTCCGGACCGGGGTGCATCCACGTGGTGGTGATGCCGTGGGCACGGAGCACGCCGCGGTCGGCATTGTCGAGGTCCTTGGGCTTGAGCTGCCTTCGGGACGCCGCCGGGATGAAGGCAAACAAGGTATAGGGAGCCTCAAGCAACGAGTCGTAGCCGTCTGGCAAGCCCCCCGTCCGCGCCTGGTGCCGCGCAACGGCCGCAGCCACCTCGGCCGCCACGCCCGCCGAGGCCACGGCGACAGACCGGCGGAGCAAACGCGTTCCCACCCAAGCAACCAACCCCGTGACAACGCAGACGATGACGAGGACGACGACCAACTCCACCAACGTGACGGCCCGCACGGCCGGGGCTGGACGAGGGCATGGCACGGGCAGGGAACAGGGGATGGTAACGGGGGGTTTCATGGGATGCCGATACCTAGTGGGGCCTGCTGGCAAGGTTACCGCCCTGTTGCACCACGGCTTGGAGGTTGCTGGGAAACGTTGCGCGGATAGGGTGCCCCAATGCGTCGCGCCGCATGCTTCTGGTCGTGGTTCGTGGGTACAGCCCTGTCGTGGTCTGTTGCCGCCGCCGATGCCCCGCGGCCATCGGCCGCCGCCATCATTGAACGCTTCCTGGCGCGAGCGAAGGCGGCGGCGGAGGAGGAGGCACGCCTTGAGATGACCTACCGGCGAACCACGGTGATCGAGGATTTGTCGTCCAAGGACGAACGACAACGCCGCCGCATCCGCGAGCACGCCGTGACCAACCGCGCCGGTGTCGTCCGGGCGCGATTGGTCCGCATCGACGACCGCGAGCCCTCGGATTCCGAGGTCGCGTCCGATGCACGCAAGGAAGGTGACGCGCGCAAGGAGACCACGCGGCGGCGGCGCGGGCCGGACTTCGTGGACGAGGCGTTGGTCCGGCAGTTCGACTTCACTTTGGAAGGGGAGGAAACAGTGGAGGGACGCCGGACGTTTCGCCTCTCCTACAAGGCCAAGCCGGAGAGGAAGGGCACGGACAAGAACATCGACCGCTTCCTTGGCCTCGTTGGCGGAAAAATCTGGATCGATGCGGAGGAGTTCGAGCTCGCGAAGGTGTCGGCCGGTCTCAACGAGCCGCTCCGGATCCTGGGTGGCTTCGCCGCGAGCATCACGCGCCTCGAGTTCGACATCATCCGGAAGCCCGTGGCGCCGGGCTGTTGGTGCCATGTCCTCCTCAGCTCCCGGGCCGAGGGACGCCGCCTGTTCAGCGGGTTCAACGTGCGGCTGGAGGTCGAGCAAGGCGACTTCCGCGTGTCGCCTATGACTCCGGCTTCCCCTTGATCTGGCTCAGGCAGGCCCGGACGCGCCGAAACGCAGGATGCGCGCGAAGGCCGGCAAGGTCCGGGTCCGAGTTGAGGGAGTCCACGTCGCGGAACCCCAGCTCGATCGCCGCCGACAATTCATTCGCGGCCCGCTCGTAGTCCCGCAGCAACGCCAATGAGCAGGCCATGTTGTACCGCACATCCGGGTCCGTGGGCCGCAGCTCGATCAGGCGCTGGTCCAATGGAATCACCTCCTGCGTCCGGCCCATCTGCGTCAGGACGTCCGCGAGCTCCTCGATGACGTCCGTGTCCAGCGCATCCCGCGCCAGCAACCCGCGGAAGAACGATTCCTGGACTTCCAGTTCGGCAAGGCGACGTCGGGGCAAGCGTTGTTTATCCTGTTCCATCCAGCCCGCGCACTGTCAGAAAGGCCCCTAGAACCGTCAAGCAGCCCGGTGAATCTCGTTCATCGGCGGCGACGTGTGCCCCACGCTGGCCCCCGGGATTTGCGTGCATTTCACCCCCGAAGCCGGGCCGTCCCAGCCAACCCGTCATCGCGGATGGCAACAGGAACCGCCTGCCATGTCCGGGCTCAAGTACGGAATGCCCAACGCCATGCCACGAAGCACCAGCAAAAGGCCCACGGCCGCAAGGGAGGCAGGCAACATGGACGACAGCCGAAGGCGCCAGGATGCCGGGAACGCCCGCCCGCCCAGGCCCAGGCCGAGCATCACGGGGATCGTTCCCAACCCGAAGAGCGCCATCGATCCCATCCCGGCCCATACCCCGCCCGCCGTGGCCGCAAGCGCCGCCGCCGCATACACCAACCCGCAGGGCAACAGACCGTTTACCATCCCCAGAACCAGCAACGAACCCATCGTCCGACGCCTCAGGCCCCACCCCAGCCAACCCTTGACCCGAAGCGTCCACCGGCCCAGCCACGCCGCCGGACGCGCCCAGGCCGTCGCCACCAAGCCCGAAAGCAGCAGCAAACCCGCCGTCAACGACACCCATCGCTGCACGCCCGCCATGGACAAGCCATGTCCCAGCACACCCGAGGCGAGGCCCATCAGCATGTAGGTCAGCAAACGCCCCGCTTGATACAGCAAACGCCCCGCCACAAAGCCTCCCATCCCGCGCCCGGGATGAGGCAGGGCCAAGGCCAACGGCCCGCACATGCCCGCGCAGTGCAGGCTTCCGGCCAAGCCAAGGACCAACGCCGCCCATGCCATAAGCCACCTCAACGATCCAACACCACGAAATCCTCCACGTGATACTCCAGCCCGCCGGACTCCCAACGCACCCGCACCCGCCACAGCCCGGGCTCCAGCCCTTCCAAAGGCACCCGCTGCACCCCGCCCGCGTCCGGGGCCAACGGCATGGAACGGTCCGCCCGTGCGTCCGATGGCCGGTACAACGTCACCATGCCCTTCATCCCCGCCGCGACATGCGACGGTGGCACCCGGAGGTTCAGCATCCGGCCGGGCCCATCGATCGCCAGCCCCACCGCGGCGCCCAGCTCGCGCGTGCGTTGCAAGCGATTCAGCTGAACCTGGTATCGGATCTCGTCCTCGTAGTAGTCCGGCCGCACCAGGTCCATCCGCTGGCTGACCGCAAACACGATGAACGCAGCAACCCCGGAGATGAACGCCGCGAAGAACAGGATCAATCCCACGGGCCATGGATCCCATCGGCGCAGCCGATCCGATGCCGGGGCCGCAGGCCGGGGCGGGAGTATCACGGGTGAAGAGATCGGGATGGGGGATGCATTCATGATCAAGTTTCCGGAGGAAGGGGATCCAACATCGACATCGGTCGCGCGGACGGGGCGAATGCGAGGGAATGGACGAGGGCAGGGCGCGACGACGACCAGCCCAGTCGATTCGCCGCCGCAACCTTCTTCCCGCCACACGCGTCCTCATGATCAGGCCCCCGGCCCCACGAACACGGTCTTCACCCGCTCCAGCTCGCGGTCACCCGAGAAGATGCCAATGACCAACGGCGTGCGTCGGCCCGCGAGGCGCGAGGCGTCGATGTCCACCACGAGGGAGCGCTCGCCCAGCTTCTCCTTGGGCACGACGAAGCCCTCGCCGCCCGCCAATTGGACGCGGCCCTCGACATTGAGCAGGCGGAAGGACACAGGGAGGTCATGCGACGACTTGTTGACGACCTTGACGGTGTAAAGGTTGGCCACGCGGCCGCCGGGCATTTCCTGGTATAGCCCGCCGGGCGCCCGCAGCAACAGCGTCTCCACGTCCGAGCGCGTGAAGACCAGGAAGGCCAGCAGCGAGGCCAGCGCCCCCAGCAACATCGAGTAGCCCGCCATCCTCGGGGTGAAGCGCAACGGCGCGCCCGTCTTGATCCCGTTCAGTGAGGCGTAACGCACCAGCCCGCGTGGACGTCCCACCTTGTCCATGATGGCATCGCAGGCATCGATGCAGGCCGTGCAGTTCACGCACTCCATCTGGATGCCGTCCCGGATGTCGATGCCCGTGGGGCACACGGCCACGCATTGGCGGCAGTTGACGCAGTCGCCCAACCCCGCCGCCTTGCGTGACCCCGCCGTGTCGCCCTGCCGCCATGGGCCGCGCCCGTCGCCGCGGACGTGGTCGTAGGCCACGACCATGGAGTTCTCGTCAAGGAGGGCCGATTGAAGGCGCCCATAGGGGCAGATGAAGGTGCAGGCTTGCTCCCGGAACCGGGCGAAGATGGCGTAGAACAACAGCGAGAAGAGGACCATGAATGCCAGGCCCGTGACATGGCGGGCGGGGTCGTCACGGATGATGGCCATCAAGGCGTCGCTCCCGATGATGTAGCTGAGGAGGAGGTTCCCCACCCCGAAGGAAAGCCCGAGGAAGAGGCCATGCTTCAGGGCCTTGCGCGCGGCCTTCCGCCAGGTCCATGGGGCCGCGTCGAACGCCCGCGCGGCAGGGCCATCGCCCTCGATCAGCCACTCCAACTTCCGGAACACCATTTCCATCATGACCGTCTGGGGGCACGCCCAACCGCACCACAGCCGGCCAAACGCCGTCGTGAAGATGATGATCGACGTCAGGAAGACGAGCATCGCCACCGCGAAGATGACGGTGTCCTCCGGCCAGAAGATGAAGCCAAGGATGGAGAACTTCCGGTCCACGATGTTCAGCATCAGGAGCGGGTTGCCGCGAATACGGACGAAGGGCCCGGCGACCATCACGGCGAGCAGCAGCCAGGAGAACCCCGTGCGGTGGCGATGGAGGCGCCCCGAGGGCTTCTTGGGATAAAGCCATCGGCGGCTCCCGTCCTTCTCCGCCGTCGCAAGGTGCTCGCGGAAGTCCCGCCAATCCACGTCGCGGGCAGCCGCTGCGGCGGGCGCGGACCGGCGCAGCGCGGACGTGTCGGCCACCTCCGGGCCCTGTCCGGGGTCCGCGACCGGGACGGGCTCGATTCCATGGTGTTCCAAGGGCATGGGACGGGGTGTTGGCGCCTACTCGAACTCGTTGGGCTTCTCGGGCTGCTGCTCGTTCTCGGGCGGCTTGGGGCTCGGCGGCCGGGTGCCGCGGAATCCTTGGATATAGGAGGCCACGGCGAAGATCTCCGAGGGCTTGAGGGTCTCCTTCCAGGCGAGCATCCCCTTGACCGGGACGCCGTTGATGATGGTCCGGAGATTGTCATCGAAGCGCGGCCCATGGATCCAGTAGTCGTCGCAGAGGTTCGGGCCCACCTGCCCGCCGCCGTCGAGGCGATGGCAGGGCGAGCAATAGGTGTCATAGGTCTGGTGGCCGCGCGCGAGCACGTCCGGGTCCGTGGAAGGCTTCAGGCTGACGAGGCTGGCCTCGAACTTCTGCTGGGCGGCGAGCTTCGCCTTGTTGCCCACCTCCATCTCGGCGGCGTACTCGGCGGCCTGCAGCGTGCCCATGTTGAACACGTGGTAGTAGAGCAGGTAGCCGGTGGCCTGGACGACGCAGAGGACGAACAGCCACACCCACCAGCGCGGCAGGTCGTTGTCGAGCTCCTGGATGCCATCGGCCTCGTGGCCGTGCAACAGCAGGTCCTTCTCCTCCTTGGGATGCTTGGGGTCATTCATGGGAAGCCTCCTTCTCTGCCTCGCGGCTGCCGTCGGCCAGGGGCAACGCGCCCATGGCTTCGAGGAAGGGCCGGCGCAGGCGCAGGGCCCACGCGAGAGCGAGGGTGAACACGGCGAAGAACAGGAGCACCGAGACGACGCCGTACAGGCCGACGCCTCCGATCTCCATCAATGAGTCCTTGATCATGGCTCGTGGGAGGGAGGTTCAGGGTTGGACGTGGGCCACCTGCCCTGCGGGGCCGGACGACTTGATGTCGGTTCCGAGCCGTTGCAGGTAGGCGATGAGGGCGATGATCTCGGTGTCGGCGTCGGGCCTCTTCACGCCGTTGGCCCTGAGGTTGGCCACGACCTTCGCGGCCTGCGCCTGGGCGTCCTTCTGGGCCGTTGCCTCCGCCCCTTCGGGATACGGCACGCCCACCTTGCGCAATGCCCGGATGCGGGCGGGGAGCGATGTCAGGTCCAGCTTGCTGGCATAGAGCCATGGATACGGCGGCATGATCGAGCCCGGCGACATCGAGCGCGGATCCTCCATGTGGTTGTAGTGCCACGCGTCCGAGTACTTGCCGCCCACGCGATGGAGGTCAGGCCCCGTGCGCTTCGAGCCCCAGAGGAACGGGTGGTCAAAGACGAACTCGCCGGCCTTGGAGTACTCGCCATAGCGCTCGGTCTCGGAGCGAAACGGGCGGATCATCTGCGAGTGGCAGCCCACGCAACCCTCGCGGATGTAGAGGTCGCGCCCCGCCACCTCGAGGGGCGTGTAGGGCTTGACCGAGGAGATCGTCGGGACGTTGGACTTGATGAGGTACATGGGGACGATCTCGACCGCGCCGCCGACGAGGATCGCGATGGCGGAAAGGACGGTGAAGAGGAAGCCCCGGGACTCGAGCCACCGATGGCCGGTGGCCGCCGGGTGCGCGGCGGCGACGTCCGGCGTCAGGGCCGGGGCCTGGGCCTCCACCTCGGGCACGAAGACGCCGGCCTTGGCGGTCTTGTAGAGGTTGTAGGCGCCGATGAGGACACCGGTGATGTAGAGCGACCCGCCGATGGCGCGGAGCTGGTACATCGGGACGAGCTGCAAGACCGTCTCGAGGAAGTTGGGGTACTGGAGGAAGCCGTCCGGGGTGAACTGCTTCCACATGAGCCCCTGGGTGATGCCCGACCAATACATGGGCACCGCGTAGAACATCATGCCCAGGACGCCCACCCAGAAGTGCCAGTTGGCAAGCCGAAGCGAGTAGAGGCGGGTGTTGTAGAGGCGCGGGAACAGCCAGTAGAGCATCGAGAACGCCATGAAGCCGTTCCAGCCCAGCGCCCCCGTGTGCACGTGGGCGATCGTCCAGTCCGTGAAGTGCGAGAGCGAGTTGACGCTCTTGATGGACAGCATCGGCCCTTCCAGCGTGGACATGCCATAGGCCGTGAGCGCCACCACCATGAACTTCAGCATCGGCTCCTCGCGCAGCTTGCCCCACGCGCCCCTCAACGTGAGCAGGCCATTCAGCATCCCGCCCCACGACGGGGCCACCAGCATCACCGAGAAGACCATGCCCAGCGACTGGGCCCAGTCGGGCAACGCGCTATACAGCAGGTGATGCGGCCCCGCCCAGATGTAGAGGAAGATCAACGCCCAGAAGTGGATGATCGAAAGCCGGTACGAGAAGACCGGCCGCTCCGCCGCCTTGGGCAGGAAGTAGTACATCAGCCCCAGGAAGGGCGTCGTGAGGAAGAACGCGACGGCGTTGTGCCCGTACCACCATTGGACCAGGGCGTCCTGCACGCCCGCGTAGAGCGAGTAGCTCTTGAACCACCCGGCGGGGATCGCCAGCGAGTTCACGATGTGGAGCACGGCCACCGTCACCGCCGTCGAGATATAAAACCATATAGCCACGTACATGTGCTTCTCGCGTCGGCGGGCGATCGTGCCGAACAAGTTGATGGCGAACGCCACCCAGACGAGCGCGATGGCTACATCGATGGGCCATTCCAGCTCCGCGTACTCCTTGCTGGTGGTGAGCCCGAGCGGAAGCGTCACAGCCGCCGCGACGATGATCCCGTTCCACCCCCAGAAGTTGGCCCAGCTCAGCGCGTCGCTGAACATCCGCGCCTTGCACAGGCGCTGGAGCGAGTAGTAGATGCCCATGAACATCGCGTTGCCCACGAAGGCGAAGATCACGGCGTTCGTGTGCAATGGACGCAGGCGCCCGAACGTGGTGTACGGAAGCGACAGGTTCGCGGACGGCAGGAATAGTTGCACCGCAGCCAGCAACCCCGCGCTCATCCCCACCACCGCCCATATCACCGTCGCGATCGCAAACGCCCGCACCACGCGGTTGTCGTACCTGAACGTCTCAATTCTCATCGGCTTGTCCCTTGTTCATTCGTGAAATCTCCCGGGCTGCCCCGCAGTCGTCGTCCACCAGGACCCGCATCGAGGGCGTGCAGGTGTCCTCGTACTGCCCGCGTCGCACGGCCCACACGAACGCCCCGAGGAACAGCCCCGCCATCACGAGGCTGAGCGGTATCAAGAGCAGGATGACGCTCATGGCTGCGCGGCCTCCGTTGCCCAGCGCCCCGCGGGAGCCGGGCGCTCCGTTGAAGGCCCCCGCCCGGCGCGCCCGCCGAACCCCTCGCGGCGGCCCGCCCGCTCGGCCAGGCCGCATGCCACCAGGACCACCGTGGCCGAGCTCAGCGGCATCAACACCGCGCACACCAACGGCGACAGCCAGCCACCCGCCGCAATCGTGAGGCCCACCACGTTGTAGGCCGTCGAAACCCCAAAGCTCCACCGCACCACCCCCGCCACGCGCCTCGCATACGCCAGCGCCGCCGCCAGCCGCCCCAGCTCCGACCCGGGCAGGATCACGTCGCTGGCCGGGGAAAACGCCGCGATGTCCTCCACGACCGCCACCCCCACGTCCGCCTGTCGCAGCGCCCCGGCGTCATTCAAGCCGTCGCCCGCCATCAGCACGCATCGGCCGCCCGCCTGCAACGCCCGGACCGCGCCCAGCTTGTCCAGGGCCGCCTGCCCGAAGCGGAGGGCGTCCCCCGGGCCAAAGAGGGGCTCCAGGCGGGCGCGATCCCGGTCGTTGTCGCCGCTCAGCAAGGCCATCCCCATGCCGTCCGCCTTCAACCGGCCCAGCAATCCCGGCATGTCCTCGCGCAACCCCCCGCCCGCCGTGAACTCCCCCCGGTAGGCACCGCCCGACGCCACGACCACCCGGCTGCCCGGACGGCCCGAGGACGGCACCGCGATGCCATCGCGCTCCATCCATGCCGCCGATCCAAGGCGCCACTCCACCCCATCCACCCTGCCCCCCACGCCGCACCCCTCCGTCTCGTCAAAGCCCTCCACGCGGACGGATCCCCGCGCCGGAAGCCCGGACGCCACCCGCCGCGACAAGGGATGCGTGGATTGGGCGGCGATGGCCCGGATCACGTCGCCCTCGGCCTCGCCCAACTCCCGGCCATGCCACGCCAAGTCCCCCGCGCTGGCAGCGGTCAACGTCCCTGTCTTGTCGAACACCACCGTATCGATGCGCGCCAAGGCCTCGATCACGTCCGGGTTGCGAAGGAAGATGTCGTGACGGGCCAGGACCCGCAGGGCCGAGCCCAACGCGAACGGGGCCGCCAACGCCAGCGCACACGGGCACGCCACGATCAGGACGGAGACGAAGGCCTTCAGCGCCCGCGCCGGGTCAAACGGGGCCCAACCCGCCGCCGCCGCCACCGCGATCCCAAGCACGACCCACGTGAACCGACGCCCGTAGCGGTTCGTCCATGTGCCGAACGAGTCGCCCTTCGCCTTCTTGAAGATCTCCTGGTTCCACAGGTCCGTCAGGTAGCCCTGGCTGACGGCCTTGACCGTCTCCACCTCGATCTGCCCGCCCAACTGCCTCCCGCCCGCGTGCAGGACCTCGCCCGCCAACCGAGTCACCGGGTCCGCCTCGCCCGTGACAAAGCTGTAGTCCACCAAGGCCGGCCCCTCGACCAGGCGAGCGTCCGCAGGGATCAACTCTCCATGGCGAATCACCAACCGGTCACCGACGCCCACCTCCGCCAGCGCGACCCGTTCCTCCTTCGCCCCCCGGCGCCGCAGCACGGCCAGGGGGAAGAACGAGCGGTAGTCACGGTCAAACGACAGGCGGCCAAAGGTCTTCCGCTGGAAGACGCGGCCGATGTTCAGGAAGAACAACAGGCCCGCGAGGCTGTCGAAGTATCCATGGCCGCGCCCGGAGGCCACCTCCCAGGTGCTCTGGCACCAGATGGCGACGATGCCCGCCGCGATGGGGACGTCGAGCGTCACCGCGCGTTGCCGGAGCGCGCGCCACGAGGCCACCCAATAGTCCCGCGCGCTAAACGCCACGACGGGCAGCGACAGCGCCAGGCTCAGCCAGCCGAACATCCGCCGAAACTCGGGCCCGCTGAACGCGTCCAGGCCGAGGTACAACGCAATGCTGAACAACATCGTGTTGCCGAACGCAAACCCCGCCACGCCCGTCTGCAACCACAGCCGCCTCGCCTCCGGGTCCTCCTGCCGTCGCTCAAGGTCCGACAACCGCAGATCCGGCGGGTAACCCACCGACGCCATCAATGCCGCCACCTCCGACAACCGGACCTGTGCGGGGTCGAACTGGACGACGGCCAGCTTGCGCGGGAAGTGGACGGTGCACGAGCCAATGCCCGGCTTGAGCTTGAACAGGTTCTCCAGCAGCCACACGCACGCCACGCAATGGATGGCCGGCAGGTGAAAGGTCGCCCGAGCGACCCGACCGTCGTCAAAGTCCACCAACGACGACCGCACGGCCGGCGCGTCCAGGTACGCGTACGGTGCCTCATCCACCGCCGCATCCACGCGAACGCGGGCGCGGACCCCGTCGCCCATCTCGTAGTAGCGGGACAAGCCCGCCTCGCCGAGCAACTCGAAGACGGCCCGGCAACCCTGGCAACAGAAGGCCCTTCCCTCCTTCGACGTCGCGCCGACGCCACACGCCGTCCCGCAATGGAAGCACGCGGCGTCCTGCCTCGTGTCCGTCCATGCCATCGTGCTGTGCGCGGTCGCCTCCATGCCCGTCTCGTTCGGGCAACATCCTTCCCGGTCACAAGGGCTGGTTGCTGGCACTCCGTTGCCCAACCCCGGCCCGGCCTTGCGCCGGTTCGGCGGGGCGAATTCAGACGGGACGGGCGGCGGGTGTCGTCGATACGCTCCACCCATGCGAGGGCGACGTCGGGGCATGCAACGCGCATGGGCAGGGTTGTTGTCGTGGATGGCACTGGCCTGCCACGCGTGGGCACGGGCCCAAGGTGATGTTCCCGAACCCGGACCGGTGCCGGCCGAGGTTCGGTCCCGGCTGGCCTTGTCCCCGCGCCATGCGCAGGCCGCCATGCTCGGCAACTTCCCCATCGTCGGGTCCACCAACGTCTCGCGCCCGGCCCTGCGCGAGGCCGCATGGATCGTCCAGCGCATGGTCGCCCACCGGCCCCGTCTCCTCGACGCGATGGCGTCCAACAAGGTCCGGCTCGTCGTCATGGCGTGGAACGAGTTCACCACGGACGTTCCCGAGCACGCGGGGTTGCAGCCGAAGGTGTACTGGGACCGTCGCGCGCGCGGCTTGGGTGCAACCCCCGACGTGCCGGCGGTGAGCTGCGGCGAGGAGAACCTCCTCGGCCACCCGGGCGATCCCTACGCCACCGAGAACATCCTGGTGCATGAGTTCGCCCATGCCATCCACGAGACGGGCATGAACGCGCTGGACCCGACGTTTGAAGGACGCCTGCGCGAGGCGTTTCGCGGCGCCACCAACCGAGGCCTCTGGAAGGGCACCTACGCGGCCGTCAACCACCACGAGTACTGGGCGGAGGCGACGCAGTCGTGGTTCGACAACAACCGATCCAACGACGCCCTGCACAACGACGTGGACACGCGCGCCGAGTTGATCGCGTATGACCCGCCCGTGGCCGCGCTTTGCCGCGAGGTCTATGGCGATGGCGACTGGCGATACACGAAGCCGTCGGCCCGGCCTGCGGCCGGCCGGGCACACCTCGACGGGTGGAACCCCTCCAACCTTCCACGCTTCACTTGGCGGCCCGCACCCGTGGGCGAACGGCCCCGCGTGTCCATCCAGACCGCCCTGGGCGACATCGAGGTGGAACTGGACGCACGCCTTGCCCCGCTGACCTCCTCCAACTTCATTCGATACGTCCACGAGGGCTTCTACAGCGATGGCGTCGTCTTCAGGACGGTCCGCGAGGGCAATCAACCCACCAACGATGTGCGCATCGCCGTCATCCAAGGCAAGGCCAGCCCGGCGCGGGAGACGGAGGCCTTCCCCGCCATCCCGCTCGAGCGAACCCGCGACACGGGCCTTCGCCACCTCGACGGCACGCTTTCCATGGCTCGCGAGGGACCCGACTCGGCCACGCATCACTTCTTCATCTGCGTGGGCGACCAGCCCGAGCTGGACTTCGGGGGGCGTCGCAACCCCGACGGCCAAGGATTCGCGGCCTTCGGGCGCGTGGTGAAGGGGATGGACCTGGTCCGACGCATCCATGCGATGGAGGCCGACGGGCAGTCCTTGAAGCCCCCCGTCCGCATCCAGCGCGCCATTCGCATCGAATGACCCGAACGCCCCCGCCGCTCGCCGGCTTAGCCGTAACGATTCAGTTGGATCGGTCGTGCTTGCTCGATCTGCTTGCGCAAATCCTTCGTCGTTCACTCGTTACGGGCCTCGTACCGGCCCGTGCCTCGCTCACTCCTCGGCTTGCGCAAGCATCTGCTTCGCAATCACTTCCCTCCCAACTGCATCGTTACGGCTTAGCCGGAACGATGCAGTTGGATCGGTCGTGCTTG